>JAFYXB010000036.1 GCA_017546345.1 Alistipes sp. | reverse complement strand
GCTGAGATATTGGGGTGTATGAGGGCGGGCTAAAGCCCTTTTGAGGGCGCAAGCAGAGCTTGCTTTGGGGGACGCTTTGCGTTTAGCCATGTTGCGCTCTTGCGTTTGTTGTGCATGAATGTCATGCTGAGCGAAGTCGAAGCATCTCCTCAAAATAGACAAGTGGCTACGCATAAAACGCTCATAGCACATTGTCGCGTAGGAGATTCCTCGACTACGCTCGGGATGCCCCCTTTAGAAGAGGTGCTCCCCATAAGCACCGTCAGGTGCTCTCTCCGAAAGCGTAGCGCTCCACACAAAATAGCCCCAAAACAACACTACCGCCGAGCATTTGCTTGGCGGTAGTGCTATACATATAGTAATATATACTACTGGTGCTCGGGGCGCAACAAGTCCTGAACAACTTTCACGGGTGAGAATGTGCTGATTGGCACCTCCACAAAGATTGTGTTCCAGTTGGCCATAGCGCCATTCCATAAGCCAGGAAGCTCCTGAGCACGTAGCTCGCGGCCACCTGCTGACTTCGATGAAATGAAACCTGTCTTAGGATCGGTGTAGTTGGCGAGGTTATACTTCGTGCCGTCGTAGCGCATGACGCCACAAACCAAATCAACGGGGTTAAAGTGTGTAGCCTCCTTCATGAGGTGCATATCCTCCTTAGCGATCTGGCTCGACTCGGCAATCTGCAACTGCTCACGGCCCTCGTCGTCCTTAACCCAGAATGGGCCACCACCAGGCTCACCCTCATTCTTAACCATACCGCAGACACGGATAGGGCGGTCGAGGCTCTTGATGATAAGCTCGCGTGATGCGCCATCAGCAAGGCGACAACAGAGCTCATCGCGAAGGAATGCCACAGCCTTGGCATCGCAATCCTCGCCGCGCTCATAAGCCTTAAGCAACTCGAAAGACTTAGCCTGGAGAGCGAGAAGTTTACCTGCCAATGCCTTCTTATACTCTACGGTATCGGGCTTACGCTCGTCGGTCGTTACGTTGTCGATATTCTTTACGAAGATGATGTCTGCATCCAACTTATCGAGGTTGGTGATAAGAGCACCGTGACCTGCGGGACGGAACAATAGCGTGCCATCGTCGTTGCGGAAAGGTGTATTGTCGGGATTTACGGCAATAGTATCTGTTGCAGGGCTCTGGATAGAGAATGATACATCATACTTCACGCCAAACATATTTTCATAGTAGCTCTGACGCTCATGGAGTAGCGCCTCGAAGCCTGCCTGATGCTCGGGAGATACCGTGAAATGGATAGCTACGCGCTCGCCGCTACGTGCATAGAGTGCAGCCTCTACCAAGTGCTCCTCCAAAGGCTTGCGGCCTCCCTGCTTGTAGGCGTGGAATGTTACAAGGCCCTTGGGCTTCGCACCATAGCCCAAGCCATCGATAATAATGTTGCGTACAACATCCTTATCGTCAATCTGTGGCTGTAGATACTTCGCCAACTCGGGGAAGAATGCAAATTTCTCCAAATTCACGATAAGACGATCAATGCCCTCCGTGCGCTTATCATCATTAACATACTCGAAAAGCTCCTTAAACATACGTGTTGCAGCTCCCGATGCGGGTACAAACTTCATAACACGCAACTTTGCGCCTTGATTATCGTAGTGCTTAACAGCCTCGGTGCGTTCCTCGTCGCTAAGACGGTACACGCCGTCGCCTACCGATGCGGCACGTACTACGGGAAGTGATGGAAATCCGTTGCGGAAATTCTCAACTTGTCTTTCTACTGCCTCGACGCTCAATCCTCGAGCCTCGATCTGTGCAATGTCTTGCTTTGTAAACATAGGTGTATGAGATTATATTATTAATATTTTCAAATATAAAGATGATGCGAAAAAATATAATTGTCGCGAAATAACTCTCAAATATAGTAAAAATTTCTTAACTTTGCGATATGAAACGTGTATATAATGATATAAATCTCGCTTCGCGCAATAGTTTTGGTGTTGTGCAGCACGCATCGACCCTTGTGGAGTTCGATAGTGCAGAGGAGCTTCGCGATATATTTGCCGAGCTAAATCCTGCACAGTGGTATGTGCTTGGCGAGGGTAACAATACGCTCTTTACGCGCGATTACGCAGGCCTGCTCATCACGCCCGTTGCTCGTGGCCGTGAGATTCTCTCGGAGGATGATACTGTGGTTAGGGTACGTGTTGCTGCGGGTGAGAATTGGGATGAGTTTGTGGCGTGGTGCGTCGAGCGAGAGTTGTGGGGTGTAGAGAACCTCTCGGCAATCCCTAGCTCGGTAGGTGCTGCTCCTGTGCAGAATATCGGAGCCTATGGTGCCGAGGTAAAGGATGTAATCTGTGTTGTGGAGTATTTCGACGTGGCTACTTCGGAGGTAGTACGCCTAAGCAATGCCGATTGCGAGTTTAGCTACCGCGAAAGTTGTTTTAAGCATGCGTTGCGAGGTCGTGCTATTATCCTTGCTGTGGAGTTTGAGCTAAGTAAAATAGCGCGTCCCAATCTTGGTTATGGCGATGTTATTGCCGAGGTTGAGAAGCGAGGTGGTGCTACACTACGCAATATCCGCGAGGCGATATGCGATATCCGCTCAAGCAAGTTACCCGATCCTAAGGTGTTGGGTAATGCTGGTAGCTTCTTCAAAAATCCCGTTGTGGAGCGCGAGGTTGCCGATGCATTATCTCAGCGTTATGGCGATATGCCTCGTTATGATGTGCCAGCCGATAGCTCGAAGGTTAAGTTGGCCGCAGGTTGGCTTATCGATCGCTCGGGCTTGAAGGGCTATCGCGATGGTAGTGTAGGTGTGCATGAGCGTCAGGCCTTGGTTTTAGTAAATCATGGTGGAGCTACGGGTGGTGATGTTTTGCGCCTTGCCGATATGGTGTGCCGTACGGTTAAGGAGAAGTTTGGCGTGGATATATCGCCCGAAGTAAATATCTTGTAAATTATGTATCTACTCGACGAATTTGAGAAATATATTACCGACAACGAGCTGTTTTCGCACGAAGATAAGGTGTTGCTTGCCGTATCTGGTGGCGTAGACTCGATGGTTATGCTCTCGCTCACGGCAGCTGCTGGCTACCGTTTTGGTGTGGCGCATTGCAACTTCTCGTTGCGCGGTAAGGAGAGTGATGATGATGAGGCGTTGGTTGAGCGTGAGGCTAAGCGCCTTGGTGTGGAGTTCTTCAACCGCCGTTTCGATACCACGGGCGAGATGGAGCGCACGGGTGAGTCTATGGAGATGGCGGCACGTCGTCTTCGTTATGAGTGGTTCAGAGAGCTGTGCGATGAGCACGGCTACACAGTTATTGCCATTGCTCACCACGTGAACGACTCTATCGAGACCTTCTTTATAAATATGCTACGCGGTACAGGTCTGCGTGGTCTTACGGGTATCAACACGCAGCTTGGTCGCGTGGTGCGCCCAGTGATGTTTGCTACGCGCCGTGATCTGCACGACTATGCGGTAGCTCATCACATTCCATTCCGAGAGGATTCGTCGAACCGTTCGACGAAGTATCTGCGAAATAAGGTGCGCTTGGGTCTTGTGCCTATGCTCAAGGAGATCAAGCCGCAGTTTACGACGATTATGCGTCGCAACATATCGCGTCTGAGCCAGGCCCAGGAGTTTATTACGGCCTCGATGGATATCATCAAACACGAGGTCATCGAGCATAACGATGGTATTGATACTCTGTATGTTGATCGTATTGCAGCTTCGTTGCCTCGCAACTATGTGATATACGAAATTCTGAGCTCGTCATACGGCTTCAAGGGAGATGTTGTCGATGCTTTGTGCCATGCATTGGATAGCGACTCTACGGGTCGTCGTTTCTACTCGCGAGAGTGGGTTGCGGTTGTCGATCGTGGTAATGTTGTGGTATCGCGAATTATGGAGGATGATAGCTGCGAGACGCTTGTTGAGCGACGTATGCAACGCGCCTATGCGGGTGGCTCGGCACTCTATTTCGAGTATTGCAATATCGACTTCATTGATAGCTACGATCTTGGTGATAACGTGGCACTTATTGATGCCGATAAGTTGCAATTCCCGCTACGCCTACGTCGTTGGAAGGATGGTGATTGGTTTGTGCCTCTCGGTATGAGTGGCCGCAAAAAGTTGAGCGACTATCTTATCGACAAGAAGGTGTCTATAGCCCAGAAGAAGCGTCAGTTTGTGCTACTTTCGGGCGATGATATCGTCTGGGTTGTTGGCCGACGTCTCGATGATCGCTTCTGTATTACGCGCTCTACGGAGAACGTGCTCAAAATAACAAAGGATACACATTAATTATGGCTAAGTCGATAAAATTCAGCGATTGCCTCGCTTCGTATAACTCCTTGATGGCTGATATCGAGGCGCGTCGTTTTGCGCCTATCTATCTGCTTATGGGTGATGAGGGCTACTTTATCGACGCGTTGTGCGACCGTCTTGCTGCCACAATTCTCAACGAAGCTGAGAGGGCGTTTAATCAGATTACGGTATACGGCTTGGATAGCGATGCTGGCAAGGTTGTGAACTTGTGCCGTCAGTTGCCGATGATGGGATCCTACGAGGTTATTATTCTGCGTGAGGCGCAGCAGATGTCCAAGATAGAGAATCTACAGCACTATACCTCATCGCCACAGAACTCCACGATATTCATCATCTGCTACAAGAATAAGGAGCAGGGTAGAGGTCTGGATAAGCGTACGGCATTCTATAAGAGTTGTGCTAAGAATGGCGTTGTCTTCGAGTCGGTACGCCCACGAGAGTATGAGGTCGATGCGTGGCTCGGCAACTACATTAAGTCGGCAGGTATGACCATCGCGCCTAAGGCGGCAGCGATGCTTAAGGAGCATGTCGGTATGGATCTCGGCCGTATGGCTAAGGAGATAGACAAGCTCAAGGTGTCGATGGGTGAGGGCGAGCGCAACATCACCGACTCGCATATCGAGCAGTATATCGGTCTTTCGAAGGAGTTTAACACCTTCGAGCTTAACGATGCGGTGCTTAAGCAGGATGTGGCGCGTGCAATGCGAATTGCCGACCATTTTGGCCACAATCCTAAGAGTTACCCCGTGACACTCACGATAACTATTCTGTTTGGTCTTTTCCAGCAGCTCTTCTTGCTCAACTACCTTATGTGGCAGTCGCGCAAGATGAAGACTCCGATGCCATCGGATATCGAGCTGATGTCGAAGATTAGGGCTAATAACAGCTTCATTGTCAAGGAGCTAAAGGCCAATGTCGGCAGATGGCCCAACCGCCGTGTCTTCAATATCCTCGGCTTGCTTAGAGAGTACGATGCTAAGAGCAAGGGTGCTGACGGCACGAATATGGATGGTGGCGAGCTGCTCCGTGAGCTACTTCTTAAGATTTTTATGCAGCCT
>JAFYXB010000003.1 GCA_017546345.1 Alistipes sp. | reverse complement strand
TATACACGGGATAGGTTTCGCCGTTCACCTCGATGGTCTCTTTTGTCGAAACGGCGGACCTGCACAAAAACACGTGGTCATTCGACATATCCTTGAATGCCACTAAACGATAATTCTCTGGATGAATACCCTTTTTCATTTCGTCTTTTTGTTATAATTAAGTACTTAATTCGGCCGCAAAGGTAACAAAAATTTCTTTATCTCCAACTCTCGACCCAACAATTTTCTCAGAAATAGAGAATTATCTCTCCACGACGCGTGTATGCGAGGCCGCTTTGAGATAAAAAAGGAGAAGATATGGGTGAACTAAAGTGCTTAGTGGGGATGGGCTACGCCCCACCAACAACTCAGCGTCAAGCGACAACGTCCACGCACGTTCATCAGCCCCACGCCCCTAATTTCTTGTCAGAAGGGTGCCGAGTGCAACACTCGGCAAAAATGGCGACGATGGGTAGTACTCGACGTACGTCCCATTGTCGCCATTTTTTGTTAGGGACCGCAATCGGCCCCTTATCACAAGAAATTACTCGGTAACCTTGATAAGCTCTACCTTAAACTCCAAAGCCTCGTTAGGTGCAATATCACGACCTGCACCACGCTCGCCGTATGCAAGCTCAGAAGGGATCCACAAAGTGATCTGACCACCCTCCTTAACACACTTCATACCCTCAGTCCAACCCTTGATAACGCCGTTGAGAGGGAATGAGATAGACTCACCACGCTCGTAGCTTGAGTCGAAGATCTTACCTGTGCGTGTCTTACCCTCGTAGTTTACCTCTACGATGTTAGTGTCGGCTGTAGCCTGGATACCTGTACCCTCACGGTCGATGCGATAGAGAAGACCTGACTCACACTTTACAACGCCCTCCATCTTCTCAACCTCAGCAAGCCAAGCCTTAGAAGCCTCGAGGTTCTCCTGCAAAGCCTTCTCGCGAGCCTCCATAGCCTTCTTCTGCTGCTCTGCCTGCAAAGCCATATAAGCATCGCGCATCTGATCTGTATTGAGAAGCATCAACGAGTCGATCTCCTCCTCTGACTGAAGCTTAAGGCCATCCTCGATAGCGCGCATAACGCTCTTGAGGTGCATCTCGCGGTCGATGCTCTTTACCCAAGCACCCATATTTGTACCGATAAGGCGTGACGCATCCTCGCGTGTGAACTCCTCATCGTAAAGCGTTGGGAGTGCAGGAAGAGTGTCGGGGCAATCAGTCACGATTGTGCTCTGCACATGCTTTGCATTGAGGTAAGGCATCATACGTGTGTACTGGAACTCTGTCATCTTCTGACGAACCTGAACAAGCTCCTCGCCCTCCATATCACCATTCTTGTAGAACTTCTTGATAGCATCCTTAACGATCTCGTTGTCGAGGTCGAGGTCTGTCATACCGAAGTTGAGGTTGAAACCGAGGTCTGCACCGATAGCATACGAGATAGTATCGATCTCTCCCTTACCAAGGCCTGCGCCCTCGCAAGCCGTCATTGAAAGTGCTGCCACAGCTGCTACTGCAGCGAAAAACATCTTTTTCATCTTGTTTGTTATAAATTTAAGTTAATTCATTAATCGCTTATTTATCAAGTAGTTGAAGCTACTATGTTGTCTAAATCCTACTTCTGCCACTTCATCGTGAAGCTACGCAATGGGCGGATAAGAAATCCTGGCAAGAAGCGGCAAATAGGGATTAGTATGCGGAACCACCAATCGGGAACCACAATGCTACGACCCTTAAACATCGCATTCAGACCACGACGAGCACAGCTCTTAGGGCTCATCAAACCACCAATCTTAACACCGAACTCCTGCAAATTCTTAGGCAGGCCATAAAGATCGGTTGCAATGCCCGCAGGACATAGTGCCGTGATGCTCACGCCCGTACCCTTAAGCTCCTTGGCGAATGCCTGCGTAAAGCTCTTCACATAGGCCTTACTTGCGCTATAAGAGGCAAGACCTGGGAATGGCATCCATATTGAGTATGAGCTCATATTGAGGATGCGGCCCTTACCTCGGCGACGCATATCCTCGCCATAAAGGCGGCACATGGTCGTAAGAGTGAGGTCGTGGAGCAATATGATACGCACCAAACGCTCTACAGGGGTATTTAGTATGTCGCAGAACGAGAAGATGCCTGCATTGTTGATGACAACATCGAACTCATATCCTGCCTCAACGCTCCAGCTATGTAGCTGATGAGCTGCATCGGCCACCGCCAAGTCCATAACACGCGCAACACACTTTACGCTATGCTGATGCTCGATGATGAGCGCATCCTTCTCGACACTATCCAAGATATCGACCAACACAAGGTTGTAACCCAACATCGCCAAACGCTCGGCATACTGACGGCCAATACCCAAAGCTGCACCAGTAACCAAGGCCCAAGCTGAGCCACGGCGCACCTCTCCGAGATTCTTCTTACAACACATCGTTACTTAATTTTGTTGATCTCACGCCACAATCTCTCGGGGATATGCTCCTTGCAGTTATGGCAGCACTGCATATCTACCGAATACATACGAGCCATACAGTAATCACGGTGGTCGCAACCGCTACGTGTCGTCATATCGCCCGCCTTGAGCTTATTCACAAAGGCTGGGTCGTTAACCAACGCACGTGCCATCTGCACAAGCTCGAAGCCCTCGTCCAAGACCTTCTCGATACCCTCGCGTGACACCAAGCCACCGACATATACCAATGGGCCCTTGAGCGCAGCACGGAACTTCTTAGCATTCTCCAAGAAGTAACACTCCTCGAAGTCGTACTGCTTGATAAGCCACTGACCAGCAAGCGTCACGACAATCTTCTGCAACCACTCGTTCCAGCCCATATAGTAGCCCATAGTCTTTGTGGGGATACGACCACGCATAACGGCCATAGGAGCCTTCGACACGAAGCCCGATGAGAGTACGATACCATCTACGCCAAAAGTCTCGATCTGCTTTGCAATCTCGATAGACTCAGGAATCTGGATACCTCTCTTGAAGCCATCCTCCATATTGTGCTTCACCAATACGCCCATACCGCGCTTGCGAGCAGTGTTTACAACCTCCTCCAAGCACATATTCATAAAGCGCATACGGTTCTCCAACGAGCCACCGAACTCATCACGACGATGGTTCGTATAGGGCGAGAGGAACTGCGAGATAAGGTATCCGTGACCTGCGTGTACCTCGACCGAGTCGAAACCTGCGTTGTATGCCGTATCTACAGCCTTACCGAAGTCCTTTGCGAACTCCGAAATCTCGGCCTTCGACATACGACGGTGGAACGTAGGCGAGTAGAGGTTAAAACCATTAGATGCCGACACTGGGAAGCTGCCTGCCGTAGACCAGTGTGTCATATTACCGCAGTGGCCAAGCTGAATGCCGACAGCAGCACCCTCAGCGTGCACTGCATCGGTAAGATCGCGCAACTGTGGAACGATCTCGTCACGCAACCAAAGCTGCTTATTGAACGAGATACCGCTACGGTTGATTGAAGCATATGCCACGGTAGTCATACCGACACCACCGCGTGCAACGCTAACATGATAATCCTTAAGAGCCTGAGTTGGGCCGAAATCCTTACCCATAGACTCGAAAGCTGCCGAACGAATCACGCGGTTGCGGAGCGTTACGCTACCTATCTTATAGGGCGTAAACAGCTTTGACTCTTTTAGTTCCTTCATATTTTCCATTGTATATGTAGTTTATTTTATTCTAATAGATGAATGGGATGATGCGCTTACGGCCCAACGACGTAAACTCCTCGCCAAACTCCTTCTCGTAGCGCTTGTACAACGATGCCGAGCGAGGACCAAGGTTAGCGAATGTCCACCATGCGAAGACCACACCTGCCCACGACCACGAAGCGATAGCGAAGCCTACCCACTCCATAAACTCACCAAAATAGTTCGCCGACGATACGAATCGGAACATTCCACCCTTGGGGATATAGTGCTTCGTATCACCTGGACGACGCAAGTGGCGAATAACATAGTCTGAGTGTAGATTTGTGATAAAGCCGAAGAGGAATACCGCTGCACCGATGTAGATATAGGGCTTCGACATCCAACCGTCGTAGTAGCCCATCTCGGGTGCGTAGTAGAAAATCCAGCCACCCTGCATCACAGCGTTAAGCGTATTGAAGACCATACCCATAAGAACGATACCAAAGGGCATCTTCGAGTTACCGCGCAACAACATCGGGAAGATGAACGAGCGCTGGAAGTAGTGGGTCTGGAAGATCGCGAAGAGCACCAAGGGTGCAACCTCGAACTTAGCGGGTGAGAGCCACCACAAAGCCGCCATAGCCAAGAAAACGGGCGACTCCATAAGCACCCAACCAATCTTATTGGGCACAGGGAAACCGAACTTAGGGTTGAAGAGATAGCCATAGCCTGCCTCAACGAAATAGAGGGCTATGAAGACAAATAGTGCGACAACAGCCATCACCATAAGGAAAATATTGTAGCTCTCCAACGATATCAACTCCGAAAACATAACTTACTATTTTAATCTATTTTTCGTTTTACAATCCTTCGTATCATCCATTGCACACTTTTTGTACGCGCAACTGAATATAGCGTGCAAAGTTACTATTTTTTCAGTAGATACTCTCATTTTATCTCGATATTTTTACCTTTTTTACCAATTTATTACTCCAACACGCCACTTTGCTGCTCGATATTTAGACATCGCAACAAAAAAGTCGCCCAGCACGAACTGCTGAGCGACTTCTAATATAGCTATTTTCAGGCTTTATCTACTCCACATAAAAGCCCTTAGACATATCACGTGGCGTAGGCGCAGGGATCTCCTGAGCGGGATAGCCAAAGGCAATACCCACCAACAATTTGTAACCCTCGGGAAGCTGCAAACGCTCCAAATAGGGCTTCGCAGCCTCGGAGTTCATAACGGGAACCACGCTACCAAGGCAGCACGAGCCGATACCCATAGACCACGCAGCAAGCATCATATTCTCTGACAACAAACCACAGTCATACTCGCCGCTATAGCTCTCCTCGGGGCACGCAATAAATGCCACAGTTGGAGCATTACGGAAGATATTTCTAAATCCCTCCTGCTCGGCAATACGAGGCATCTGCTCGACAGCAATAGCCGTAACACCCTCGATAAAATCGGGTGCATCGACAACACGCACTGCCCAAGTCTGCTTATTCATAGCATTGGGAGCATAAAGGCCACACTCGATGACCTTCGCCATCTGCTCGCGACATACAGGCTCGGCCTTATAATCGCGGATAGAGCGGCGTGTGAGGATATTCTCAATTACCGTCTGCTCCTTACCGACACACTCCTTAGCGCACTCCGAGCAGCAACCCACAACTACTAAAAGTGCCACAATAGCCACACCGAACTTAAAAAATCTCTTCATAGCCTACAAAGTTTTAACGTGTTTACCTCTGAGCACCACCTCCTTGATTACGGGAGTCTGGTGCGCGTATGGCAGGTATGCCAACGATGGCAGAGGCTTAGTAATGTAGAAGTTAGCAACCTTACCACGCGTAATCGAGCCATAATCCTTGCTCTCGCCCATCGCCGCAGCACTATTGAGCGTAGCGGCATTGAGAGCTTCGGCAGGTGTCATCTTCATCTTGATAGATGCCAACGACACCACAAAGCGCATATTGCCCGAAGGCGCAGTGCCAGGATTAAAATCTGAAGCCAACGCTACAGCCAAGCCAGCATCGATCATCTTACGTGCTGGGGGATAGCCGATACCGAGGAAGAAGGCACAGCCAGGCAACATCGTAGGCATAGTACGACTACCGCGCAGAGCCTCAACCTGCTCATCGCCCATCGACTCGAGGTGATCAACCGACAGAGCTCCATTAGCCACACCAACCTCAACGCCACCCGAAATAGCGAGCTCGTTAGCATGAATTTTAGCACGGAGGCCATACTTAGCACCCTCACGAATAATACGCTCGGTCTGCTCCACCGTAAAGAATCCCCTATCGCAGAATACATCGACATACTCGGCCAAGCCCTCGGCAGCAACCGCAGGGATCATATCCCGACATACATGATCGACATACTCCTCCTGGCGGCCCTTATAGGCACGACCAACAGCGTGAGCACCAAGGAACGTAGCACGCACATCGAGGGGTGCACTATCCTTAATGCGGCGTATGACGCGCAAAATCTTGAGCTCATCCTCCAACGTAAGGCCATAGCCCGACTTAATCTCGACAAGACCCGTACCCATCGCGACAATCTCGTCGATACGCTCCATAGCCTGGCGATATAGCTCATCCTCCGACGTATCGTGAAGTCTATCGGCAGAGTTAAGAATACCACCACCTCGCTTAGCTATCTCCTCGTACGACAAGCCGTTAATCTTATCCAAGAACTCCTGCTCGCGGCTACCAGCATAGACGATATGCGTATGCGAGTCGCAGAACGAGGGAAAGAGCCATCCTCCGTGAGCATCGAGGAGTTCACACCCCTCGACCTCCGAAAGATTATCCATAGTGCCGTAATCGACGATACGACCACCATCAGCCAAGAGCCACGCATTCTCCAGCGTAGCCACCTCGGCCATAGCGCGTCCCTCGACACGCTCGCGGCCACTCTCATCAATACCGACAAGCGTTCCGATATTTTTAACGAGCAAGCTCATACTCACCAAGGAATTTAACCGACGATGCGATGTGAGGATACATCACCGTATCATCAGCCACGAATGGTACAACCTTGCGATATGCCTCAAACATCGCCTCGATAGTCTGCGACGAACGCAATGGACGACGGAACTCCAAGGCCTGAGCCGAGTTCATAAGCTCGATAGCCAAAATACGCTCCGTATTCTGGCAAACTCGCCATAGTTTCGTTGCTGCATTCGAACCCATACTTACATGATCCTCCTGACCCTGTGACGAGGGAATTGAATCGCACGATGCTGGCCAACACAAGCCCTTAGACTGGCTAACGATAGAGGCAGCCGTATACTGCGGAATCATAAAGCCGCTGTTAAGGCCTGGATTAGCTACAAGGAAGTTGGGCAACTCACGCGCACCCGAGATAAGTCTGAAGGTACGACGCTCAGAGATATTACCGAGCTCCGCCACAGCGATAGCCAAGAAGTCCATAGCCAAGGCAATAGGCTGACCGTGGAAGTTACCCGCCGAGATAACCTCATCCTTATCTGGGAAGATTGTTGGGTTATCCGTAGCCGAGTTAATCTCGGTCTCGAGGACTGTTGCCACGTAGGCAATAGTATCCTTCGAAGCGCCATGCACCTGAGGTATGCAACGGAACGAGTATGGATCCTGAACATGCTTCTTAGCACGCGCACCAATCTCGCTACCCGCCAACAACTCACGGAAGTTCTTGGCCGTTTCGATCTGACCATTGTGAGGTCGTATTGCGTGTACATCGGGCTCAAATGGCTCCATACGGCCATCAAACGCATCCAACGACATTGCGCCAATATGGTCTGCCCACTTGCTCAAACGCTGTGCATTGATTAGCGAGTAGACGCCATAAGCCGACATAAACTGAGTACCGTTCAAAAGGGCAAGACCCTCCTTCGAGCAGAGTGTGATAGGCTCCCAGCCCATCTTCTCCATCATCACACTACCCTCGACAATCTCGCCATCCATCTCGACGTGACCGAGGCCCAACAATGGCAAGCACATATGCGCCAACGGAGACAAGTCGCCCGAAGCACCCAACGAACCCTGCTCATAAACAACAGGGATGATGTTGTTGTTCCACATATCGATCAAGCGCTCTACGGTGATGAGCTGAACGCCCGAATGGCCATACGACAACGACTGCACCTTAAGGAGAATCATAAGGCGTGCGATATCCGATGGCACACGCGGACCTGTACCGCAGGCGTGCGACATCATCAAATTCTTCTGCAACTGCGACAAGCCCTCCTCCTCAACAGAGATGTTACACAACGAGCCAAAGCCTGTTGTCACACCATAGATAGGACGACCAACGGTCTTGGTCTTCTGGTCGAGATACGCGCGGCAGTGGTTGATACGAGCCTTAGCATCATCGCTCAAGGCAAGTTTGTAGCCCTTAGTCAAAATCTCGGCTACACGAGCTATAGTAAGCCTCTCGGCACTAATATAATGAATCATCTCTCTTTCAATCTTTTAGGTTTGAAACTACTTATTCTCAGCAAATACGCGGTCGATAAGAGCCTTGTCCGCAAGGTTAGGGAGTGTCACCTTGAGCAAAGGTGTGCGCTCCATCTCTCGCTTGATAGCGAACATAGCGCCCTCGTTACGAGCCCAGCTACGACGTGCGATACCGTTGTTCACATCCCAAAGCAACATATCCTTGATGTGGCGTGCAGAGTCTGCCGAACCGTCGATAACCATACCGAAGCCACCGTTGATAACCTCGCCCCAGCCTACGCCGCCACCATTGTGGATAGATACCCACGTAGCACCACGGAACGAGTCACCGATGACATTATGCACAGCCATATCGGCACAGAAGCTCGAGCCATCGTAGATATTCGAAGTTTCGCGGTATGGCGAGTCGGTACCCGATACATCGTGGTGGTCACGACCAAGAACGATAGGTGCCGAGATCTCGCCGCGCTCGATAGCCTCGTTGAAGGCCAAGGCAATACGTGTACGACCCTCCGAATCGGCATAGAGAATACGAGCCTGAGAGCCTACGACGAGCTTATTCTCCATAGCCTCACGGATCCAGTGGAGGTTATCCTCCAACTGTCCCTGAATGTCGGCTGGAGCCTCCTTGAGCATCTCCTCCAAGACCTGAGCTGCGATACGATCCGACTTCACCAAGTCCTCCTCCT
>JAFYXB010000035.1 GCA_017546345.1 Alistipes sp. | reverse complement strand
CTCTTCTGTCGCAAGTATCTACACAAGACACCGCTTAAAATACGTAAGGAGGCGAGAGCTATGCGAGAGGCGCAACAATCAGAATAATTTCTTGTGATAAGGGGTCATCTTCGACCCATCCCAAAAGTAAGACCCCACGGGCTGTACTACGTGTACTATCCCGTGGGGATATTCTTTTGCGATAGGCCAAATCTAACCCCTTCTGACAAGAAATTGGGTAGTGCAGACCGTTAAGCCTGTTTAGTTTCGCTTGTTCCAAGCGACAGCTACGCTGAGTGGCCTAAGGGTCCTAAAAGGGCAAAAGGGGAGGCGTATTAAGTTATCAATACCCTCAGGCCCCTTTGGCCTCTTTGGACCCTTCTCTAAAAAGGCGCAGCCTTTTAACTATTACTCATTACTCACTACTAATTACCCTCTAATGTAGTGTGGCATCTCCTCTGGTATCTCCAGTGAGAACTCCACCAAGCCGGCTACATCGCCAGACTCGTACCAAGGGGTTTGGTAGATAAGTTTGCGGAGTGCGCCTTTCTGGATTGTATAGCTATTGTTTTCGCCGTTGGCGATAAGGCGATTGATAATCTCGCGTGAGCGTGCCGAGTGGCAGGGCATCATCGAGCGACCAAGCATATCGCCATTAACCTCGCGGGAGCGAGTGTTCTGGTAGGTCACAACGCCATCCAAATCGCAGACGGTGATAGCACAGGTCTTGAGTGTGTCGCCCCAAGGGCAACGGATATCTTCGAAATTCATAATATGTAGGGGTTAGTTATAATCTGTTTAATTCATTCTATACACGTGCTTGATGCCCTTAATGCGGCGGAGTGAGTGAAGTAGCATATCTACAACACCGACACTCGACACCTCGACGCAGAGCTGTGCTGTGGCGGTGCCATCGCCCTTAGGTTTGTAGTTGATGCTGCGCACAGCCAACTTAAGCTCCTTGCTCGCCACATCCATAATCGTGGTGGCAAGACCCGCAATATCTACTGAGCTGATGCCTACGGTGATGCGGAAAGCGCCCTCAGCACCCTCTCGCCAGCGTGCCTCCATAACACGATAGGGGTAGCGCTCGCGCATACGGCGGGCATTAGGGCAGTCTGAGCGGTGGATGGTGATACCTGCGTTGATAGTTACAAAGCCGAAGATATCATCCCCTTTAATAGGGTTGCAGCAGCGACCGAGTTTGTACTCTATATTATTTATATGTTCGTCGATAACAAGGGCATCGCTCTTTCGTGGTGTCTGCTCCTCGCGCTCCTCGCGTAGTTTGAGCTTGCGCTCCTCGACACTCGCAGCCACCTGACGACGCTCCTCCTCTGCCTGACCAGATAGCCAATAGTTGAGGATATCTTTGATTTGCGAGATCTCAATCTTTTGGTCGGCAATGGCGACATATAGTTCGTTGCCACGCTTGATTTTGAAGTGTTTGCAGAGGTAGCTTACGCTATCGTCGATGCTGACATCTATCTTCCAATTCTTTATCTTGCGCTCCAGCTCCTCGCGACCTAAGCGGGCATACTTCTGACGCTCCTCACGCAGGAATGCTCGTATCTTATTGCGGGCACGCTGCGTAACACAGAAGTTTAGCCAGTCTGCCTTTGGGGTCTGGTCTTTGCGCGTAAGCACCTCGCAGATATCGCCATTCTTAAGTTGCTCTTTTATCGGCACAACACGTCCGCCAACCTTACCGCCAACGCATATCGCACCCAACGAGGTGTGGATGTCAAAGGCGAAGTCCAATACCGTTGCCCCCTCTGGGAGTTTGCGTATATCGCCTGTCGGGGTGAATACAAATATCTCGCCCGCAGATGGCTTTGCCTCGAAGCGGTGGGCGATAGACTCTGAAGTAGTATTTTCAAGCAATTCGCGTAGGCGACCAAGCCACTCCTCGGCACCCATACCGCCCTGGCGAACACCCTTATAGCGCCAATGCGCTGCGATACCGCGCTCGGCAACCTCGTCCATACGCTCGGTGCGTATCTGCACCTCAACCCAGCGACCCTCCGAGGTCATAACCGTAGCGTGGAGCGACTCGTAGCCATTCGACTTAGGGATAGATATCCAGTCGCGCATACGCTTAGGGTTAGGTACGTAGAGCGATGTGACGTGCGAAAAGACCGTCCAGCAGAGGCGCTTCTCGCTCTCGGGAGGGCAGTCGATGATGATGCGCAAGGCAAAGATGTCGTAGACACCCTTGAAGTCGACCTTCTGCTTCTTCATCTTCTGGTAGATGGAGAATACCGACTTTGTGCGACTCTTGATATGGTATTTTATGCCGTCGGCATCGAGGAGCTTGCGTACTGGTGCGAGGAACTCCTCGATAAATGCCATACGCTCCGACTCGCTCTCCTGAAGCTGGTGTACGATGTCGTTGTATGCCTCTGGCTCAATATATTTCAACGACAGGTCTTCCAAGCCACTCTTGATGCTGTAAAGACCCAATTTGTGTGCTATCTCGGCGTAGAGGTTAAGGCTCTCCCAACTCTTCGAGAGGCGCTTCTTCTCTGGGAAGATATCGAGCGTACGCATCACCTCAAGCCTATCAGCGAGCTTGATAAGTATCACACGCGGATCCTCGGAGTAGGATACAATCATATCACGGAAGTCCGAGGCCTGCTCCTTTGAGCGTTTGAGCTTGATGTTTGATATCTTGCTTAGTGCCAATGAGATACCCAATACCTCCTCGCCAAACTCGCGGCTTATCTCTGCGGTTAGTGCCTCCACCTCCTCGGGGTGCTCCTGCACGGCGATGCGAACGACATCGTGGATGATAGCGGCAACTGTAGAGTTACGACCAAGACCTATCTCCTCCACGACGATGCGGGCTACGCCGATGTCGTGGTCGAGCATCGGTGAGTTATCGTAGCGCGTAATGTTTTGCATCCTCTGCCAGGCAAAGAGTATAGCCTTGTCGACCATCTCCTGCGTGGTTACAGAGTAGTGTGTTGCGATAAGTTTGCGAAAATCGGAATATCTGTTTAGTGGCATACTCTTTAATCTTTATGTACAACAACAAGGTCGTCTGAGCCTATGGCGTAGCGCTGGCGAAGCTCTGGGCTTAGTCGCTCGGTGTAGGCTATACGCTCCACGCGAAAGCCCACTTTTTGGAGGCGCTCATCATAGTCTTTGCCGTAGATACGGCGGTGGTCATACTGCCCAAAGATGCGTGTGCGCTCATCGGGGTCGGTGATAGTATCGTCCTCGAACGTGGTGGCGCGACCTCTATCCTCTGGTACAAGCATAATGCCCCAACCGCCAGGTTTTAGTATACGATATAGCTCAGCCATAGCGCGTCTGTCATCCTCTACGTGTTCCAGGAGGTGGTTGCATATTATGATATCTACCGACTCCTCCGCCAATGGTATGCTCTGCACGTCGAAGTGCAGGTCTGCAAGTGGCGATTCAAGATCGGCCGTGATGTAGTTCTTACTATCGCGGTAGTGGCGTTTGAAGTGGCGCATAAGCGATACTTCGGGTGCTATGTGTAGTAGCCGTGGGTAGCCCTCAAAGAGGTTGCTCAACTCCTTCAGCCAGAGCCATATCATGCGGTGGCGCTCCACCGAGAGGCAATGTGGGCATAGGGCATCCTCGCGTGAGGTGACGTAGCCGTATGGAATAAAACGGCGGTAGCGTGAGCCACATAGGGGGCACTCCCTGCCACGACCACGGTAG
>JAFYXB010000002.1 GCA_017546345.1 Alistipes sp. | reverse complement strand
ATACCGAACTTTCTGTGAATGTGGTCAATTGAATAACCATCTTCGAGCATCCTCATATACTTGAGTAGTGCTCCATAATCGTGCTTTTTACGCATAAAGAAACCCCAAAAGTTTTTTGTCTAAACTTTTGGGGTCTCTTCACAAGGCAGCCTCATTGTTTTATCCTGTATTGACGACCATAGGAATCTGCCGAAATATCGACTATTCGAGGTGTTCGGTTGTGCAACTTTGCTTACTACTTTACAACAAATACCTGGAAGAGCAGAGGCGTATATGCGCCAATCTCGGTAGATGTTGTTACTACAGTTTCGCTCTCCTCGCTTACTGTTGGGGTGTAGCCGTAGTAGTAGGGGTTATAGCCATAGTAACCATTGTTGTACATGCCACCATAGCCATTGCCATAGTAGTTATTCATGTAGTTCATGTAGTTATAGTAGTTCAGATAGTCGTAATATGCATCACTCGATGAAGAGCTCGATGTGTGCGAACCCGCCATACCGCTGATGCCATAACCATAGGTAGATACCGTGAGAATTGTAGCCCACTGACCGCGACGTAGCGTAGGAATAGAGTAATTCCATGCAAGGATATAGTCGTTATCCAAGGGCTCGATCATATCAAAACTAATTGCCGAGCCTGATGACTCAACCATGCCAAAGACAATCTCCTTGACCTCGTCGATGTTGGTGTCGAATACAAAACCATCCAAGAAACGACCTATATACCAGATATTGGCCGTGTTCTTCACATTTAGCGAGTCTGCTGTTAATACCTCATCGTATGTAATACCCTCACCGAAACGCTTAAGCAATGCCTCGTTTATACGGCGGTCGATTTCGGCCAACGACTGCGCACCATAGATTGTACCATTGCTATAGCAATTCTCATTGGGGTACATCAATGTATCTGCACCAATGGCGTTGAAATCGAGCGTCTGCTTAGGCGTGTAGGAGTAGTTTACGTATAGTTGCGCCAATGTATCTACGGGCTGATGCCATCTGCCATCGAAGAACTCCAATGGTCGGCGATCCACCGTGTCGGTGCTCTCCTCGTCTGTGCGTGTGCTTGTTCTGCGACGTGTGTAGGCTGATGTCTCGGCCTCGTCCTCATCCTCGTCCTTGATGATTGTGCGGTGCTCGGTGCAGAGACCTCCGTTGATATTTGCGAACGAGTCTACACGATTACCCTCGTATGCCACGGGGTTTGTCACGTGGCCATAGACGGTCATATCTACAATCATAGGCTTGTTGGCGTTCAACGAGAACTGACCCTCATATCCACCATCGCTCGTAATGCCCTCCTCTGAGATAATCGAAGAGGGGAGGTATAGACGAAGTTTTGTGCCGTAGCGCACCGAGAACTTCTCGCCGTTGATGTCGAGCTCGTTGTATGTCGCAAGGTATGTGCCCTCAAGGCCTGTGAAAGTATCCTCGCCACTGAAACGATATACTGGCACATAATGGGTGTGTGCGTTATATGTATTCTGCTGTGTAGCTATGCCCCAATCGCGTGTCTCGCAGACGTTGCCCTGCAAATCGCGACCCGTGAAGTCGAACCAAATCCATACATCCTTGCCCGCAATTGGTAGCGAATCAAGGCAGCCTTCATCGATTACCTCTACATAGTAGCCGCCATTCTCCTGATAGTTGTTCTTAATCTCTGGACGGTGCTGTTCGATCCATGCTTTGAGCGATTGCTGCTCGATCTGCTCAAATGACATCTCAGGCTCCTTAATACACGATATGGCCACGAGCATCGCGGCCAAAATAATGGTTGTATAATTTAGTAAATATCTCATCTATCTCTTGTTTTTCTATTTTTCTACGTTCACAATGTTGATAAACCACACTACGGATGTCTTACTTGGAACCTTGCCGATATAGCTATTGCCATAGGCGGCCTCAAAGGTAAGATATATCTCCACGCTATCACCCTCGCGACAACCCTCCAATGCGGTCTCCAGCGACTCGAGAATCTCGCCTGCGCCGAGTACAAACTCGAATGGCTCGGTGCTCCACTCATACTCCGTGTCGAGACCACTCTCCTGAAGCTTCGCTATGGAGTTGGGGTCGTTCGTGGCATACATGTTATCGATCGTTGGGCTGCCACCCTTAAACATATAGGCCGTATATGTGATACTTAGTCTATTGCCACTACCAACAACTGCTGCCTGATCGCGACCCTCGGCATACATCGTAGAGATGTAACGATAGATGTCCAATCCCCACTGCGAGTAGTATTGTGGCTGATCATCGAGTGATGCGCCAACCTCGGCCTCGGGGATTAGGCGTGGCTGATGCGAACTCTTCAAATATTTGCTTATCGAGTCCTGCTGTGAGGTTAATGTCGTGTCGGTCTGGTTCTCACAAGCTATGTTAAACATGAAGAACGCGACGGACAATATTCGGAATATGTATCTTATCACCTGCATATATATATAATCGTGCAAAGTTAATAATTATTTTGCAACATCACCTCTTTTTGCGAAATAATATCCTTTACAGACGTTTCAAGGCTGTGCGTATTGCCTCCTCGACAGATAGCGATGGATTCTCCTTGAATACGGCAGTAAGCACCTTCTCTGAGGCGCTTTTCTGGAAACCGAGCATCGAAAGTGCGGCCAAAGCCTCGTCGTAGTGCTGGTTCGATGCGCCCTTTGCCACGGCGTTAAGCATCATCTCGGATGCGCCCAACTCGAGCATTTTACCCGATAGCTCAACAATGATTTTCTGAGCTGTTTTTAGGCCTAAACCCTTGACATTCTTGAGTAACACGGCATTCTCCGTAGCGATGATATTCTGCAACTCGTTGGGCGAGTAGGTCGAGAGTATCATACGTGCGGTGTTGCCACCTACGCCCGATACGCTGATAAGCTGTCGGAACAACTCGCGCTCGATTTTTGTGCTGAAACCGAATAACGTTTGCTGATCTTCTCTCACGACGAAGTGCACAAAGAGTTTAGTCTCCTTCTGATGCTCTATGTCGGAGTAGGTCTTGAGCGATATGTGGAGCATATAGCCCACACCCGCAGCCTCGACTACGGCGTATGTTGGGGTTGCTTCGGCAATACATCCGGTTATATATTCGTACATAGTGGTATCGGAATTAAAATTATCTTAAATTTTTTTACAAAAGTAAATAAATTTTCGTACCTTTGTGTTTTGAAAATTGAAAATTAACTAAAACGAAGTATAAAATTATGAAAAAAGTTTTTCTATTCCTCTTTGCGTCAGCTGCACTTACCGCATGTGTTGGCTCACAGAATAACGAGCAGGCAGTAGTTGTAGAGGGTGAGAATACCGAGGCAACCGCAGTAGAGGCAGTAACATCTGGCGATGTAGTATTCGTCGACTTGGAGTATATCATGGCATCAAGCAAGCTCTACGCGGCCGAGGGTAAGCTCCTCGAGGAGAAGATGCAGGCCTTCGAGCAGAAGATGATCACTACACAGGAGGGTTGGGCTAAGAAGGAGCAGGGCTTGGCTGCCGAGTACAATAAGTTGCAGAACGACGCTGCAAAGCTTCAGGAGGAGTATGCTAAGGGTCTTATCACTACGCTCAACGCTCAGAAGAAGCAGGAAGAGTTGCAGCGTAAGGGTGAGTCTATCCAATCACGCATGAATGCTTTCCAGACATCTGTACAGACTGAGACTACAACACTCCAGGCCGAGGAGCAGCAGCTTGCCGAGGAGCAGGTTGTGCTTATGAACAAGTTCCAGAACTTGTCTCGCCGTGCTATCAACGAGCTTAATGCCGACAAGCGCTACAAGATGATTGTAAACGCAGTATCGGTAGTCGATGCAGATCCTACGCTCAATATCTCGGATATTGTTCTTAAGCGTGTTGATGAGCTCTACGTTGCGGATAGCGCAGAGTAGGTAGACGTTGCAGAAATCGAAAAATTGCCGATATGCGTTTGCAAGTCGGCAATTTTATATATCTTAGCACCATATTAGAATAGCATTACAGACCTTACTATGGGATTTATACCTTTTACGTTTGTCGATTGGATTGATATCATCCTCGTAGCTACGCTACTATATAGCATCTATCGTGCTATGAAGGGTACGAGTGCGCCCTATATCATCACGGGTATCTTCGTTATCTACCTGTTGTGGATTTTGGTGCGTACCTTCAACCTGGTACTTCTATCGACAATCCTCGGACAGATTATCTCGGTCGGTGTTATCGCCATCTTGATTATCTTCCAACCCGAGATTCGCCAGTTTCTCCACGCTCTCGGTCGTCAGCGTGGTCGCTTCGAGTTCTTGTCGCGTATCTTCAATTTTCGCCACCGTAGTAGCGAGAAGGATATAAATCTTCGTCCTATTGTCCAGGCTTGTCAGGAGATGGGTGAGCAGAAGGTTGGCGCACTTATCATCATCAAGCAGGCTCACGACCTCGGCGTAGTTGTCGAGAGCGGTATCTCTATCGATGCTAAGGTATCTACAGCACTCTTGGAGAATATCTTCTTTAAGAATGCTCCCTTGCACGATGGTGCTGTTGTGATCAATGGCGATAGGGTAGTTGCTGCAAAGTGCGTGTTGCCCTCTACGCAGCAGGCCGTACCTAAATCATACGGTATGCGTCACCGCGCGGCATTGGGTATGAGCGAGGTGTCGGATGCTATCGTAATTGCCGTGTCTGAGGAGACGGGTGCAATATCTGTTGCGCACGACTCGGTAATAAAACGCAATATCGAGCCTCAGCGTCTTACGCAGACCATTCGTCAGCTTATGCGCATCAACACCGAGCGCCAGAGCGACAATATAGATAAGAAGTAGGGTAGTCCCCCTCCCTTGCAATATCGCACAATCCGCAGTATGCCAAGCCGTATGCTGCGGATTGTCGTTTTCTACTACGACATCTCCTCTGCGAGTGTTTAATGTTTGATGAGGTTGCCCTATATTATATTTTGAGTAATTACGTTTGTTAAAAATTGCGAAAAAAGATAATTATTCGTATATTTGTCATAGAATATGAACATCCAAAATTAATTGATTATGGGAGTAATACAGGAATTCAAGAAATTTGCGCTCAAAGGTAACGTGGTAGATATGGCTGTCGGTGTTATCATTGGTGGTGCTTTCGGTAAGATCGTAACATCGTTGGTTAACGATATCATTATGCCTCCATTGGGCGTGTTGCTCGGTGGTGCTAACTTCTCGGATTTGGCCCTCAAGATTCAGCGCGAGGTCGTTGAGGTAGGTGCTGACGGTGTGGAGAGCGTGGTTCGTCCCGAGGTGTTGTGGAAGTATGGCGCGTTCGTGCAGACATGTTTGGACTTTATGATTATTGCGGTGAGTATCTTCGTGATGATCAAGGTTATCAACCGTCTTACATCGCTCCGCAAGCAGGAGGAAGAGACCGCAGCTGCTGCACTAGCCCCAGAGCCTGAGCCAGCCCCAGAGCCCGAACCTACTAAGGAGGAGCTTCTGCTTACCGAGATTCGCGATTTGCTAAAGAATAAGCAGTAATAAACAAAAACTGACCAACCTTTGGGGTTGGTCAGTTTTTGTTTTAGTCCCAATGCGTCACTTCGACAACCGCACGCGAAAACTCCTCAGCAGTGGGGTTGTAGCGCCTATTGCATACTGGACAGAAGAATGGTGCATTGTCATCACTCAGTTCGCCACAATCACGACACGAACACATGAAACCCACGCCTGCCTGATGCTCAAAGAGCGTGTTGCAACGCTCGCAATTAATCTTATAGATCACTCCCATACCACATAGTTTTTTAGGTTTATGTGGCAAAAGTAGTGTGTGCTTGTGACAATTTGCGTCAATATAGATTTTATTTTGTTGCGCGGTAGGTCGCAAGACGCTCCT
>JAFYXB010000034.1 GCA_017546345.1 Alistipes sp. | reverse complement strand
GGGACACCTTCTATGCCCCGACGTGGGGATCTACCACAGTTTTTCTAACATTGTTAGGCGTGAATAGGGTATCATAGAGTTTTTTTGACAAAGGTAGATTGCCACAGAATTGCATAGAGCGCATAGAGATCAGCGAGCCTCTCAGTTGCAATTCTTCGCAATGACGATAGCGTATTGTCGCGCAGGAGATCCCTCGACTACGCTCGGGATGACATTCAGGCGGATGACATTGAGAATGGATGACACAAAAAAAACGACACGAATACGCACCCGCACCCGTGTCGCTTAAAAAATCATCGAAGAGTCTTTACTCCACTACCTCACCCTTTTCGAAGTCGTAGCCGATGATTGACTCTTTATATAATTTCCAACCTGGTGCAGATTTGTAAGCCTCTAATGACTTAGCTGGAACATATATTTCACGGAACGAATCGTTATCAGAGAAAGCCTCCCAATAACCCCATGATGTTGTATCAACGTCAGCAGTTGGTGGTGTTGTCGCCTTGCAATATACGCTTATTAGGCTGTCGCAACCTTTAAATACTCCATAACCAAGCGCTGTTACACCTTTGCCAATAGTTGCACTTATTAGGTTATCGCACGAAGTGAATACATAATCTTCAATCGTTGTTACGCTATCGGGGATTACTATATTTGTAAGGGCTGAGCACTCTTCGAATGCATAATCTTCAATTGTCGTTACACTATCGGGGATAGTTACACTTGTCAGATTTTTACACCAATAGAATGCCAACTCTCCAATAGTCGTTACGCTGTCGGGAATAGTTACATTGGTAAGACTATTACAGCCAAAGAATGTCTCTTTTTCAATCACAGTTACGCCATAGGGGATAACTATATTTGTCAGGCCATCGCAATCCCAAAATGCACTATGTCCAATCGTCGTTACACTATTGGGAATAGTCACATTTTCCAGTTTATCACATTCATAGAATACCATCTCTCCGAGACTTATTACACTATTTGGAATAGTTACCTTTGTAAGGTTTTCACAATATGCAAATGCTGCATATCCAGTTGTCGTTACACCATCGGGGATGGTGATACTTGTAAGGCTTGAGCACATAGCAAATGCAGCATATCCAATAGTCGTTACACTATCATCAAAGATAATAACACCCTTTCCAGTTGAGCTATTCCATTCGTGATAAACAATATTTGCTCCGAAAGAGTCGAATGTCCAATCGGCTTCGATCTTCTCGGTTGCAGTGTAGTAAATCTTATTATTAGTAGTAGCTGGTTCTGCATCGTGCTCTACGCTCTCCATAGGCTTGATATGGTTGCGCTCGATGGTCAATGTCTCAGTTGTTGTGAGAGTCATAAGTTCGTAGCCATTGCACTCTACATCGACCGTAACACCACCCTCAAAGGTCTGAGGAAGCACCGCAATATAGAATGTCGTCGCATTATCCGAGAGTACAACTTCGCTATCGCACTCAAGGGTTATCTCAGTTGCAGCAGCATCACACTCACAGAATGTCGATGAAGCATCTTTTGCATTGATAAAGACTTGTCCAGCAATCTGCTCGCCACTGTTACCGCGAAGAGTGAGCGACTCGACCTTCTCGCCATCGCCCGTGAGCTGCACCTTAAGCCAACCACATACATTTTTCAATAGAATATTATTATTCTCGCTATAGGCAACCATAACATTATCGCCAACGCCGTAGCTACCCTCAGCATAGTGCTGAACAGCAGGAATGGATGCCGTGATAATGAGATTCTCGGTATCTAAGCTATATGACTCGTTATATGGATATATGGCAACTACGCCCTCAAAGCGCTTGTCACCCTCACCATCTTGAATGGGCGTGAGCTTGCCCTGTCGCTCGCCGGTCGCACCCTGGAATTGCCACTGCTGATTAAAATTAGAGTTGTAAAATACCGACACCTCATCGCCTGCGTTCCAGACGGTTTTCTGCGCCTCGTTGAGCTGAATGCGTGTGTCGCTGCCCTCGAAGCCAACGGTTAAAGTTTCGGGGACATCTGCGCGGTTAGCCGCGAGCTCCTCGACATCGTTCTGCGTACACGCCGCAAGAGTCAATGCAGCAAGCAAGAAAAATAAAAATCTGTTCATGTTGTTATGTGTGTTAATTATTCGTTACACTGAATATAAGGCAAAGTTAGACAAAATTACCAAAATGTGCAATATATCCAAAGATATAGGGACAAAACAGGTTAAATACCCTCATTAATGGTAGTTGATTAATATATGTATATAGCCTACTTTTGCAACATGAAAGCATTGATAGCGACATTATCTCTACTAACAGCTAATCCATCGACCGAGGAACTCAACCTTGTCGAGCCTGCCGACACGCTTCTGCATATCGAACATGTGGAGGTTACGGCATCACTCAAGCAGGACGATGCGCTGCGTTCGCCCATCGCACTCACAGCGCTGAGCATGAATAGGCTCGAAGAGGAGGGTATAGCCTCTATCAAGGAGCTATCGCTCGTCGTCCCCAACTTCTATCAGCCCGACTACGGCTCGTCGATAACTTCGTCGATATATGTGCGTGGCTTCGGCTCGCGCATAGATCAGCCCACGATGGGTGTCGTGATTGACGACATCCCGATTATGAACAAGAACGCCTACGACTTCGACTTCTACGATATACGTCGCGTAGAGTTGCTTCGTGGCCCGCAGGGTACGCTCTATGGCCGCAATACGTCGGGTGGCGTGATGAATATCACCACTCTCTCGCCTATGGCATGGCAGGGTGTGCGCATCATGGCCGAGTATGCAACGCTCAGCTCGGCACGCGCCTCGGTAGCCTACTACACGCAGCCTGCCGAGAGACTCGGAATATCGGTTGCGGCAAACTATAGCCACAATGGCGGTCATTTTCGAAATACCTATACCGATGAACTTTGTGATGTGGGCGATGCTGCGTCGGTGCGTCTTCGTGCTCAGGTTCTGTTGTCGTCGCGCTGGAGTTTGGATAATACCCTCACGGCGAGTTATGTGAACGAGGGCGGTTATGCCTATCGCCACTACATACCTTCGGAGCAGCGCTACGAACCTATAGCCTATAACGACCCCTCGCGCTACGAGCGTCTGAGTATCACAGAGGGCTTCGTGGCTAAGTATGAGGGTGAGAAGGTGCGATTGTCGAGTGCTACGAGCTACCAATTTTTGGATGACTGCATGACGCTCGATCAGGATTTTAGCACCAAGTCGATGTTTACGATGCAGCAGATGCAGCGCGAGCATGTCGTAACCGAGGATATCGTAATTCGCAATGTGAATGATGGCCGTCGCTGGCAGTGGCTTACGGGACTCTTCGCTTTTGGCAAGTGGCTCGATATGTCCTCGCCCGTAACCTTCAAGCGTCAGGGTATCGACGAGCTGATATTGGCGAATGCCAACAAAGGTTTGCATACGGTATTTCCCGAGGCGAATATCGACATTGGTGGCGATAGCTTTGTTATTGGTAGCGACTTCAGAATGCCGACCTATGGTGCAGCTCTGTATCATCAGTCTAATTGGCAGGTGGGGCGTTGGCGTTTTACGGCGGGCGTTCGTCTCGACTACGAATACTCGGCTATGAGCTACTACTCGAGGGCTACGATCGACTATATGTTTGATATGACCATGAGTAGCTACAAGCCTCTCACTTCGGAGTTTAAGGGTCGTGAAAGTCAGCATTTCTTCGAGTTTTTGCCGAAGGTTGCTGTTGAGTACGACACTTCGGTAGGTACGCTCTACGGAACAATCACACGAGGCTATAAGGCAGGAGGTTTCAATACGCAGATATTCTCGGATATCTTGCAGGTGAAGATGATGAACGACCTTATGGAGGACTTGGGTGTCTATCTCGATGATGTGGGCACTACGACCTACGATAGCGCCTCGGCAACGCGCTACAAGCCCGAGACAAGTTGGAACTTCGAGGTGGGTGCACATCTGAAGCCTATCAAGGGTCTAAAGTTGGATGCTGCGCTATTCTGGATCGAGTGTTTCAATCAGCAGGTTACGGTACTTCCCGAAGGTAACAATACAGGTCGTATGATGTCGAATGCGGCGCGTGCTCGTAGCTTTGGTGTTGAGCTCTCGGCAGCATACAACTACGAGGGCTTAGGCCTTGCAGTGGATTATGGCTTTACGGATGCTCGTTTTCGTAGCTATAATGATGGTGTGGCGGACTATGCAGGATGCTACCTGCCCTATGCGCCTAAAAATACGCTCTCGGTTGTTGCGGGCTACACTTGGCGCTTCAATCGTGGTCGTTTGAGTAGCCTAACGCTTGGTGCAGATATGCGTGGCGTGGGCGAGATATATTGGAACGAGGCGAATAGCCTTAGCCAACCTCTATATATGCTGCTTGGTGCACACTGCACGTTGCGTATGGGCGATGTGAGCCTTACGCTGTGGGGCCGTAACCTTACGAACTGCAGCTACAATACGTTCTACTTCAAGAGCGTAGGCGAGGAGTTTTTTGCCGAGGGTAGACCTATTGAGGGTGGTGTGAGATTGAATATTAATTTATAATAAATATGTGTTTATGAGAGAGATGAGAATTTTGTTTAGTTTGCTTTTCGCAGCAATGCTCTTCGTGTCGTGCGGTGGCGATATATTCGAGGATGTTACGCTCGACGAGGAGGGTACGGCTAAAATATTTGTTGGTAATGTTGTTGTCGATCAGAACGACGGCACGACATTTACGAAGGAGAGTGTCGAGGCGGCCTACGCACTAAATGATGATGGCACCATGACAATCTTTATGAAAAAGGTGAAGTTTGCAAGCCTTATGCCAGCAATCAATATGGAGATACCGCGTGTTGCGATATCGGGTGACGAGTCGAATATGACGCTTAGTGGCGACAATATTGTGCCTATTGCCATGGGTGGCGAGTTCAAGAAGTTCACAATCACGGACCTTGAGGGCCACGTAACCCAGGATATGTTCAATATGTCGTTCACTTGCGGCGAATATCCTGTGACCTATAGTGGTAATATCGAGGAGTAGTTTATCGCGAATCTCTGAAATTATTGTGATGGTGCTTATGCAATTGTAAATTTGCAGAAAATCTAAAACTGAACGATTATGAAACGATTATTATTAGTAGTTATAGCACTACTGCAAGGATTGACTATATGCTTGGGGCAAAATATCCCAATGCTACACAACGAATCTGTAGAGAGTAGCAGTGAGTATATTAATGGTAACAACTATCAAAAGGACTTGCTTCTATATGTCAATATGCTCAAGGCAACGCACCCATACTATGCCGATACAAAGCACTGCGCACAGCTCGATAAGCAGACACAAAAGCTATATAAAGAGTGTGGCAAGATTGATAATGATCTCGACTTTAAGGTATGTTTAGCTAAGCTTGCAGCATCGCTCGGCGATGGTCATACCTCAGTACCTTTTTGGATGGCCTTCAACAATGTATTCCCCGTTAGATTTGCCCTCAATAACAACACTGCCATAGTGGATGTAAGCCCTGATGATAACAAGGAGATACTAGGCAAGGAGATAAAGAGGATTAACGACAAAAGCGTAAAGCAGATTTTGCAGGTAGCACGCCCGTTGGTAAGTGCCGACAACGATGCACAATTTGAGAATACGGTAAAGGAGTATTTGATGTTTGCCGACTTCTGGTCGCTGCTCGGTATGAGTAATGAGATTATGCACCTCGACTTTATAGATGGTAGCAGCATAGAGGTCGTAGCCATCGATAAACGCAACCTTAAGATTGCTCAGCAACAGCAGAATAGCACTGGCAGG
>JAFYXB010000033.1 GCA_017546345.1 Alistipes sp. | reverse complement strand
AGAGGTAGGCATAAAAAAAAAGAGTGCCGAAGCACTCTTTTTTCTCTAAAGCAATGATACTATTAAGCCTCAGGAGCGATAGCCTCTGAAGGACATACGCCTGCGCAAGTACCGCAGTCGATGCACTTTGAAGAATCAATTACATAGATGTCGCCTGCTGAGATAGCCTCAACTGGGCACTCGTCGATACATGTACCACATGCAACGCAAGAATCTGAAATTTTGTAAGCCATATTACTTAAGTATTAATGAGTGTTTCGCAATGCAAATATATAAACTTATTTTATAAAATCAAAACCTGTGTAAGGAATTAGCACCTCGGGGATACGAATTCCCTCTGCAGTCTGGTTGTTTTCGAGCAACGCAGCCACAATTCTAGGCAATGCAAGAGACGAGCCATTCAGTGTGTGAGCGAGCTGAGTTTTGCGATTATCGTCACGATAACGCAATTTTAGACGGTTTGCCTGGAACGACTCGAAGTTCGAAACTGACGAAACCTCCAACCAACGCTTCTGTGCCTCAGAGTATACCTCGAAGTCGTATGTGAGTGCCGATGTGAACGACATATCGCCACCGCAAAGACGCAAGATACGGTATGGAAGACCGAGCGAAGCCACGATGCTCTCTACGTGCTCAACCATCTTGTCCAACGCCTCGTACGACTTGTCGGGGTGCGATACCTGCACGATCTCGACCTTGTCGAACTGGTGCAAACGGTTAAGACCACGCACATCCTTACCATACGAACCTGCCTCGCGACGGAAGCAAGGTGTATAGGCTGTCATCTTCACGGGGAGCTCGCTCTGCTCGAGGATCACATCGCGGAAGATGTTGGTTACGGGAACCTCAGCCGTAGGTACGAGGTAGAAGCCATCGGCCGTAGCGTGGTACATCTGACCCTCCTTATCGGGTAGCTGACCTGTACCGAAACCCGAAGCCTCGTTCACCATAATAGGTGGCTCAACCTCCTGATAACCAGCACGTGTGTTGCAGTCGAGGAAGTAGTTGATAAGTGCGCGCTGAAGACGTGCACCCTTGCCCTTATATACGGGGAAACCTGCGCCTGTGAGCTTCACGCCGAGGTCGAAGTCGATGATGTCGTACTTCTTGGCAAGCTCCCAGTGGGGAAGTGCATCGCCGTCGATCTGGGTGTAGTTCTCCACGAGCTTAACCACTACGTTATCCTCTGCTGTGCGGCCCTCGGGAACAATATCTGCTGGGAGGTTAGGAAGAAGCACGATCTCGGCCTGAAGCTGCTCGGCAACAACATCCGACTCCTCCTTAAGCTGCTGTGAGCGCTGCTTAAGCTCGGCAACCTCAGCCTTCTTAGCCTCGGCAGCCTCCTTCTCACCCTTACCCATAAGTGCGCCAATCTGCTTGGCTGCTATGTTCTGTGCTGCGAGGCAGCTATCGAGCTCATTCTGCAACGCCTTGCGCTTGTCGTCAAGCTCCTCGATGCGGGCGATGATAGCCTCAGCATCCACGCCCTTCTTCTGCAGGCGGCGTAGTGTATCCTCGCGGTTATCGCGTAATTGCTTTAGTGTAAGCATAATTCTTTCGTTTTATTTTATTTTGCGGACAAAGATACAACATTATTAATAACATTGTTCCGTAATCCTGCAAAAAAATCTATCGCTTCACTTCGTGACGGGTCGATATGGGGTTTTTAGAGCGCTCTATTTTGCGCTAAATACCTATTTTTTTAGACTATTTGTGTTTTTTATGCTTTAATAGCTGATTTTTGTTTTTATTTTGATATATTTGCGAACAGAAATAAACAATAAAAGACTATAAAAATGAAAGCCCTAAAACTGCTACTTCTCGCAGCAATTCTCATTGGTGCTGCATCGTGCTACACCGAGCCCGATAATCCCTATCCCAACTATGATGTTCCGAACGATGTCTATGTGGGTGATAACACACTTATTCCGTCAATCGAAGGATGTGATAGCCTGAGTGTTAAGGATGTAAATATCTTCATCAAGACATCTTCTGGAGATATCATCTCGCGTCGTGCGACACATCGACATCACGAGGGTCTGTCGGAGTTCTCATTGCTACACGGCTTGGTCGAGGATACCTATCATCTGCTTTACGCCGAGATAGAGGGTGTTGATGATAAGGGCGAGCCTCAGACCTTGGATTATGGCTTGGGTTGCCGTATCGCATTCCGCGATGGTGAGTTTGACATTTTGAGTAACTACAATCGCACGTTCAATATGTACTCATCGGGAACCGAGGTTGATACGCTCTATATCACCTCGGTAGATGATGTCGTGGACCTCGTAAGTATGTCGAACGATATCCGCTATATGGATAAATTTACGGATAAGACCTACTTCCTGCAGCTTATCGATCTGAATGGTCGTGCGATATCGAATCGAGTGTCGAACCAATATGGTTGGATGCCTATTGGTTGGCAGTCAAGTATTCCATTCCGAGGTACTTACGATGGTGGCAACCACTCGATTACGGGTCTATGGATCAACCGTGAGTATATGACTCCAGCAGCCTTTATCGGCTTCTCGGATGGTGCGAGTGTGCGCAACCTGACAATAAAGAATGCCTCGTTGCTCGGTGACTTGGCGGTTGGTGGCATCGTGGGTGTTGCGACAAGTAGCGAGGGCAAGCGCAAGATTACCTATATCGACAACTGCTCGGTGAGCGATAGCCGCATCGAGGGTGCTCCCGATAGTTATGGCGTTGGTGGTATCTTGGGTATTGTGGACTACGAATCGCAGGCGTTGATAAATCGTTGTCGCTCACTGCGTAACACTATCTCGGCACATAGCCAGGCAGGTGGTGTTGTAGGTGCTGGTGTGCGTACCTCGATGCTCTCGGCCTACCATTGCGAAAATAGCAGTGATGTGTCGTCGGAGTACAACTCGTGTGGTGGTATTGTCGGTATGTGCGACTCGTTGATCGCTGGTGGTTGCGTGAATCGAGGATCTATCAATGGTGCCTATAAGTTTGTTTCGCACAACAAGGAGCTTGGTCAGGGCAATACCGGTTGTGGTGGTATCGCTGGTGGTACGGGCGTATCTTGCTTTGTGGGTTGTCTTAACGAGGGCGATGTTCAGGGCCGCTCGGGCGTTGGTGGCATTATTGGAAGTGCACGCTTTACGGGTGGCGATAGCTCGGATGAGGGCTATTCGTACAACAACGTAGCTATGGGCTACTGCGCAAACCGCGGAGATGTTACGGGTGATGAGTTTGTTGGTGGTCTTTGTGGCGAGGCTCAGTATGGTGCCTATGGTGGATATAACGATGGTCGTGTTACGGCTAATGGTAACTATGCAGGTGGTATTATCGCTATGAGTGCCTTTGCCGCTGTTCACAACTGCGTGAATATGGGTATCGTCACTGCCGACTCCTATGCTGGTGGTATCGTTGGCCTATCCTCTACCTGCTCTATCGCTGTAAATCAGAACTATGGTAGCGTTCAGGCTCATAACAGCCACGCTGCGGGTATCATCGCCTTTGCGGGTAATCGTGCTACGTTGAACTACTGCACGAACTATGGCGATATCATACACACTGCGGCTATGGGCGGTAGCTCGACACGAGGTCTGACGGCTTCGGAATACTTCGCCGGTGTCTTCAGCCAAATGGGTAACCCTAACGAGATGACTCCTCTGGAGATTGCCTCGATTGTCTATGCTGCAGGCGAAGCGGTCTTTAGCTTGGTCTGCATACCTATCGGTATTGCGGGAGAGGTAGCCAATGGAGCTTGGGCCACAATATCTACCGCCGCAGCTTCCGTTGGTATTCTTACCACATTCTTAGATGGTGCAATTTGTGTTGCTACGGGCATTACCGAGATGACAGGTTGGATTAATTTCGAGGAGGAGTTCCAGCAGATATACGATGATCTCGTTAACGATTGTAACGATGTTGAAAATACGTTGTCGCTATCGCGTAAGTCGCACAACGTGCTCATTCCAAGCTATTTCGAGTCGAAGATTGCCAACGAGGAGCTTCTTGCCAACCTCGAGTCTCTTGTGCGTGATCTCAAGGAGCCAAACCGACTATCTACCTACAACTACAACATCAACGAGCAGCAGAAAGAGTTGAACGAAACTATGATTAAGCAGGCGAAGGCTAAAGATATTACCCATACGGTGCTTTCGGGTATCTTTATAACGTGTTCGTTTGTTGCGGGTGTTACTTCGATTGTTATGACGGGTGGTGGTGCTGCGCCTATCATCGCGGGAGTGTGTGCGAGCCTAAGTACAATCTTGGGTAGTGCGAACTCAATTTGGGAGACCTGTACGACCTACGAGAAGAACTGTGTCGAGGTGTCGCAGTGTAGCAACTATGGAAATACTATTACCTTGGCGGGTAGTACCAAGGTGGGTGGTATCGCAGGTGTTGCCGAGGAGAATATCATCATCAAGGATTGTCTTAATGCTGGTGGCGGTAGCTCGGGTGGTCATATCGTCGGCGAGATGAAGCATAAGTCGAAGCTTCAGCGCAGCCTCTCTATTGCCGATGCGAAGGCTTGGAGCGGTGGTATGTATAGCTCTGCAGACAACAATGTCGATATCGAGGGCCTCTATTTCCACAACGCATTGGGCAACCACTCGATGGAGGATGCTACGGGCTTGAGCACCGAGCAGATTGGTGATAAGTCGAGCTACAAGGGTTGGGATATCGACTCGAATGGTGGTATGTGGGAGATTGTCGAGGGTGTAGCGGGCAGCTATCCTATCATCAATGTCTCGAAGTTCTAAAGGACTTATACGCAATAAATTAATGAGTAATAAAATAGACCTATAACGCTATGAAAAAGTGTGTTAAGTTCTTGATTGTTGCAATGGTTGCTGCGCTCTCGATGCAGGCTTGTGAGAGCTTCGATGAGCCTGTTGTATTGCCACAGGAACCTATTGTCGAAGAGGTGGGTGGCAATGCCTACTACTCGACATTCTATCTTCCCAAACTATGGGTGCTGACCGAGCCTGTTGTCGATGGCGACATCTTCGAGATAAAGTTGGAGTTATTGCCCTTGGCGCATCGCCTAAAGCCATATATCTACGATGCTACGCTCACGGTCGGCAGTAGCTATGCAATACGCTTCTTTATCGACTCGGAGACCAACGAGGATCTGCCTACGGGTCGCTATCTGCTCAAAGCCTACTCGTCTGAGGGAGAGCTCTACGATTCGGAGTTTGTGATTACGGTTGAGGAGCGCTGTGTTAAGGAGTCGGAGGTTGTGCCCGAATACCCAAATACATTTGGTAAGGGTACGCCAGAGGAGCCCTTCCAGATTAGCAGCGGCGATGCTTTCGAGACCTTATGCAAAATCCTTGATAAGGATCCGTCACACGGAGCGGGTAAGTACTTCGTTCAGACGCAAAATATCGAGATATCGTCGAACGGTGGCAAGACAGTCGAGGAGGGTTGGTTTAATGTCGATTTTGCGGGTGTCTACGATGGTAATAACTTCACAGCTACGGGCTTTTCGTTCAACGGAGCTCGCGATGATATAGCACAAAATATCGGCCTGTTTGGCTCGCTATTAAATGGAGCTGTTGTCAAGAATCTCAACCTTACTTGCTTGGGTATCAGTGGTGTTGCTAAGAATGCTGGTATCTTGGCAGGCTCTATTGCCGATGGGGCGATCGTCGAAATTAGCAACTGTGCGTTGAGCGGAACAATATCCGACTCGGGCGACTCTGTTGGTGGACTTATCGGCTATGTTTATAATGCCGATGTTAAGCTGAATGGTATCAAGATCGGTATGAACATCTTGTGCGAATCCAGCGACCTTTCGGATATGACTACGGGCTATCGTGTCGGAGGTCTTGTGGGCTTTGCTGTAGATAGCACGATTGAGATTTCGAAGGCTGAGGTATATCTCAACAATATGAAGATTTATGGTGGCTGGTGCGTTGGTGGTCTTATTGGCGAATCTCGTGATAGCTCGATAAGTATTAAGGATACGGAGCTGGAGATTCCTGCTACGAAGGAGCTCAGCGTTGCGGTTAAGGGTCGTCAGTATGTGGGTGGTGCTATCGGTTATCTCGATATGAATGGCGATGATGTCAAGTTCTACAACAACTCTATAATCTATGCTATCTCTGGCGATAACTATGTTGGCGGTTTGATAGGTCGTACATATAGCAAATGCCCAGAGCAGCACGTGCGTATGGAGGATGTATACATATCGAGCAATGTCGCGGGCGTTAATAGTGTCGGAGGATTTGTCGGCTACGCATCCAATGCTGACTATACCTCTACCTATCTAACCTTTACGGGTAGATGCTGCTTCGGCCCTCTCACATCGAATGTGACAAACATCAATGGGCAGAGCAATGTCGGAGGTCTTGTTGGTGCTGCGTACAAAGATGTGAGATGTCTGTTCGAAACGGCCAAAGAGGTGATGGTTGTCTCTGATGTTACGGCATCTGTCGAGAATGTTGGTGGTCTGATAGGTTATGCCGAGAATGTAAGGCTTGATCTATATAACTTTACACCCAATCCAACGTCTAATATCAAAGCTCCTAAGTGTGCGGGTGGTGTTATCGGCTATATGAAGGGTGGTACATTGTCGGGTCACACCTCGCCGTGGAATTTCGAGAGCAAAGGTTGCGATAAGGTGCCCGCATTCAGCGAGTTGGATGCGCCCGTTGTCAAGGTTAAAATCAATACTGATGATGCATCGTCGCAATATATCGGAGGCGTTGTCGGTAGGGTCGATGCCAACTCTACGATTCGTGATTTTGTTACCAGCTCGGAGATTATGGGCGGCAAGTATGTCGGCGGTATTGTCGGTGGCGCTGTTGGCGGAAATATCACTCTTGAGGGGCTCTATTCTTCAGGCTTGGTGAAGGGAGCTGATTGCGAAATTGGTGGTATTGTAGGTCGTATCGAGGGTAGCGTAAGTGTAAAGAACTCAATCAATTATGCTGAGTTGAAGGATAACGACTCGGCTGCTGAGATAGGTGGTGTCGTAGGTCACGCCAAGTATAACGGAGCCTTGGGTGGTATGCCTCACGTATACTACTGTGTCAATGTGGCTCCGATTGAAGCCTGCGCGGTGGCGGGTGGCGTTGTCGGCATTATGCAGATGGGCCTGAGCGACTACCATAGCACAATCACCGTGGAGAGGTGTGCCAACTTTGGTAAAATTACGGGCTCGGGAAACTCCTCTTACAGTGGTTACACGGGCTTTGGTGGCATCCTTGGTAATAGCTACAACACGCAGGGTGTGCGCCTTGCACACTGTGCAAACTTCGGAGACCTCCACGTCAGTTGCTCGTCGCATGGTGTTGGCGGCATTGCGGGTGCGATAGGTAACGACCCTGGTGGTGTAGAGTTCCAGGAGGAGAAGAACTACCATGTGCACTCGTGTGCAAATCATGGCAATATCACGGGTAGTAGCGGTGGTTTCCATTGTGGCGGCTTGGTCGGCTATATGGAGGAGGGTGATATCTCGAAGGGTAACCACGCCTGCTTCGAGGGTTGCTACAATTGGGGTGATATAGATGTCAAAGTCGATGATGATCACGGCTTAGGAGGCCTTGCGGGCTATATGGATAGTTATGCCGAGTTGTGGTGGAATATCAACTTCAAGCAGCCGTCGGGTCATAATAGCTCGGATAATACAGGCCACATTTGGGGTAAGAAGAAGGGCGAGTACACGACCAAATGCAACTACAGCGTGTATGACACTGCGGCAATGGCTAATGCTGGCAATTTCAGTGATTTAGAGATCAACGACAGCGACTCTTACTGGGTTATGTCGGCAGGCGATCCACATCCTCAGATTAAGGATTGTCCCTTCCAGAATGCAACCTATACGCCCGACGATAAATAGTGGGTATATCGTGTGAGCAAGAGGCTGACTACTTCCGCTAAAGGGTTGTAGTCAGCCTCTTTTGTATCTATGTTTTTGCGTCTGTTTAGGCCGCGTATGCTTGCCTTGAAAAATATAAATATTTTTCTGCTAATAGGGCTGTTTTCTCATAAATTCTGAGTATCTTTGCACGATTAGTATGTATACAACTATGAGTGTAGCGAAACGAAAGATAGAGTTGCTCTCTCCAGCGCGAGATTATGCTACGGCCATTGCTGCCATCGAGTGTGGTGCCGATGCCGTCTATATCGGTGCTGGTAACTTCGGTGCGCGCCGTGCTGCGGCCAATTCTACCGAGGAGATAGCACGTGTGGTGGATTATGCCCACCTCTTTGGCGTTAAGGTCTTTGTAACCCTCAATACAATACTCTACGAGAGCGAGCTGCGCGATGCCGAACGCCTTGCGCGTGAGCTTATCGCCGTGGGTGTCGATGCGCTTATTGTGCAGGATATGGCCTACTGCGAGATGAACCTCCCCGTAGCGTTGCACGCCTCGACGCAGATGTGCAATATGGAGGCTCGTGGTGTCGCCTTCCTCGAGGATTGCGGCTTCGAGCGTGTGGTGTTGGAGCGTGCATTGTCGCTCGACGAGATTCGTGATATCTGCTCGAAGACCAATGTCGAGATAGAGTGCTTCGTGCATGGTGCGATATGCGTTGGCCATAGCGGACGATGCTACCTTTCGCGTTCGCAGTCGCCACGTTCGGGTAATAGAGGCGAGTGCTCGCAGCCTTGTCGTCTTACCTACGACCTTGTGACGGGTGCTGGCGAGAAACTTATCGAGGGCAAGCACCTCCTTTCGGTTAAGGATTTCGATCTTTCGGAGCGCATTGGCGATATGATCGATGCGGGTGTTATGTCGTTCAAGATCGAGGGACGACTCAAGGATGTAGGCTACGTGAAGAATGTGGTTAGCTACTATCGTCGTAAGATTGACGAGGCCTTAGCTTCGCGCCCCGATTGTTGCCGCTCATCATCGGGAAGCTCCGAGGTGGAGTTTACGCCCGATCCCAAGAAGAGCTTTACGCGCGATGGAGGTGAGTATATGCTCTCGGGCAAGCGTGCAGGTGTTGCGTCGTTCAACACGCCTAAGGCCGTGGGTGAGTATATCGGTCAGGTGAAGACTATCGCGGGTAAGGGCTTCCGTATCGCTACCAAGCAGCAGCTTGTGGCGGGTGATGGTCTCTGCTTCGTTGCTAACGATAGCTTCATAGGCACAAATATCAACCGCGTTGAGGGCGATAGGGTAGAGCCCAATCGTATGGATGGTATCCGTGAAGGTATGGAGGTGTACCGCAACCTCGATCTGCGTTTTACTCAGGCTTTGGAGCGTGGCCGCATACGTCGCGCTATAGATACGCATTGTCGTGTGGAGCTGTGTGCCGATGGTGTTGTGGCTCGTTATACCGATAGCGATGATTACAGCGTTGAGGTGCGCCGCGATATAGCGCTTGAGGCCTCGAAGAGTGCCGAGAAGATGCGCTCGGTGGCCGTTGAGCAGATGTCCAAAAGTGGCGATAGCATATTCCGCGTTACGGATGTTGAGGTGGTGGATAACGGACTCTTTGCCACGGCTAAGCTCTTGGCCGAGGTGCGCCGTGAGGCTCTGTCGAAGCTCGCAGCCTTGCGCTTCGATGCTTCGCACAATGTACCACGCCCCCAGCGTCGAGATCTCGGAACACCATATCCTGAGAAGGTGCTCACACCGCAGCATAATGTCGTAAACTCGCTCTCGCGTCGCTTCTATGAGCGTCATGGCGTGGAGTCTATCGCCGAGGGTCTCGATTTGAGGGCCTCGATGACGGGCGAGAGGGTTATGGAGTCGAGCTACTGCATACGTCGCGAGATTGGCGAGTGCCTCAAAAAGGGTACTAAGCAGCGCGATGAGCTCTACTTGGAGCATGGTCGCCACCGCTACCGCCTCGCTTTCGACTGCGCTAAGTGTCGCATGTCGCTTATAGATTGTAGTGAACAAGAAACAACATTTAGAAGATAATGATAAAGCAACTAACACCCGATATTCGCGACTACGAACTCCTCGATACAGGCTCTGGCGAGAAGCTCGAGCGTTTTGGTCGCTACGTTGTACGCCGTCCCGAGCCTCAGGCTATTTGGCGTAAAAGTATGGATGATAGAGAGTGGCTACGTGCTGATGCCTCGTTCCTTCGCGATTCGAAGAGCGAGGAGAGGGGCGAGTGGAAGCTCCGCCCCGAGATGCCATCACGCTGGTCGGTTGAGTACCGCTATAAGGCTATGCAGCTGCGTATGCGCTTGGCGCTCACCTCGTTCAAGCATGTGGGTATCTTCCCCGAGCAGGCTGCCAACTGGAATTTTATCTACGATAGCGTTGAGGAGCTTCGTGAAAAGTGTGGCATCGAGCGTCCTAAGGTGCTCAACCTCTTTGCCTATACGGGTGGTGCTACGCTTGCAGCGTGTGCCGCAGGTGCCGACACTACGCACGTTGACTCTGTGAAGCAGGTGGTGACGTGGGCCCGTGAGAATATGGAGCAGTCGGGCTTGGATGGTGTGCGCTGGATTGTTGAGGATGCGGTGAAGTTTGTCGAGCGCGAGGTGCGCCGCGGCAACCGCTACCACGGCATTATCCTCGATCCGCCAGCCTATGGCCGTGGTGCCAATGGAGAGAAGTGGGTGTTGGAGGATGATATTTGCCATATGTTGGAGTGCTGCTCTAAGCTTCTTGCTGAGAAGAATGCCTTTTTGGTCTTCAACCTCTACTCTATGGGTCTTTCGTCGATGCTTGCACGTACGGCAGTGCATCAGGCCTTTGGAGTACCTCGTGCAGAGCAGATGGGCGAACTCTATTTCAGCGACCGTAGTAAGAAGGAGATTCCCTTCGGCACCTACTACCGCTTTACGAGATAATTTTGCAGGGTTATGCGTGGACTTGCGGAGATATTTTGGTCGTTTCTCAAGATTGGAGCCTTCACCTTTGGTGGTGGCTACGCCATGATTCCGCTTATTGGCCACGAGGTGATAGAGAGGCGCGGTTGGATTGCCGAGCGCGATTTTGCCGATTTGCTCACCCTTGCGCAGTCCGCTCCAGGCCCTATTGCGCTCAATACGGCAGTCTTTGTAGGGTATAAGAGGCGAGGCTTTGCAGGTGCTCTGGCCGCAGTGTTTGGCGTTATCGTACCATCGTTTGTGATAATTCTGGCTGTGGCGATGTTCTTTAGCAATATGCGTGATAATGCCATTGTCGATGCCGCATTCCGAGGTATGCGCCCCGCGGTTGTTGCCCTTATCATCGCTCCGATTATTGGTCTTACGCGAGGTATGAGGGGCGTGGGTATGGCCGTAGCGGCGGCTGTGGCTGTTGCGGTATGGTATTTCGGTATCTCGCCTGTGTGGTTCCTGCTCTCGGGTGCAGTTGTCGGATGTTTGTACGCGATGGTGCGTGGAAAGGAGGCTCAGCGATGATTGCCACCTTGCTACAGCTCATGTTGAGCTACCTCAAGATTGGCTTTTTTGGCTTCGGTGGCGGTTATGCTATGCTCTCGCTCATACATAGCGAGGTCGTGGTGCGCAACGCATGGCTTACGAATGGCGAGTTCTCCGATATTGTGGCTATCTCGCAGATGACGCCAGGCCCTATTGCACTCAACTCGGCAACCTACATCGGCTACGAGGTGGCTGGTGTTTTGGGCTCGGTGGTGGCTACCTTGGCGGTGTCGCTCCCCTCGCTAACGCTTATGTTGCTTCTTACGCGTTTCTTCTTGCGCCTGCACGACAACCGTTATGTGCAGGGCGTGGTGCGCGGTATGCGCCCCGTGGTGGTTGGTATGATTGCCTCGGCGGCGTTGCTCCTCATCTTCCCACACTCGGATGAGGGACGTAGCTTTATAGATGTGTGGAGCTGGGTGATTTTCGCCCTTACGTTGCTCGGCTCGGCCCGTAAGATTAATCCGATTGCGCTGATTGTAGCCTCGGGCGTGGCGGGCATAGTGATATACGGACTCTTTTAGGGTAGAAGAAATAGAAAGTGATGACAGAAGATATACTACAAGGACTCAACGATGCGCAGCGCGAAGCTGTGGTCAACTACGACGGCCCCTCGCTCATTATTGCGGGTGCTGGCTCGGGCAAAACGCGCGTGCTCACGACGCGTATCGCCTATATGCTTCAGCAGGGTGTCGCTCCGAACTCTATTCTTGCGCTAACCTTTACCAACAAGGCAGCTCGCGAGATGCGCGAACGTATCGAGCGTATCGTAGGACCTCAGGCTCGCTATATACGCATGGGTACGTTCCACTCGGTCTTTGCGCGACTGCTCAGGGAGAATGCCGAGAAGATAGGCTTTCCGCAGAGCTATACGATCTATGAGTCGAACGATGCCAAGAACCTCATAAAGACGATTATCAAGGATATGAACCTCTCGGAGGAGAGGTATAAACCACAGGCTATCGCGGCACGTATCTCGATGGCCAAGAACTGCTTGATAACGCCAGGTGCATACATCGCCAATGCTACACTTGCAGGCGAAGACCGCGAACTTAAGATCCCTGAGACGGGAAATATCTATGCCGAGTATTGCCGCCGCTGTAAGCTCAACGGTGCTATGGACTTCGACGATCTGCTGTTGCAGACCAACATCTTGTTGAGAGATGTCCCCGAGGTGCTGGCGCAGTATCAGCAGCAGTTCCGCTACGTATTGGTGGATGAGTATCAGGATACGAATATGGCGCAGTACATCATCGTGCGTCGCTTGGCGTTGCTTCACTCCAACGTCTGTGTCGTGGGTGACGATGCACAGAGTATCTACGCCTTCCGTGGTGCCAAAATCGAGAATATCCTCTCGTTCCAGAGGGACTATCCCACCACACGAGTATATAAGTTGGAGCAGAACTACCGCTCGACGCAGACTATAGTTGAGGCGGCCAACTCGCTTATCAAGCATAACTCACGCCGTTTGGAGAAGAAGTGCTTTTCGGCAGCAGATATGGGCGAGAAGATACGCCTTGTACGCGTTATGGAGGATAACTACGAGGCTACGGAGGTGGCTATAGATATCATGGATAAGCATCGCGATGGTGCCGAGTGGCGCGATTTTGCGATTCTGTATCGTACCAACAAGCAGCACGGTTTGTTCGAATCGGCCCTCGCACGTCGTGGTATTCCCTATCGCGTGTATAAGGGCATGTCGTTGTTGGAGCATAAGGATATCCGCAACCTCTTGGCCTACATAGCGTTGATTATCAATCCTAACGATAACGAGTCGTTCAAACGTATCGTGAACTACCCAGCACGTGGTATTGGCGATACTACCGTGGCACGTATCGAGCAGATTGCCCGCGAGCAGCAAATATCTATGTGGCATGCCATTGCGCATCTATGCAACAACACGGAGCTTAATCCTATGGAGCGTGTTGTGGTGCGTAAGGTTGCCGACTTCGTGAAGCTTATCTCGGAGCTTGCTGCTATGCGTACGCAGATGGGTGTCTGCGACTTTGCTAAGGAGATTCTCACACGTTCGGGTATTCTACACCTTCTCGAGACGGAGAAGCGCCCCGAGAACGACACGACGAAGGACTATATCGACCAGCTGCTCTCGATGATGAGCACCTATGAGGATGAGTGCCACCGCGATATGGAGGATGGCCTCAGGGAGGGCGATGCGGAGCCCACGATTGATGAGTGGATGCAGAATATTATGCTTCAGACCGACCAGGATAGCGAGGATGATGGCAACCGTGTTACGCTTATGACCGTACACTCGGCAAAAGGTTTGGAGTACGACTATGTCTATATCGTAGGTATGGAGGAGGGACTCTTCCCCTCGAAGCGTAGTGCCGAGTCGTTGGCCGATTTGGAGGAGGAGCGCCGCTTGATGTATGTGGCTTTGACACGTGCTAAGCGTGCCGCTATGCTCTCGTTTGCCGAGCTACGCAGGGTGTGGGGCAAGACTGAAAATACATTGCCAAGTCGCTTTTTGCGCGAGATCGAGGCTGAATATCTCGACCCCAACTTCCGCTTGGAAGAGCTAAATGGTCGTGGTCGTATGGCGAGCCTTATCGCCGATGACGATGATGACGACGACTACCAGAGCTACGAGCCACGTCGCAGCCGCTATGCCGATAATAGAGCCTCAGACCAGCGCTCGGCATACGGACAGACTGCCCGCCCAGCATACGGACAGACGGCGCAGCGACCATCATTCGAGCGTAGAGCGCAGGGTGCAACCCCCTCTCGTCCACAGACGAGTGCTTCGCCACGCCCCGAGATTGTCAATACTCCGCCACCTATCGACCCACGCCGTGCGGGTATGCGTTCGGTGGGTGTTAGACCGAGCGATGCCGACAGTGCGCCTACCACATCTACTCACGTGGCAGGTTGTGCCTATGCCGTAGGTGATAGGGTCGAGCACCCCAAGTTTGGTAAGGGAGTGGTCGAGCGTATCGAGATGTTGGCTACCGACCATAAGTTGGTCATCTCCTTCTCCAACTATGGCTCGAAGACGCTACTTGCCAACTTTGCAAAACTAACAAAACTATAAAGCTATGAGTCGTGAGGTGCTTCTCTCGGTGGTTATGACCACCTATAATCACGCTCGATACCTTGCCGAGGCTATCGAGAGTGTGCTTATGCAGCGCACCTCGTTTGGTGTGGAGCTTGTCATTGGCGAAGATCGCAGTACGGACAATACACGAGCTATCGCCAAGGAGTATGTGGAGCGCTATCCCGAGCGTATACGCCTGATAACGTCGGATGAGAATGTCGGTATGAGGGCCAACTATCGCCGTACTATCGAGGCGGCGTGTGGCCGTTATATCGCTCTTTTGGATGGCGACGACTACTTTACCGACCCCGACAAGCTGCAACTTCAGGTCGATATGTTGGAGCGTAACGAGAGTATGGGTATGTGCTACACACGTTCGGAGCGTATCGACGAGCGTGGTAATGTGTCGATATACCCATCGGGCTGTTGCACCACGGATTTCGAGTCGATGCTAAGGCGTAACCCCGCCGAAAATGCTACGGTCGTAGCACGCCGTGAGCTCGTTATGCGCTATTATGCCGAGGTATGCCCCGAGCATCATCCCGAGTGGCTTACCGACGATCTGCCTATGTGGCTATGGTTTGGTGCCAACAGCCGTGTGGGGGCAATAGATCGCCCTATGGCAGTGCATAGAGTGTTGTGCCATAGCGTGAGCCACAGTCCCGACTACGGGCGTAAGTTGCGATTCTGTGACTCGCTCAGCGACATTGCACTGTGGTACGACCAACGTTATAATGGCTCTAAGATGCATTATGAGCTACTGCGACAGCGCGAGAACGAGGCGTTGTGGCTGTTGTCCTACAATGGTGGCGTTGGAGAGTATGTCGAGCGCTGGAGGCAGGGGCTGAAACAGGAGCCGCGATTGGCGATAAATATGGCGGCATACGTGCTCTTCTTTAAGAAGATAGCGTGGCGTATGTGGCACAATAGTAACAGATAAACCGAACTAAAGATATGACAACAAAGGAGCGATACCGTCGCGTTGTGGAGTACTTCTCGGAGCATATGCCTTCGGCCGAGAGCGAGTTGAATTTTCGCAACCCCTTCGAGCTGTTGGTGGCTGTGGTGCTCTCGGCGCAGTGTACCGATAAGCGTGTGAATATGACCACACCTGCGCTCTTTGAGCGTTATCCTACGGCCGAGGCTATGGCAAAGGCTACGGCCGAGGAGATCTACGAATACATAAAGAGTATCTCCTATCCGAACAACAAGGCGAAGCATCTCGCTGCCCTCTCGCGAGGTATTGTCGAGCGCTTCGGTGGCGAACTGCCCACCGATCTTGATGCTTTGCAGACCCTGCCAGGCGTAGGTCGTAAGACGGCAAATGTTGTGGGTGCGGTGTTGTGGGGCAGGGAGGTTATGCCTGTCGATACGCACGTCTTCCGTGTAGCGGCACGCATAGGCCTGAGTCGTAATGCTCGTACGCCATTGGCTACCGAGAAGCAGCTCGAGGCAGGCTTTCCGAGCGAGTTGCTGCCTATTGCACACCATTGGCTGATCCTGCATGGTCGCTATACCTGCATGGCGCGCAAGCCTAAATGCGCAGTATGTGGCATTAAGGATATATGTCGTCACTATGCTGCTGAGACACGTGTGACGATTAAAAAAGAGATTTCGAAAGATGAATAAGTGGCTGATACATAAGTTTATATCGCTTCCCGTAGCAATGGTTTATGCACTCTGTATGCTTGTAGCCTGCACTACGCCATCCTATCCCTCGGGCATTGATCGCCCTGCGACAATCACCGAACTCGACCGCGAGGTGATAGCCTACATAGATAAGCGACTCAGCGAGGAGTACTATTGGCTCGATGAGGTTCAGGAGCGTAGCGCATCGTTTAACCGCAATGTAGAGTGGAGCAAATATCTTAGTTCGACGCTAAATGCTCTGACTACGAATGTCGATGATGGCTACCGCAACAATAAGGGGGCGCGTGTCTTCTACTCCTACATTCGTAGTGTGGAGGATGGCTCACGCGCAGGAGCTATGGTCTCGGGCTTTGGTATCGACTTGCACTATACGATTGCCAAGCTCAGTGACGATAGCTTTGGCTTTATCATCAGCAACGTATATCCCGACTCGCCCGCCGCACAGAGCGATATACGTCATGGCGATGTTATTATGACGATTGACGGACGTAGCATCACGCAGGGCAACTACCAGACGCTCTTCAACTCGATACAGCTCAATACCGCCTCGGCGTTGCAGCTTACCTTGATGCGTCAAACGGCTGCCAGCGAGCAGGAGCGAAGCCACTCAGCAAAGCTGCAGCGCGGTAGCTACTTCGAGACGCCGATTGCCTACTGCGGTCTGCTCAATATCGAGGGTGTGGATAAGCGCATTGGCTACCTTGTGTACAACTCTTTCGATAGCAGCTATAACGAAGAGTTGGAGGCTGCGCTTGCTGGTCTGAAGGCTGAGGGTGTCGAGGAGCTTATCCTCGATCTTAGATGCAATAGCGGAGGTTCGGTATCGAGTGCTGTGTTGCTATGCTCCTCGATTTGGGGTGCTGCTCACGAGGGCGAGCTCCTCTTTGAGCTACGTCGTAACCCGGCCAATATCTCGAATAATCGAACTACGCAGTGCCTGGTAGAGGCTAATAGCGCATCGCTCGACCTGGAGCGTCTTACTGTCATCTGTTCGAACTATAGCGCTTCGGCTTCGGAGATGGTTGTTACGGGTATGCGAGGTGTCGATATCCCCGTGACGCTTATCGGTCGCACGACCGAGGGTAAGAACTGTGGCATGGATGTTACGCGTCGTAGCATTGGCTCACTCTATTT
>JAFYXB010000001.1 GCA_017546345.1 Alistipes sp. | reverse complement strand
CTTGTAAGGATGTCGCAATACCTGAATGCACTCTTTCCAATCGTCGTTACGCTATCGCCAATAACAACCTCTGCAAACCCTGCACTACTAAATAATACACCCGAGCAATTGATATAAGCCTTACCCGTACATCCCTTAAAGGCTTCTGAACCTACGGATGTTACCGATGCTGGGATAGTAATCTCCTCCATAGACGAACAACCGCTAAAGGCACTTGCACCAATAGATGTAACGCCCAATGGAATCTCAATCCAAGTTAGATTCTCACAAGCACCAAAAGCCTGGTTTGGGATTGTTGTTATAGCACCTGCAAAAACGAGCTTTCCCTCGCCTGTAGCTGCGTCAAAGATATTCTCCTCAAATTCACCGCCAAAGCCCTCGGTAGTGTAGGGGTCGAGAGCCTTGCCATCGTTGGTGCGATATGCCAACTCGTAGACCTCGGGGATAACTCCATCATACTCGCCAGCATCAATAGGTAAGATATGGTTGCGTTGAATAGTGAATGCCTCGGTAGTGCCGATTGTTGAAGATGAGCCATTGCTGCACTCTACCGTTACGGTTGCACCCTTCTCGAAAGTCTGAGGAGGGACAGCGATATAGAAGGCTTTAGACTCTGCACCAAGTTCCACGCCCTCGCCGCAGTTAAGTGTAATCTCGGTAACAATAGCATTATCGGGTATCAAACCTCCACCGACGCTATTCTCCATATCGTCATAACCTCCAATCTCAGAAACAAGAGTAGACTCAGCTGTATCTGTATCTACATAGATAAGGCCCGCAAGCTGCTCGCCATTGTTGCCCTTGAGCGTCAGGCGTGTAACACTCTCACCATTACCCGTAAGCTGCACCTTAAGCCAACCACATACGTTCTTTAGCGAGAACTGCGTAAACTCGCTCTGTGCAACCATAAGGTTATCGCCAATGCCGTAGCTATCCTCAGCGTAGTGCTGCACAGCGGGGAGGGTAGCCTCTATATTGTAGCTTTTCGTATTTAGAAAATAGTCCTCGCTATAGGGATAAGCTACAACAATATTGGCAATCGGTGTGCTTGATTCAGCATTCTGCGTGCACTTAAACTCTCCCTGACGATCACCTGTCTCGCCCTGGAATTGCCACTTCTGATTAGCGTCGGAGTGATAGAATACCGTGATGTTGTCATTCTCATTCCAGACGGTCTTCTGTGCTTCGTTTAGCTGAATACGTGTGTCGTCGCTCTCGAAGCCAATGGTCAATGTGTCGGGAACATCTGCGCGGTTAGTCGCGAGCTCCTCGACATCGTTATGCGTACACGCCACAAAGGCAAGTGCTGCAAGTGTGAATAAGAAAAACTTTTTCATTGTGTGATGTATTAAATATTTTTAGATATTATTCACAGCATAGAGATATGCACCGAGCGACACTGCGGCACTTGCGCCGATATCCGAAAGCGTCACGCCGATACACTTCTTATTATTATATACCACCTCGCGGTCGCTGCCGTAGACCTTGATGCGTGTCGAGTTGCCGAGTGCAAACTTCTCGAACTCGGTCTCGTCATCCAAATTGTAGACCTCCATCTGTACGCGGTTCAACTTATCGCCCGACATGGTGGCAATCGACGAGCGCATCTCCTCGAGAAGTGCAGGCATAAAGTAGCGACTTGCACCCGTAAGACCACCGCCAATAACGATAATACCGTCCATAAGTGTCGCGGCCGTAGCCATAGCATCGCCCGCCACACGGCCAAGCGTTGCGAAGCTCTCGCGTGCAGCCTCGGCATTACCCTCCAGCTCGCCATCGGCAATGCGACAAATATCGCGTGGTTCGAGCTCGCGCTCATCACCCGAAAGCTCTCGGTACACACGCTTCACGGCACGGATAGATACACCATCCTCGACGATATATTGTGGGTAATCTCGATGCTTGAGGCAGAAGGTCTCGACACAAGAGTTGTCGCCCAAATTGAGCTTGCCGTCCATCACAAAGCCAAAGCCGAAGCCAGTGCCGAAGGTATAGCCGAGAAGGTTGCGGTAGCACTTTGATGCGCCAATATCGGCCAAACGACGGTTGATGCGGGGTAGTGCGCCTCCTGCCGCCTCGCCATAGGCAAAGAGGTCTGCATCGTTGTTGATGAATACGGGAATGCCGAATTTCTCCTCAAGCATAGGACCGAGGGCTACGCCATCGCGGAACGATGGGAAGTTGGGGAGATAACCGCCAATAATGCCGTTGCGATAGTCGGCAGGGCCAGGGAAGGCAAAGCTGATTGCCACGGGCTTGCGCTCCAAAGAGCCAATCACCTGCTCGAAGCCCGAGATAAGTGTGCTCAGACACTTGTCGAGGTCGTGTGCCGAAGAGGGCATGGTGAGTTGTGTGCTAACGGGCTTGCCGTCGCACATCGCGCCAAATACGAAGTTTGTGCCACCAGCATCGAGTGTCACAACAATAGGTTTTGTGGTATTATTCTGCTCCATAGTTTTAATCTCAAATAATTGTGAAATAAAAATTAGACATCATTTTAGCAAAGATATGAATTAATTTCGAAACTTCAAATTTTTATATAAGTCGAGCGTTATGCTTAAAACTTTTTTCGATTTTGGTGGAAAATAATCTTTGCTAAATTTGATAATGGCAAAAATATAATCTATATTTGTGGGAATTTTGGCGATATATGGCGCATTTTGTAGCAATGGTTGCCGCTGCGAAGGTTTAGCCTGGAAGTGTCGCCGAACGGTACAGAAAATTATAACCGAAAATATATAACTTAAAAACCGAAAATTACTATGGAGAACAACAAACTTCAGGAGCTTACCCAAAAGCTCTACAACGAGGGCTTGGAGAAGGGTCGTTCAGAGGCTGAGCGTCTTGTTGCTGAGGCTAAGGCTGAGGCTGCAAAGATCGTGGCTGAGGCAAAGGCCGAGGCTGAGGCCGTAGCGAAGGCTGCCGAGGCAAAGGCTGAGGATATCGCCAAGAATGCAATGACCGAGATTACGTTGGCTGGTCGTCAGGCTGTTTCTAAGATTAAGAACGAGCTTGCCGAGGCCGTTATCTTCAAGACAACAGGTGAGGCTGTAAAGGCTGCTGCGGCTGATGCTTCATTCGTTAAGGATATGCTTTTGGCTGTTGCACAGAACTGGAATGCAGCAACAACCGATGTATCACTCAAGGCACTCCTTTCAGAGGAGAAGCGTGCCGAGCTTGACGCAGCTGTTCAGAAGAGCGCTGCTGAGTTGCTCAAGGCTGGTGTTGAGGTTGGCTACTCGAAGGATGTGAAGAATGGCTTTAAGGTGGGCGAGAAGAATGGTGGTTACTACATCTCATTCACCGACGAGAGCTTCGATGCTCTATTCAAGGAGTATCTCCGCGAGAAGGTTGCTTACATGCTTTATAAGTAGTCTATGTTCTCTGCCGAGTATTACTATTTGGTTGCCGGTCTCAAGGAGTGGTCTTTGGATTCGGACACCAAGGGTTTCGATGTCGCCGAGATTCGTGGAGAGATTCTCGATCAGATATCGAAGAGGGATGCTGAGGCCGTACGTCTGCTATATGCCTATTACGACTGCGAGAATATTATCGCAGTGAGGGCTTCGCAGCAGCGTTTCTCTCCGCTGGGTAATCTCAGCCGTGAGCAGGTCGATGCACTCTTTGCAGAGCGTTGCTACGATCTTCTGCCAAAGCAGATGGGCGAGGTTGTTCGCTTGTATGTCGAGGCTGAAGATGAGGATAGAGACGAAGAGGTCGTGCTTGATGAGAAGTTTGAGCGTGCACTTTTCGAGGCTTACTATCGCGATTTGGCCGATTCCAAGTGTAGCTTCCTTGTAGGTTGGGGAGCGTTTGATCGCAACTTGCGTAATATCTCTGCGGCACTTGCAGCACGTGAGGCTGGTCGTGCAGTAGCCGATGTTACGGTAGGTGGTGGCGAGATTGTCGAGCAACTTCGTCGCTCGTCGGCTACCGACTTTGGCCTTCGCGGTGAGTTGCCATATATCGATGCTGTTATCGCGGCTGTTGCCGACGAGACAAACATCGTGGAGAAGGAGCGTAAGATCGATGCTATCCGTTGGGCAGAGGCTGAGGATATCGCAGTCTTCGACTTCTTCAACATCAACTATCTACTCTCTTATCTTGTCAAGGTCAATATCGTTGCGCGTTGGATGCTTCTCTCGCCTGAGGCTGGTCGTGAGATGCTTGCACGCTTGATTAAGGGGCTTGACGCCAAGGAGCTTGTGAATAAACAATAAAAAAGATATAAACGAATGAAAACATTAGGACGTGTAAACGGTATTATCTCGAACATCGTTATCGCCAAGGTTGATGGTGCGGTGGGTCAGAATGAGATATGCCACGTATATTGCGGTGATACCCGCATGATGGCCGAGGTCATCAAGGTCATAGGCGATGAGGCCTATGTACAGGTTTACGATAGTACGCGCGGTCTAAAGATTGGTGATAAGGTGGAGTTCGAGGGTCACATGCTCGAGGCTACATTGGCACCTGGTCTTTTGTCACGCAATTATGACGGTTTGCAGAACGACTTGGAGAAGATGGACGGTTTGTTCATCAACCGCGGTTCTATCACCGATCCTATCGACTTCGATAAGAAGTGGGAGTTCAAGCCACTTGCAAAGGCTGGCGATAAGGTTACGGCTGGTGCATGGCTTGGTGAGGTTAAGGAGCAGTGGGTGATGCACAAGATCATGGTTCCTTTCGTTATGCAGGGCAACTACACTGTGAAGAGCGTTGTTGCAGCTGGTGAGTATAAGGTGACCGATACTATTGCCGTTGTTACTGATACAGATGGCAACGAGTACAATATCACTATGGTGCAGAAGTGGCCCGTTAAGCAGGCTATCCGTTGCTTTACAGAGAAGCCTCGTCCTTCACGCGTTATGGAGACTGGTGTTCGTGCTATCGATACATTCAACCCATTGGCTGAGGGTGGTACAGGCTTTATTCCTGGTCCTTTCGGTGCTGGTAAGACAGTGCTTCAGCACGCTATCTCTAAGCAGGCCGAGGCCGATGTTATCATCATCGTAGCGTGCGGTGAGCGTGCTAACGAGGTTGTGGAGATCTTCGCAGAGTTCCCCGAGTTGGTCGATCCTCGTACAGGTCACAAACTTATGGAGCGTACGATCATCATCTGTAACACCTCGAATATGCCCGTTGCAGCGCGTGAGGCCTCAGTATATACAGGTATGACTATCGGTGAGTACTACCGTTCTATGGGTCTTAAGGTATTGGTTATGGCTGACTCTACATCACGTTGGGCTCAGGCTTTGCGTGAGATGTCTAACCGTTTGGAGGAGCTTCCAGGTCAGGATGCCTTCCCTATGGACCTTTCGGCAGTTATCTCTAACTTCTACGCTCGCGCCGGCTTGGTTAAGTTGAACAATGGCGCTACAGGTTCAGTAACATTCCTCGGTACGGTATCACCTGCGGGTGGTAACCTTAAGGAGCCTGTTACCGAGTCTACAAAGAAGGCTGCTCGTTGCTTCTACGCTTTGTCGCAGAGCCGTGCCGACTCTAAGCGTTATCCTGCAATCGATCCATTGGATTCATACTCTAAGTATTTGGAGTACCCCGAGATTCGCGAGTACTTGGATGAGCACATCGAGAAGAACTGGGTAGATGCAGTATACGAGGGTAAGACTATCGTACAGCGTGGTAAGGAGGCTAACGACCAGATCAACATCCTTGGTGATGATGGTGTGCCTGTAGAGTACCACGAGCGTTTCTGGAAGAGCGAGTTGGTAGACTCTGTAATCTTGCAGCAGGATGCCTTCGACTCTATCGACGCTAACTGTCCTATCGAGCGTCAGCAGATGATGTACAAGATGGTTCTTGAGATCTGCCGTAAGTCGTACGACTTGGCTGACTTTGAGTACTGCTCTAAGTTCTTTAAGGAGCTTATCTACTTGTTCCGTCAGATGAACTACACGGAGTGGCAGTCAGAGCAGTTTAACGGTTTCCGCTCAAAGATTGAGGCTCTCGTAAACGAAAACATCGCAAAATAAGGAGGATGAACTATGACAACACGAGCATTTCAGAAAGTATATACAAAGATTGATAATATCACCAAGGCTACCATTACGCTCCGTGCTACGGGCGTAGGTAACGATGAGCTTGCTACGGTAGGTGGTCGCTTGGCTCAGGTGGTAAAGATTATGGGCGACAAGGTTACGTTGCAGGTGTTTGCAGGTACCGAGGGTCTTGCTACCAACTCTGAGGTAGTATTCCACGGTGAGCCTCCCGTATTGCGCGTATCTGACGCCTTGGCAGGTCGTTTCTTCAACGCCTATGGTGAGCCACTCGAGGGTGGTGAGCAGATTGAGGGTGAGGCACGCGAGATTGGTGGCCCTACTGTGAACCCCTTCCGCCGTATCCAGCCTTCGGAGCTTATCGCAACAGGTATCGCAGGTATCGACCTTAACAACACTATCGTATCTGGTCAGAAGATTCCATTCTTCGCCGATCCCGATCAGCCCTACAACGCCGTGATGGCAAATGTGGCACTTCGTGCTAAGGCCGATAAGATTATCCTCGGTGGTATGGGTCTTACTAACGATGACTTCCTCTACTTTAAGCAGGTCTTCGAGAACGCAGGTGCATTGGACCGTATCGTATCGTTCGTAAATACTACGGATAACCCTCCTGTGGAGCGTTTGTTGGTTCCCGATATGGCGCTTACAGCTGCTGAGTACTTCGCCGTAGATAAGGGCGAGAAGGTGTTGGTACTTCTTACTGATATGACATTGTATGCCGATGCATTGGCTATCGTGTCTAACCGTATGGATCAGATTCCATCTAAGGACTCTATGCCTGGTTCACTCTACTCGGACTTGGCAAAGATCTACGAGAAGGCCGTACAGTTGCCTAATGGTGGTTCTATCACTATTATCGCCGTTACAACACTTTCAGGTGGTGATATTACACACGCTATTCCCGATAATACGGGTTATATCACCGAGGGTCAGCTCTTCTTGCGTAACGACTCGGATACCGGTAAGGTTATCGTCGATCCATTCCGTTCGTTGTCACGTCTAAAGCAGCTTGTTATCGGTAAGAAGACACGCGAGGATCACCCACAGGTGATGAACGCCTGCGTACGTTTGTATGCCGATGCAGCTAATGCTAAGACTAAGTTGGAGAACGGTTTCGATTTGTCGGATTACGACGAGCGTGCTTTGAAGTTTGCTCACGACTACTCTGAGAAGTTGCTCTCTATCGATGTAAATATCGAGATTGAGCAGATGCTCGATACAGCATGGTCGCTCTTCGCGAAGTACTTCTCTAAGGGTGAGGTAAGCATCAAGCAGGAGCTCTCAGACAAATACTGGAAAGCATAATAAAGGCTTATGGCAATCAAATTTCAATATAACAAGACTTCGCTCGGCGAATTGGGCAAGCAGCTCAAGATCCGAAAGAATGCCCTTCCTACTATCAAGAGTAAGGAGAGCGCATTGCGTTCGGAGGTAAAGAGGGCGAAGGACTCTGCATTAGCCTACCGTAGGGAGCTCGACGAGCTTATCGCTCGCTACGACTATATGGTAGAGCTGTGGGGAGAGTTTGATTGTGATCTTATCCGCATCGAGGATGTCGAACTTACGACACTCAAGATTGCGGGCGTGCGCACGCCAATCCTTAATAATATAGTATATAAGGAGAAGCCCTACGACCTCTTTTCGGCTCCTGTTTGGTATGCCGAGGGTATCCGTGTCCTCAAGCAGATGTCACGCTTGGGTATCGAGTTCGAGGTCTACAATCGCAAGATGGAGCTTTTGGACTATGCGCGCCGCAAAACTACTCAGAAGGTAAACCTCTACGAAAAGGTGCAAATCCCTGGTTATGAGGATGCCATACGTAAGATTAAGCGATTTATGGAGGATGAGGAGAACCTCAGTAAGTCGGCACAGAAGATTGTAAAAACACGTCAGGCGCAGGCCGAGGCTATGGAGGAGCCAAACAATGATTAGTAAGATGTTACGCTATGACATCGTGCTTTTCGCTGGTGAGCAAGAGCACTTTGTTGAAAAACTCCGCGAGCTTGGTTTGGTCGATATTACCACTACAGGCTGGGAACCAAGCGAGGGTGACAGAGAGTTGTTGCTCGATATCGAGGCTCACAACCGTACTATGGAGTTTCTCGCGGGCTTTAAGTCGTCTGCAGAGTTCCAGGCTGACGCGTTGGTCTTCGCATCGGGTCGTGAGGCCTTCGAGGCTTGCGCAGCTGCTCGTAACGAGCGTGCACGCTTGCAGCAGGAGGTTGCTCGCCTTGAGAAGCTTGCTCAGGAGATTGCTCCTTGGGGTCGTTTCTCGAGCGATGATATGGCTCGTTTGGCCGAGAGAGGTGTCACCTTGCGCTACTTCATGGCGCAGGAGGCTGCCTATAACAAGCTCGTTGAGGAGGCTGGTGATGCCATTACCATTGTGGAGGTCGCTCGCACTTCGGCTGCTGTCTACTTCGTTGCTATCACTACCGACGCTACTCCAGTGGTTGTCGATGGTCAGGAGGTGCGCCTCCCACGCACAGATAGCATAGCTATTGCCGAGCAGATTGCTCAGTTGCAGGCCGAGGATAAGGCTCTCGATGCTATGTTGTCGCGTGCTGCCGCTTCGTTGTCACTTATCGCAGAGCGCTGCGCCGAGCTTAAAGAGCAGTTGCAGGGCTTGAAGGTTGGTGCTACGGCACAGCGTGAGGCCGATGGTGAGCTCGTCATTATGGAGGGCTGGGCCGAGTCCGATACTGCAGAGAGGGTAGATGCTCTCTTGGAGGAGTATCCCAACCTTGTGTATATGAAGCGCGATGCTACGATTGATGATGACGCTCCCGTGAAGTTGAAGAACAATAAGTTTGCACGTTTGTTCGAGCTTATCGGTTCGATGTACTCGTTGCCTAAGTATGGTACATTGGATCTCACACCCATTTTCGGACCATTCTATATGCTCTTCTTCGCAATCTGTCTTTGCGATGCGGGTTATGGTCTTATGATCTTGGCCGTAGGTCTTGCCTTGCTCTTTAAGGGTGGTGAAAGTATGCGTCAGGCAGCATGGCTCTCTATCGTATGTGCTTCAGCGACAGTCGCTTTTGGTACCTATGCCAACTCATTCTTTGGCTTGACAATCTCGGACTTCTTGCCCGTGCACAAAGATGCGTTGCTCAACTTCCAGGAGGACTTCTTCTCTATCTCGTTGGCACTCGGTGTCTTCCAGATCTTGGTGGGTATGGCTATCAATATTTGGATGAAGGCTAAGCTCTTTGGCTTCACCACTACCTTCGGACTCCTCGGATGGTTTATCATCCTTCTTTCGGGTTCGTTGGCTGCGGGCCTTCCAATGTTTGGTTTGGAGATTCCTGGCTTCACTACCTCGTCGCCCGTGTTCTACGGTGCGCTTGGCCTTGGTGCTGTGTTGATGTTGCTTTTGAACAATGTTAAGCGTAATCCGCTTATCAACCTCGGTGCTGGTTTGTGGGATACGTACAACAACATCACAGGCTTGCTTAGTGACGTACTCAGCTACATCCGATTGTTCGCTATCGGTTTGTCAGGTGGTGTGTTGGCTCAGGTCTTCAACTCATTGGCTATGGGTCTTTCGGGCCTTAGCGAGGGTATTGCTGGCTCGGCGTGGTATGTTGTGGCGTTGCAGATTGTTGCAGCCTCAATCATCCTGCTCATCGGTCACGGTATCAACCTCTTTATGTCGGCGATTTCGTCATTCGTACACCCTATGCGTTTGACCTTCGTTGAGTTTTACAAAAATGCAGGTTTCGAGATGGGTCAGCGCTCGTTCGATCCTGTTCGCAAAATGAAAGAATAAACAAATAATAATTAACAACTTAAAAACATTAAACAATTATGAATTCAGCTTTAATTTTGGCTTATTTGGGCGTTGCCCTCATGGTCGGTGTATCAGGTTTGGCTTCTGCAGTTGCAACTGCTCGTTGCGGTATGGCATCAGTAGGTGCGTTGAAGAAGAATGGTGGTGCTTTCGGTAGCTACATGATTCTTTCAGCGCTTCCAGGTTCACAGGGTCTCTATGGTTTCGTAGGTTACTTCATGGTTAGCGGTCTTATCAATGCAAATATGTCTATGTTGGCAGGTATTGGTATCTTCGGTGCTGGTCTTTTGATGGCTATCGTGACTTTGTCTTCAGCTTTGTTCCAGGCAAAGGTTTGTGCTAACGGTATTGCTGCTATCGGTAACGGTAACGACGTATTTGGTAAGACTTTGATCTTGGCTGCGTTCCCTGAGCTTTATGCTATCTTGGGTGTTGCTGCGACATTCCTTATCTCTTCAGCCCTCTAATAATTTCTTGTGATAGTGGTGCATCTGCACCGCTTCAATCCAAGCCACCAATAGAATGTACTTTAAGTACTACCCATTGGTGGCTTTTTCATATCGTATATTTCCCTAAACTCCTTATCTTTCCATCATTACCTCCATATCCCTCAAAACAAAATGACGATAATGTCTAAATCAAAGACACTATCGTCATTTAAGCAATCGCACTCTGTCTTACGCTCTAAAACAGCAGTTGCTCATCAGTATTGCCATAGGCATATCCGAGGTGTTTGTATGCCTGCTCCGTGGCTTCGCGACCGCGGGGCGTGCGCTTGAGGAATCCCTCTTTGATGAGGAAAGGCTCGTATACCTCCTCGATAGTTCCAGCCTCCTCGCTGACGGCCGTAGCGACCGTGTTAAGACCAACGGGACCACCGTTGAACTTCTCGATAATAGTCGCCAAAATCTTATTATCCATCTGATCAAGACCTCGTGCGTCGATGTTGAGCGCTGCGAGTGCCACACGTGTAATATCTATGTCGATATGGCCTTCGCCCTCGACCATCGCAAAGTCACGCACACGACGCAGTAGGGCATTGGCGATACGTGGCGTACCGCGTGAACGTAGTGCAATCTCAAGTGCTGCATCATCGTCTATCGAGATGTCGAGAATTGATGCTGAACGCTTTACGATACCCGATAGTATTGCTGCATCGTAGTACTCCAAGTGGCACGTAATACCAAAACGAGCACGGAGTGGCGATGTGAGCAGACCACTGCGCGTGGTAGCACCTACGAGCGTAAACGGAGCAAGCTCAATCTGTATCGAACGTGCTGCAGGACCCTTATCCAAGACAATATCAATTTTGTAGTCCTCCATAGCCGAGTAGAGATACTCCTCGACAATAGGGCTGAGGCGGTGTATCTCATCAATGAAAAGCACATCACCAGGATTGAGGTTTGTGAGCAATCCTGCAAGGTCGCCGGGTTTGTCGAGTACGGGACCCGATGTCACCTTGAGCTGTGCGCCCATCTCATTAGCTATGATATTGGCTAGGGTAGTCTTACCTAATCCTGGAGGGCCATGCAACAACACGTGGTCGAGCGAATCGCCACGCATAAGAGCAGCCTTGATAAAGACCTTGAGATTGGCTACCGTCTTGTCCTGACCTGCAAAATTTTGCAACGCTTGCGGACGTATGCGGTTCTCAAACTCCTTATCGCTCTCGATATTTCGCATATTTCTATCTACACCCATTCTTAGAGCTTGATTTGAAGTTTATTCTGCAAATGTAGCGATTTGCGCTGAAAAAAACAATAGATTCCCTTTGTAGCTCTTCGAAAAACATCTTATCACAGAGTGATAAATCGATGCAGTGGGTGGAATGTGTGATTTTTGTCAGAAAAGGGTCAATATATTTCTTTGTTTCTTAAAATCATTGTACCTTTGTACGATATGTATTCTGTCGATAGCAGAACGCAGACAACTATTAGAACACAATAATTTCTAACTAATAAAAAAGTGCTTATGTTAAACAAAATTTTCAAATCGCTCTTCGCAGTAACTCTTGTCATGGGCGCTGCTCTTGGCTTTGTAGCGTGCGAGGATAAACATGAGGAGGTTACCAACCCCACAGTGGAGGTTTCGGTAAAGTCGTTGAACTTCTCAAACGAGGAGGAGATGCAGAGTGTCGATGTAACTGCCAATGGTGAATGGAAGGTCACTGTTGACTATGTTACAGGTGAGGATTGGGTAGTTGTTACCCCACAGGCGGGTAAGGGTAATGGTGCTATCTCTGTATCAGTACCTCGTAACGACTCTGGTGCAATCCGTGAGGCTACAATCAAGGTTATCGCTTTGCACCCTGTTTATGGCAACTGGGATGCGAAGAAGATCAATGTTGCTCAGTCTTCAGACGAGGCACCTGCAGTAGAGGAGACCTTGCTCTACAGCGACAACTTCGATGGTAAGCAGGCTGAAAAGGGTGAGTATTGGCCTTATGTAAAGGACTTCCCAGAGTTCGCAAATGCTGAGGGTCCTGCTTCGGAGAATGTATCATACGAGGGCTCAAATGTTACCGTTCGTGCAAACTCTGCATCTGACGGCAACTATTCGGATTATGCAGGTTCGGGTGTGAACAACATCTTCTTTGGTAAGAGTGCATACTTCCAGATTAATGGTATCGCTCTTGCAGCCGAGCAGAATAAGCTCAAGCTTACATTTGGTACAGAGAAGTATTCGCAGGATAACGGCAGCCTATTCAAGAATGAGGAGTTCCATGTATATCTCTCTGGCGATGGTCAGAAGTGGACAGAGATCGAGTACACCTTCGCAGGTGAGGCTGAGGGTCGCTGGAATGTGGCTACTGCGAACTTCACACTAAAGGAGGTTCCTGCATCGTTGAGCATTAAGTTCGCAGCAGACGTAGCGAGCTCATATCGTTTGGACGATGTTAAGCTCTACACTGGCAATGGTGGCCAGGAGGTAGATTTGGCTACTGGCACTAACGGCGGTGGCAATGAGGGTGGCGAGACTCCTGCTCCCGAGGATGCAGTTAAGGCTACTGTCGCTGAGTTCTTGGCAGCCGCTGAGGATAGCACTGTATATCAGCTTACAGGCGAGATTACACGTGTTGTAAACACTACTTATGGTAACTTCGATATTACCGATGCAACAGGTACTGTATATGTTTACGGTCTTCTTACTCCTGCAGGTGAGTCGCAGAAGCAGTGGGCAGCAGCTGGTTTGAAGCAGGGTGATACAATCACTGTCTACGGTACACGCACGTCATACAACGATACCCCTCAGATGAAGGATGCTGTTTACGTGTCACACGTAGCTGGTGAGGGTGGCAACGATGATGGTGGCTCAACACCAGTTGTTCCTGGTGATGGTGAGTTCGAGTCAGACTCAATCTTCGTATGTTCTGAGGATGACTCTACAAACGCCGTTTACTCACTCGGCGCAACTACTATCGGTGGTAAGGCTGTTACTGGTTTCAAATTGGGTAAGTCGAAGCAGGCTGGTAAGTTCACTTCTGGTGCTGTAGGCGTAACAGGCTCAAAGTATCTTAACTTCTATGCTCAGGGCTGGAAGGGTGGCAATGTTACTTTGTACTTCCGTGTTGATGGTGGTGCTACACAGTCAGTGAAACTCGCTTCACACGATGGTGTAACAGGTAATCCTCCCTACACTGCACTCTCTTTTGCAGATACTGATCACTACTCAACCCAGCTCACTGGCTTGACCGCAACTTCAAAGATTGAGTTCTCTACAGATGCTAATTTCGCACTCACAACTGCAGATTCTACAATGGCTACTGCACGTGCTATTGTTTGCGGTGTGAAGCTCACTGATGAGCAGATTGGTGGCGACAACAATCAGGGTGACTCAGATGAGGGCAACACTGACGAAGGTGGCAATGACGAGGGCGACTCAGACGAGGGTAACACTGACGAAGGCGACTCAGACGAGGGTAACACTGATGAGGGTGGCTCAGACGAGGGCAACACTGACGAGGGCAACACCGATGAGGGTGGCAACGATGAGGGCAACACCGATGAGGGTGGCAACGATGAGGGCAACACTGATGAGGGTGGCTCGGATGACGATTCAGCCTTGACCATTGCTAAGATATTGGCGCTTGGCCAGGGTGCAACGATTAACGGCACTATCGAGGGTATGGTAATCTCAAACCGTGCACTCGTCAACCTTACATCTAAGAAGGGTATGTATGTTCAGGATGCTACGGGTGCTCTTCAGTTGCGCTTGTCTGCTGACCATGAGTTT
>JAFYXB010000032.1 GCA_017546345.1 Alistipes sp. | reverse complement strand
GAGCATTTCAAAGATTTTGTAAAATGGTATCTGTACCTCCAAAGCAATCAGGGGAAAATCTCCAAAAAATATGAGCGAGAGAAATAAATCTCTCGCCCATTTCTAGCGCCAAAAAGCGCCACTTTTTGCATCATTACCTATTATTGCTCCGTAGAGGTTAGAAGTAACGCACCTCTTTATCCTCAATAGCTGTCAATAGATTATTAGCCGCAGACGACGCTCCAATACGGAACAAGTCGGTTGTAAGCCACTCCTCGCCCAATACCTCCTGAACGATAGTATAGTAGAGCGCAGCATCCTCGGCTGAGCGTACACCACCCGCAGCCTTGAAGCCTACCTTACGGCCCGTCATATTGTAGTAGTCCTTGATTGCATTACACATAACAAATGCCGCCTCGGGAGTTGCTGCTACGTCAATCTTACCTGTTGAAGTCTTGACGAAGTCGGCACCCGCAAACATCGAAACAAGCGACGCACGACGGATAAGCTCGGGAGTCTTCAACGCACCCGACTCGATGATCACCTTAAGGATAACATCCTGAGCCTCCTCACGAAGAAGCTCCACCTCACTTGCTGCCTCGTCGATCTGATTGTTGAGCATCATACCTGGATTGAGCACGATGTCGATCTCATCGGCACCATTCTCAATAGCCATAGCAACCTCCAACGCCTTAACCTCGATGAAGCTCTGCGATGCAGGGAAAGCACCAGCTACACTCGTAATACGCAATGGCGTGCCATCAACCTCCAAACCCACGGTCTCGACAAATGGTGGATAGACACATATCGAGGCTACATTGGGGATATGGGGGAACTTATCGCCGAACTCAACAGCCTTGCGAGCAAAGGCCTGCACCGAATCGCGCGTATCGTTGCACGACAGCGTTGTAAGGTCGATTGCCGAGTAGCAAAACTTGTAGACCTCAGCGTTGTTATTCTGATTTGCCGCCATCTTGATCTTAGCAACCTCCTTTGCCACTTGGGCCTCGGTATGCGCAGGGGCGTACTTCTCTAACTCCTTAGCGTAATCCATAGTCACACGTTTTTAGCAACACAAATATACATCTTTTTTGCAAATTCTGCAACATATAGCCACTTTTTTGCTATCAACAACCATTAAAGAGTTCTCAAAACCTCATAACAAAAGTAGGAGTCTACACGCCGCAGACTCCTACATATCAAATTTTGCACCCTTCGCAAAGGGCTATATCGCAACTCTATTAGCGTGACCAATCCATCTTACCTGCACGGAAAGTTGTGATGCTATCTGTGAGGAAGTAGATATCGCCCGTAGCGGGGTTCTGAGCATATACATCGGTGTGTACAACCTCTACACGCTTCTTAGAGCCATCTGAGTACTCTGCTGTATCGGCAAACATCTCGCAAGACACCTTACCCGAAGCATCCATCGTGAGGACATACGAGGGGATAGATACGTTGAAGAACTGACCGAGCTTGCCATCTACCGAGCAGTATGCCAACCAGATGTAGTCATAGCCCGTATCCTCGTTCTCGCCAACGATCTCACCGCTCATAATATACATCGTGTTGCCCGATACCAAGCCAAATGTTGTCCAACCAGCACCATATGAGCTTAGTCCGTCGATCTCAACGTAGTTGGGAGAGGTCTTTGTAGTCTTGATAGTCACCTTGAAGCTCTCCTCCTTCTTACCCATAGTAGCATTACCCGTTGAGTCGAAAGTGATAGTCTCGTGCGATGTTACAGTCCACTCGCCAACCCACTTCTGAGCATCCTCGCTGGCTGCTGCAGCCTCGGTCTTCTGCTCCGTACGAGCCATAAACTCCTCGCCTGCCTCGTTAGTAACAAGTGCGATCAACGTATAGCTTGTATCGCCCACGAGATCTGTAAAGTAGAAGCTTACGCCCTTGTCATTGATGCCTGCAAGAATCTCGAGCTCATTGCTAAATGTGTTAAGATTCTTCTTAACATCAGCAAACGACATCTTATTCAAATTCTCAGTCTCGAAAAGACCGTAGCTGATAGACTTAACGCCCTTACCCTTCCACTCTACGCAGAGTGCGTTATAGGGATATACGCCCTGCTCTGCATCGGTATCGGTAAAGAGCGACTGGTCGAACCACTCAACGCTTGTAACGCCCTCGACAACAACCGTAATTGTTGCATAGCCCGAATCCTTAAGTTCGCCACCCTTAGGAGCGATAGCCTTTACACGTACTGTGTACTCGCCAACCTCCATATCTGTAAAGGTTACGCTTGTCTCGGTAATCTGTCGCACATCACCCTTAAGCACTGTGGTATAGCTTACCGCACCTGGCACGCTATCCCAAGCAATCGTAAAGCTCGACGCCTCAATATTCTCTACGCGCAATACGGGCAATGCAAGCTCACCTGAAGTGGGAGCCTCAGGCTCAGTGGGCTGCTCAGGGCCAACGGGGGTAGGCTCCTTCTCACATGCTGCCAAAGCAACGATAGCAACAAATGCCACCATCAACTGAAAAAGTCTCTTAATCATAGTCTATAAGTTGTTAAATGTTAATTCCAAACCACACATCTCTAAATTGTGCACTCTACCACGTATCACTCATCGCAGGAGCACATCTTTGACCGATACAAAGATATGTTATTTTTATCAATTCTGCAATTATCGACCGCTGTTAGCACGTTTTGATGGGTGGGAATCTATCGGAACCACAAAAAAAAGAGCTGCACAACCCGAAAGTTGCGCAGCCCATATAATCCTATCAGTGGATATTACTGAAGGTAAACTACAGATGTAAGCTCGCCCATAGACTTAACTACAGGAGTAGCGATCTGACGCTTAGCACCCTTAACGAAACGCTTTGCAGCAGGAGCAGCCTCAGACTTAACCATATCCATCTCACCGCAACGGTACTCATCCTGGAAGAAGTAGAGCTGACCAGCCTCTGTTACACCGAAGATCTCGAGGTGTGCAGCAGAGATTGTAACAGGTGTACCATCATCATACTTAGCCTCAGCAGCGAACATCTCGCAAGATACCTCGCCATTCTTGTCCATAGAGAAGATGTATGCAGGGATGTAGTCGCTGAAGAACTGACCTACGCCAGTGTCACCAATCATAAAGTAAGCAAGCCACATATAGTATGCCTGATATGACTCGTCGTAACCAACAGTAAGACCTGCCATTACCATCAAGTCACCTGTCTCAGTGTCGATAAGACCAAATGCTACGCCATCCTCAAGTGCGCTGAAGCCCTCGATGTTTACTGCGTTAGGATCTGTAGAATCACCATAGATGTTAATAGTGAAAGTCTCATCCTTCTCACCGAACTCTACGCTAGACTCACCGTAAGTGATAGTCTCGTGTGCTGTGAGCTCCCAAGCACCAAACCACTTCTGAGCAGCCTCGCTTGCAGTAGCTGCCTCAGTTTTGCACTCTGAAACTGCAACATACTCAAGACCAGCCTCGTTAGTTACAACAGTGAACAATGTGTAGCTTGTCATACCTGTAAGCTCCTCAAATACGTAAGTAGCACCCTCCTCAGAGTTGATCTCAGCCAAAACTGCGTCAGTGTCAGTACCGAAGTCCTGGAAGTAAGAACGAAGCTGTGACAAAGCAACACCCTCAACAGAAGCTGTCTCGAACAAACCGAACTCTACAGACTTAACACCTGTACCCTTCCAGTTGAAGAAGAGTGAGTTAGAAGGATACAAACCATCCTCCTCGCTTGTGTCAGTGTAGAGTGACTGCTCGAACCAGTCAGCAGAAGTAAGACCAGTAACCTCAGCCTCGATCTCAGCGTAGCTTGAGTCAGTCCAGTTAGAACCCTCAGCACCGATAGCCTTAACACGTACAGTGTAAACACCTGCATTGAGGTTAGTGAACTCGTAGCGAGTCTCGGCAACATTCTTAATGTCGCCCTTAAGAACTACAGAGTAGCTTGCAGCGTTCTCAACAGCCTCCCATACTACAGTGAAGCCTGTCTCAGTAACGTCTACAACAGACAAAACTGGAGTGTCGAGCTTACCACCCTCGCCATTCTGAGGCGCATTAGTGTTCTCGCAAGCTGCGAAAGCAAACATAGCGGCAACAGCCACCATCATTGAAAAAAACTTTTTCATCTTTGTTGTTTTATTAATTAATAAAGTTGTGTATGTCAAGTTCTAACGCCTATTTTCCGAGCCGATGGGTCTATATCGTATATGTTGCTTATCGTCAGCAAAATATTGGATAGCTCCAATCGTGAATTTATAGGTGCCTATAACGGTGCGAAGATACGCAAAAATATTTTTTTTTGCAATAGCACCCACTAATAATGGGTGGATTGAATTGATTGAAGCGGTGCAGAATAACACCCTACCTACCTGCACACCTTAATTTCTTGTTAGAAGGGGTCAGATTTGGCTATGACATGAAAAAATGGCGGATGGGACATACTAAGCGTATTTCCCATTCGCCATTTTGATTGAAGAGTCAAAGATGACCCCTTATCACAGGAAATTTCTTGT
>JAFYXB010000031.1 GCA_017546345.1 Alistipes sp. | reverse complement strand
CTGGAAGTAGTCAGACTGTGAAGGCTGGATAGTACCAAGACCTGGACCACCACGCTGGCAGTTAACGATAACGCAAGGAAGCTCAGCACCTGCAAGGTAGCTCAAACCCTCAGACATAAGGCTGACACCGGGGCTTGATGATGATGTCATAACGCGCTTACCTGTTGCTGCACCACCATATACCATGTTTACAGAAGAAACCTCAGACTCAGCCTGAAGAACAACCATACCAGTAGTCTCCCAAGGCTTAAGCTCCATAAGGGTCTCCATAACCTCCGACTGAGGAGTGATGGGGTAGCCAAAGTAACCGTCGCAACCGTAGCGAATTGCTGCGTGGGCAATTACCTCATTACCCTTCATTAGTTTTACCTCTTTCTCTGCCATAGCTTATTCGAATTTTTGGCGATACACCGTTAGACAACTATCCGGACAGATGATTGCGCAAGAAGCACAACCTGTACAAGCGTCCGGCTCAACCATGATAGCGAAGGGATAACCCTTGCCGTTTACTTCGGCCGACAATCCGAGAGTCTTAGTAGGACATGATGCTACACAAACACCACAACCCTTACAATGCTCTGTATCGACGACAACTTTACCTTTGATTTTTGCCATACGACAGTAGTTTTAGTTATTAATAGATCGGTTTATAGCGAATACTTTGATTCAATACTCATAATTAACCAAACAAATGTACACATTTTTTTTCAAACTGAGCACACTTTTGCTAAATATTTTTTCTAAAAATTATTTTCGGCTTACAAAAGTATCACATTAACGCCTGATAAACATAGATGAACGCGAAAAAATAAAAAACACGGGAGTCAATTTTTTGATTTTGTATAGTCACGAGTTGCAAAATCACCCTTTATCGCATATCTTTGTGTCGCATATACCTACAAGTGAGGGGTATGTGGCTGGGAAGCATAGCTCGGGCTGTGCCGCACTACTATATTATTAATAATATGCGAAAGAGAATAAAAATGAGAAAATTTATTAATAAAGCACTGCTTTTTATCCTGATCTCCATAGTGGTATTGTCGTGTACCAATCTTTATGATGAGGAGTTGCAGCAACCAATACCTAATACCTCGGAATTTGGCCTGCTGAGTGTCGAGATGGAGGATTCGATGAGTCGTACGTATATCGATGAAGAGACAAAGCTATGTTGGCATAACGACGATCGTGTTGCTGTATTTTATGGTAACGACACCAATATCGAGTGCCGCTTTATGGGTGCTACGGGCGATAATTATGGTGAGGTAACCCCTGTGGATAATCACGAGCAGGGGGTGAATAGCTTTGATGCTATCTACGCCTACTATCCCTACGATTCGAGTGTGAAGATCGACAACTCCGAAATATTGAGTGTCGAGCTTCCTGCCGTGCAGTACTACGAGGAGGGTAGCTTCGGTCGAGGAGCATACGCTATGGTTGCCGTAACGGAGTCTGTGGCTGATAGATCGCTAAAGTTCCGCAATATTTGTGGTGCTCTTAAACTTCAGTTGTGGGGCGATATTGAGGTGCGTAGCATTACGGTTAAAGGAAATAATAGCGAGGTGTTGTCGGGTGCTGCTACGGTCTATGCTGAGTGTGACGAGCTACCTACAATCGCGATGTCGAGCAATGGTAATAAAGAGGTAAAGCTCGATTGTGGCGATGACGTTAAGTTGGGCGCTATGGTTACGAATTTCTGGGTCGCTTTGCCTCCTGTTAGCCTCTCTAAGGGTTTTACTATTGATATTGAGGATGCTGAGGGTCGCCTATTTACGAAGAGTACCGACAAAAAGGTTGAGATTAAGCGCAATACGATTCTTCCGATGCAGGCCTTCGAGGTTGCGTTTGTCGATACTCCCGCATCTAATGAGCTGTGGTACACGACGACCAATGGCTCGCAATTAACGCTGTCGTCAAATAAGTTTAACACTTCGATTACGTCACACACTAAGGATGGTGATAAGTGGGTAGTGAAGTTTGCTGGTGATTTGACCACACTTGGTAAGGAGGCCTTCGACTCGCAGAGCACGCTGCGTAGTATTACCCTCCCAGAGTCTGTTACGACGATGGGTGATTATGCCTTCTATCAGTGCACAAACCTTACGCAGATAAACATCCCTAAGAGTATTATATCTATAGGTACTAAGGCATTCTATGGCTGTAATGCTATCAAGGAGCTGACAATCGAGGGATACCCTCAGAGCTATCCAGCCACTTGGGGTAACAATCCGATGTCCTCCACGACGATCGATACGCTTACTGTAAAGTGCAATCTTGTTGGTGCAAATATCGAGTCGGGCTTGTTTGACCGTGATCCGCTCTTCGTCGGTGCATACATTAGCAATGTAGTGTTTAGCCCCGAGGTGGATAGCATCGGTGCATACTCGTTTTTTGAGGTTCAAGACCTTAAGTCGGTGACTATCCCTTATGGCGTTAAGAGTGTCGGTGAGGGCGCATTTATGCTCTGTAAGGGGCTTAAGGAGCTGACCTTCCCCGAGAGTATAACCTCTATTGGTAGCATGGTCCTCGATGGCTGCTCATCGCTTACATACGTAACCTCGTTGGCTGCAACACCTCCCGCGTTGGGTAGTGGCGCTTTCCCTGCTAATTTGCAGGTGCGAGTTCCAGACTATGCATTTGCTGCATATCAGAACGATGCGGAGTGGAGTAGATATACGTTGAGCAACCTTACGGGTGAGGTCTATGCATCTTCTGACTACAGCGAGGATGGCAAGGTGGTTGTGTTGCAACGTGCGACCGAGGGTAAGGGTATAAACATCGTATTTATGGGTGATGGCTTTTCGGATCGTCAGATAGCTGCTGGCTACTACGAGGATTACTGCCGTACGGGTATGGAGACACTCTTTGGCGAGGAGCCCTACAAGAGTTTCCGCAACCTCTTTAATGTCTATATGGTACTTGCTGTGTCGAAGAACGAGCGTATCGATGATCAGTATGTTGCTGGCCGTACGAAGTTTAATACCTATTTTACAGATACGGGCGATGTTAAAGGTAGCGATAGCCTCGTAAATAGCTATGCTGCAAAGGCTGTTGGTGAGTCGAATGTCGAAGATGCACTCATTATCGTAGTCCTCAACTCGAACTATAGAGCAGGTATCTGCTATATGTATGCCCCTGATGCCCACGATCCCAAAGAGACTTATTGGGCTCACGGTGCTACGATATCCTATTGTGCGATGTGTGGCGATGCTGACGAGTTCAAATATATGATTCTTCACGAGGCTGGTGGCCACGGCTTTGCAAAGCTTGCAGATGAGTATTTCTATAGTGGCAACGGCGAGATTACCAACTACGACTACTACTATATTGTCGATTGGCTCGATAGATTTAAGTGGTATATGAATATCGACTATATCAAGGGTGGTACGAAGGATGCGACGAATGTTAAGTGGGCGCATATGCTTGCCGATGAGAGATATAAATATGAGGGTCTTGGAGTCTTCGAGGGTGGCTTGACCTACCCAAAGGGTGTCTATCGCTCAACCGAGTATAGCATTATGCGAAGTGAGAAACGTGGCGAGAAGCGCAGCTACAACTATAATGCACCATCGCGTGAGGCTATCTATCGCCGTATTCACCACTTGGCTTATGGTAGTAGCTGGGAGTATGACTACGAGGAGTTTGTAGCTTATGACGCTATCAACCGTAAGACGGCAGCCGATGTGTCGGTCGAGGCTATGCCGCAGAGCGTAGTCTATGGCGATGCTCCGATGCCACATACACCCCCTCGAATTATCGCACAATAGAGTATAGAATTGATAATGGCTCGAATATAAACTCGGGCCATTTTGTTTTATGGTAATGATGCAAGAAACGCCACTTTTTGCATCATTACCTGTTTTATATAGTTGTGTCCGCTCTTGCCGTATTTTAGCCGACAGAGCATAAAACAAAAGCGAGAGCAGATAATTCTACTCTCGCTTCTGTACTCGGAACCGGGGTCGGACAATTAGCTATTTTAATAGCTTATTGAAGCCGATGTTTGTGCGTGCATGACGCGCGCAAACTCGGCAACCGCGCTTAAGTGAGCACCGCGGTAAATAGTGTTTTTTTTGTTGAGCAAGAGCAAGACGAAGTCTACAAGAGTTGCATGTGTATTGTAAATCTATTTGCATATACATCAATGCAGCTCTTGTCAAGGACACGGATGTGTCTGTTCTTGCTCACCAAGCTTATTGCTACATAAAACAAAAGCGAGAGCAGATAAATCTACTCTCGCTTCTGTACTCGGAACCGGGGTCGAACCGGTACGGGCATTACTGCCCACAGGATTTTAAGTCCGGCGTGTCTACCTATTCCACCATCCGAGCAACACATATCATGAAAAGCGATGCAAATGTAGTGTTTTTATTTCATTTTGCAAAACTTTTCACAACTTTACCTCTCTCAGTCCGCGCTAAAGAGCCTTGAGCAGTACGACAGCTGTTGTCGATACACCCTCCTCTCGTCCCTCGAAACCGAGCTTCTCTGTTGTCGTAGCCTTTACCGATACGCGATCTATGTCAATGCCGATAACTTCGGCAAGGCGCTGACGCATAGCGTCGATGTGTGGTCGCAACTTGGGACGCTGCATAGCTATTGTACAATCTACGTTTCCAACACTATAGCCCTTCGATGCTACCACCTCGACAACCTCCTTGAGTAGTAGTGTCGAGTCGATGCCCTTGTAGCGCTGGTCGCTATCGGGAAATAGCTTGCCTATGTCGCCGAGGGCAAGTGCACCGAGCATCGCATCGCATATTGCGTGTATTGCCACATCGCCATCCGAGTGCGCTACGCAACCCTTCGTATGCTCTATCTCTACGCCACCGAGTACAAGGCGAAGACCATCTGCCAGGGCGTGTACATCGTAGCCGTGTCCTATTCTGAAATCCATATTGTATATATGTTACTAATTTACTTTTTACCTGTCCAGCGGTGCATGCGACGAATTATGGCCAGGGCATAGCGGCGAACAATGGCGGGCTGTGCAAGCCATATACGCTCACGTATGCGCCAACTGCGTGTCGTGCAGCTAACCTCGCGGCCACTCTCCCTGATTACCGACTCTACGACGCCAACAATCTCGCTACGGCGACATCTTTCGCGTGTGTAGGGGTTGCCATCGCCCTGAAGTGTCACGATGCCATTCTTGACCTCTACGACGCGGTGTACGATTATATGGTTGGTCGCAGTGCGAAACATAGCTATACGGCCTACGATATTCTCATCCTCGGTTGTGCGGCGGATGATGATATTGTCACGGCCGTAGCCCAACAGCGGAAGCATGCTAAAGCCACGTACAAAGAGTCTAAAACTCTCGCCTACAGATACAACCTCCTCGATATTATCCAAAAACTTATGCATCGCCCTTGATTATCGTTGAGTGAGATAGATGTGCTGCTGCGCTATCGGGAAGACACTCCAAGTGGTATACGCCAACCTTGCGAAGTATCTTATCCAACGTGTTGCAGATGCAATCCTGCAGGTAGCTGTCGTGGCCAAACTGTGGAGGACATGACGGAAGGAGTGCTCCTAAGGCAGCTATCACATTAAGACGACGTATCGCATTGTGGGGTGCCTGGCTAAGTCGGCAGAAACCCGCAATAGGGTAGCTTAGATCGCGATAGCAAGGTGTCTTACCACTCCAAGGCGAGCCAAATACGCGGGGCTCTCCATCGACAATGCGGATGATTGGAGAATCATCGTTGAGTAGGTGGGCATCCTCGATGTTCTCGCGCCATAGACGCGTATGGGTGCTCTTACCTGTGCCCGACTCGCCCAAGAAGAGTACGCCACGCTCCTTAGATTCGATAACCGAAGAGTGAATAGCAATGGCGTTGTGTGGTGCTATTACAATGCCAAACATCACCCAGATACCAAAGCGTAGTATCGATAGCTCGTAGTTTGAACGGCACTCGATGTTGCTCTCTATGCGGTTTGTCGCAATGTCGATATGGAAGATTATTCTATACTCATTCTCGTCGCGAGCCTCTACAATATAGAGATATCCGTCCTTGCACTTAGTAAGCTCGCTATGGCAGTTTGACTCGGCAAGATAGCTCTTCGAGATATTCTTTAGCGGGCCAAAGTCTGCAATATCCATATCGCGGCGTATGTGGAATGTGCAGTTTGGTTCACCACACACCTCGTGCTCAAACGGCTGAAAACCTCGCAGACCGATGGCCACAAGGTCGATATCGCTACGTAGGCTTAGTCCTGCAATTATATAGTCGAATCGTTTGTTCATTACTCAATGGTTATTATTCTGTCGCAATACTCCAACGAACTCTCTCGGTGTGCGATAACCACAATGGTCAGTGCGCGGTTTTCGGCCGATAGACGTCGTATAGCGGTGTTAATATTCTCTTCTGTGCGGTTGTCGAGTGACGATGTAGCCTCGTCGAAGAACAGTATGTCGCAATTTTTGTATAGTGCGCGTGCTATGCCTATTCTCTGTCGTTGTCCTCCCGATAGACGGCTGCCCTGCTCGCCGATGCGTGAGCGGTAACCCTCGGGGAGTGTGCTGACGAACGAGCTTAGGTCGGCAAGCTCCAACACCTGCTCCACACGCTTGTAGTCTATATCCTCGGGCTTTTGGCCGAAGGCGATGTTCTCGGCAAGGGTCATATCGGCGATAAATACGCTCTGCGATACATATCCGATCGTGTTCTGCCACTTGCGCACGTTGCTATGGTCGAGTCGTTCGCCATCTATGAGGATATTGCCAGAGGTGGGCTTATATAGACCAAGGATGAGGTTGAATAGTGTAGTTTTACCCGTACCCGATGCTCCGCGTATACCAAGTCGCTCACCCTTCTTTATCTCAAGCGACATGTTACGGATGGTAGGTGCTGTCGCATCTTCGAATTGGAATGTTAGCCCCTCGAGCTCTATCTTGTCGCTAAAGTGAAATCTGTCGGTCGTGAAGCACGCCTCTTTGATATCATCCTCGATGTCGGCCTCGGCGAGTGTTGCTATAGAGTAGCGGTTGTAGCGAATAGCACTCCAGCTCGACATAATGTTGCGAATCGAGGGTATAAGGCGTATTGCAGCTACGGCAAAGACACCAAACATAAGGCTGAGGTTGTCGCTACTCATACCAAGGCTGATAACCACAAGCAGGGCCATGCCAGCTGCAAGTCCCACCTCGGTAAACATCTGTGGAAGCATGCTAATCGTAGCGTTGCGCTTGCGAAGCGTTACAGCCTCATCCATAGCTCTCTCGAAGCGGTCGAAAAGCTCGGGAAAAGCACCTCCGATCTCCACATCGGCAAAGCCACGGAATGTCTCGGCAACGATACGGCTTTTGATGCGTTGTGCCTCGTTCTCTCTAATGCCTATATCCTGCAGCTTACGGCGTACACCGAGGTAGAAGATAAGCATCGTGGGTAGAAATATTGCAATCGAGAGCAGTGCTGCAATCGGAGCATACCACATCAACGCACCAAAGAGAAGCATAAAGAGTAGTATCTCACTAGCAATAGAGGCCATAGGCTTTAGTACGCCTACAACAAACGTAAGACTCACGACGTTGATGTTGCGTGTGAGTAGCGCCGAGTTGCTGCGCTTGATAAAACCAAGACCTCGGCTGTGGTAGCCGCGATAGAGTCTCTCGGATAGATGTTTGTACAACGAGTAGATGAAATCGCGCTCGAAGCGATAGAGTAGCAGAACAGCGATATTCTTTACGAGTATTACGCCAACCACAGCGGTACATACTGCTATGATGAATTGGTTATGTGATTCAAAGCCAATTATATCGTACGCTCTGCTTAAAGTTGCATTAGAGGTGATATTGTCGCTGTCTATGATGAGCACAAGGATAGGAAGCAGCATGGCGATACCCACAAAGTTGAGTAGCGCGCGCAAGAATATAGTTATCGCCACCACGATAGCGCGGCGACGATAGCTCTGCGGTATTATGTTCCAAAGTCGATGTTTCACGCAACAAAGATACAACTTTGATTCTATATAATAAAGACGTAGAGCAGATAATTGGTAGATTTTCTACTATTACCTGCTCTATTATCTAAATCTTCTCGATTACGCCCTGCGTAATGTACCATACATAACCCTCGATTGTGTCGTAGCACCCCATATTTCGTAGTAGCTCGACATACTCGGCCATCTGTCTTTTGTAGGACGAGGAGCGCTGCTCACCAAATTTGTAATCCACGATTACGGCTCTGCGACCCGCGATCATCACACGATCAGGGCGGCGTATCTCCTTACGCGAGATAATCTCGGCCTCGCACTTCACATCATCCCACACATCCGAAAACCACTCTTTAATCGTGGGGTGCTTCTCTGCTTCGGCAATGCTGTGACTGATTGCTGCAATCTCCTCGCTGTCGAGCATACATCCTGCATCGAGGCGTTGTAGCGCTAAGCGTAGGTCGTCGAAGTTGCGTGCCTGCTCGAAGATGCGATGCAGGGCAATACCGTGGTTGCACGACTTGCTACCTATGCGTAATCCCTCTTCGCGGAATCGGCTGTCGTAGTGGCGAACCTTAATTTCGGGCTGATGGCTGATATACTCACCCAGCAAGATGTTCTCCTTTGACTGTTTGTCGCTCGTGGCGTGTTGCATAGTGCGAGTCTCCTTGCGGTAACGCTTTAGGGCTATGCTATCGTCGCGATACTCCAACTCAGGGGTGGGGAATAGCGTCTCGGCAGCCTTGATGATAAGAGGTGCTGTATTGCTTACGTTATCACTACTCTTACTCTTGGTGTTCAGTGAGTATGGTACGTATATATAAAGCTCTTTAGATGCTCGTGTTACGGCAACGTACAGCAGATTGATGCCATCAACATGGCTCATTACAAGCTCTCCGTAATAGTCACTCGTAAAGGCCGAACGCTCCATGGTGTTGTTGTATATCACGGGGAATCGCTCCTCGATAACGCCCTCGCTACCCTTCGGAGCTTTAGCCCAGACAACGGGACGTAGTGTGCTACGTGGTGCAAGATCCCACTTGCCATAGGGTATGATTACAACACGCGATTCGAGACCCTTGGCCTTGTGTATTGTGGTGATCTCTATCGTATCGTCGGTCATCTCTACACGTACGCTCTCCTTGCAGCCACGCTCCTCCCACCACTCTAAATAGTGTTGAATATCGGCTATGCGTGAGGTTGAGAATGATACAATCTGCTCGTGCATAGCCTGCAAATAGGCGATACGCTCTTTGCGCTCGTTGAGCCTAAAATGCGAGATGATATACTCGAAGGCCTCCATTGGCGATAGGTGGGCGATGCGACGCAGAACCTCTGTCTCTGCTTCATCGAAACGGTGGTCAAAATCGAGGCCTAAGTAGCGATTGTATACGCCACGCTCGATATCGTTGCGTGGATCTACGGCAAGGCGTAGCACGGCGATGATAAACTCCGTGATATCGCAATTCTCGATGCTGAGCGAATCGGGTGTTAGGATGTTGAAACCTGCAACTCCCTGCGATGTAAACGCTCGCTCCTTATACTCGAATAGAGCATTCGCAACCTTGTTGGCATCGGTCGTGCCTCGTACCAGGATGAGTATATCGCGGTAGCGGTAGCCACGGCTGATAGCGCTCTCGATCGCTTCAATAAATGGCGAATCCGTGACCTTCGGGTCGAATGCGCACACCTCGGCATAGCCTCCCTCTTCCTCGCTCTTTTTTATCTCTTGAGCATGTTCGGTATAGGCATTTTTGATTATGTCGTGTAGCTTTGCGTGTTGTGCTTTGTCGATTTTATTCGACAATAAAGCCTCGTCAAGCGTTGTGTTAAGATGTTGGTTATCACTCTCTACAACCTGCGATATAAAGCTATTGTTGAACCTAACGATATTGGGCGCACTACGATAGTTCTCCTTAAGTTTCTTCACAAGGCTGTTCTCATTGCCGAGGTCCTCGATAGCCTGACTATTGAGTAGTCGCCAGTCGCCACCACGCCAACGATATATCGATTGCTTGACATCGCCCACGATAAATACTGATGTCTCGGGATTTGAGGCCATGGCGTTGAGAAGCAACGGTCTAAGGTTGAGCCATTCGCGCAACGATGTATCCTGAAACTCATCAATCATGAAGTATTCGTAGCGATTGCCCACCTTTTCGTAAATGAATGGGGCGTTACTCTCGTCGATAAACGTAGAGAGAAGATTCTTAGTTTCGCCCAAGATCATGATGCTCTCGCGATCGCATAGCTCCGATACCTTAGCGTAGAGATCTCCCAAAAGGGCATAGCTACGGTAGTTCTCGTGAAGAATTGCTGCGGTGTTAATCATCGAGATATTGTCGCTATAGAGCCTGCATATCTGCTCGAGAATTGGACGCAGGTGTGCCGCAGCAACCACCACGCCTCCATCCGCATCCTTGCCATACCACGCATCGTCGCTCTCTGTAGCCTTGAGCATTGTTGCTGTCGGCTCTTTAAGCTCGCCTTCGGCATAGCGTGCAAAACAAGTTGTAAAGCTGCGTGACTGTCCCTTGAAACTGCTAAATGTGAGTCCCTGCGCTGCGATATACTTCACGGCCTCCTCGCCAAGACTCTTGATCTTGGCTTTGCAACTCTCGGCACGGGCTACCATATCGTTTACCCTCTTACGAAGTGCCTCCTTGTCGATATTGTTACCAATATTGCGACCTGCCTCCTCCTTGAATATCTCGCTACCCATGGCGCGAAGCTCACCGCGCATATCCCAACGCATACCATCGTTGAGTCGCTCCTCGGCATACTCCAACATCCAGCGACGTAGCTCCTCGTTGCTTGCAATATCCTCAATCAACTCGTCAGCACTGCGCATAAGAAGCGTGGCTGTGTCGAGTTCGATGTTGTAGTTAAGGTCGATGCCAAGCTCCTTGATAAAGGCGCGAATGATGCGCTGGAAGAAACGGTCGATGGTGAGCACGCTGAAGCGTGAGTAGTCGTGGAGTATGAGCGTGCGGGCACGCAGAGCCTGACTACGTATCTTCTCCTCGCTAAATCCGGTAGCTAAGCGAATCTCATTGACATAGCTGCTTTTGGCACCCGAAGCCAGGGTGTCTATCTCGCGAAGTATGCGCGACTTCATCTCTTCGGTAGCCTTATTGGTAAAGGTTACGGCCAAGATATTGCGAAACTTCTCGGGGTGGCGAACTATGTCGCACACATATTTGAGTGCCAGCTGGTAGGTCTTACCCGAGCCTGCACTTGCACTGAGTATTATGGCTCGTTTCATCGTCGGCATATCTTTTTGTAATCGCAATATTTACAAGCATCGACATCTTCAACCTGATAGAAAGGCTTTTTTGGATCGAATAGCTCCTCGAGTATTGTGTCTAACTCTCTCTCGAACTCCTCGGCTACATCGTCGTATCGCTTGATGAGCATACCGCTCGATACATCGGTGATATGCTCGCAGTAGTCGCCCAAAAGCATCTTCGAGGCGTAGTATAGCGATGGTGTAGCATGCACCGAGTGCTTATGGCATAGCATCATGGAGTAGAGTAGTGTCTGAAATATGTTAGATATTCGTTTCTGAGGCTCTCCTCTAAATAGATTCTCCATGCCGTCGTACTCCAAGTGGGGCACGGCACCACTCTTATAGTCGATGATTTGCAATGAGCCATCCTCAAGGGTATCTATGCGGTCGGCACGTCCCGAGAGTGTCACGGCACGGCCATCGCTGAGTGGTCGGCGATACGGCACATCCTCCTCAAGGCCACTTATAGTATATCCCTTACGATCCTTGTCGTGGCGTAGTACACCTCGCATGATATACTTGATGATAATGTCGCGTACGAGTTGTCTGTCGCCCGATAGATCCGATGTCGATATGTCATCACGGCCAAAGAGTAATCGTCCCATAATCTTATCTACGGCCTTGGCTACGATGTCGTGATTTATCAATGCAGCCACCTGCTTATTGGGATTTTTGATGTCGATAAGCGGAGTATATAGCTCCTGCATAGTCTCGTGCAGGATGTTACCGAATGTTAGAGCATCCACCGTGTCGCTAATCTCATCGGGGGTGCGTAGGTGTGCAACGGTGGCGAAATAAAACTTTAGGGGGCACTCCACATACCTAAATAGTGCTGTAGGTGAGAGGCTAAAACCGCTATCCTCGTGCAGATATCTCTCCAATACACGCATCTCTTTGTCGCCCTTTGGAACGCTTATAGCTCTGTTCGTGTCGGGCATAAGGTCTACACCGACCGATAGTTTCTCTATTGTGTATGGCGACTCGTAGTCTAGCTGGTGGATATAGCGGCTACATTCACCCGTGCTCTTTTCGTCGGCACGCGAGCAGTAGAGCATATCGACACGTGCGGCACGCTGTATCAAGCGGTAGAAGTAGTAGGCATACATTGCCTCGTGCTGCTCGGGCGTAGGCATCGAGTAGGCAGCACGCAGGTTGTAGGGTATGAACGACGACTCCGATGTTCGATCTCCAGGGAAGTTGGCATCGTTCATCGAGAGGATGATGACGTTCTTAAAGTCGATGTTTCGAGTCTCCAAAATACCCATAATCTGCACACCCTCCAACGGCTCGCCCTCGTATGGTATTGTTACACGTTGCAGATGTTTGCGAAGTACCGAAAGGAAGATATCGAGCGAAGGATCTATCTCGCATCGAGCAATAGAGCGCATTGTCATAGCTGTACTCTCCATTACAATACGCATCGAATCGGCCTCGACTCTATCGTCAAACTCAAGACGCTCGGTAAGTATGCTAAGCACCTCAAGAATATATTTAGCCATCGACTCCCAATCGCTTTTGCGTGAGAATATTGCGCGTAGCAATGCATCATCCGCAAAGAGTGTTGAAGGGATGGATGTCATTCGGCGCGATGATATCTGCTCGATAATCGTTGTTGCTATATCGCCAACGCTTTCGCGTATATATGGATGTGTGAGCAGACCTGTAACATCTACATGATAGAATTGCTCGTCTTTGGTACGTCTATGTAGCTGTAGCGATGCCAGACGCTCTATAAAGGTAAATGCAAGGGTAGTCTTGACGGGATAACCCATTGTAACATTCACCTTCTCGACACATTCGGGTAGTGAGTGGAGCAGGGGAATGAGCATATTCTCGTCGGTGAGAATTATTGCCGTGCGCTTATCAAGTTCTTCGTGTGGTAGCTCCTCGAGAATATGGGCGACATACTTTAGCTGCACGATATTCGATACGCACGCTATGCTGCGCATCTGCTTCTTATGCTCGATGAAGTTGTCGTGGCTTATATCTACGGGAGGTTTGTAGCGTACGAGGTTGTCACGTAGAAACATACCTGCCTCGTGTGCTTCGTTACCTACGTAGTAGCTGTCGTAATCCCAATAGAACTCAGCGCCTGCCTCGCGGCGTGCCAAGTAGTCAAAAAGTATCTTCTCGCTAGCCGAAAGCGCATTAAATCCAGCTATTATAAAGCGGCAATTGCCAACCTCGATATCTTCGCCACGGCGTATGTGCTCGGCCGTATCGCGATATAGCATACCACTATAACCGATGCCAAGGCTGCGTAGGCGCTCGCGAAATTCATCGTAAATCGCGGGTAGCGAACGCCATATCTTGAGAAAACGGCGTTTTTGCTCACTTAGTTCCTCGCTGTTGTCTACGCTGCGCCAGAAAGAGATGATGCGTAGCTGATCATCTGTTAGGTATGATACATCGGCCTCTATCTCCTTGATATCCTCGATGTTGCGTAGAAGCATTTTAGCATCGACCATATATTTGTCTATGAGGTCGAAGTCCGATATGAGCATATCGCCCCAGAAGTAGAACTTATCGAACGTCTCCAAGGGGTGATGCTTAATGTAAATCTTGTACAGCTCGCTGATTAGGCGTATGCGCTCGCCAGAGATTAACCCTGAGCCACGCTCCATAATCTCGTCTATGGTTATGCGTTGTGGCTGCCAGATGGGGGAGTCGGCACATTGCGCAAGTGCGTCGTTGAAGAATGTGCGGGCACGCAACGACGGAAGCATCACCACGAGGGATGATAAATCGTTATGACAACTGCTCAGAAGCCTTTGTGTGAGCTCCTGTAAAAAGCTAGACATCGTATCGTGTTTAGTTGGATTAACTTAGCTTGATTTACATCTTCGATATCATACCGCCGAATAGCGACGATTCGGTACGAAGAATAACGGGCTCAGTGACGTAGTATATTGTGCCACCTGTCGATGTTGTAGCCTGTAATCTCTCGTGTGCATCAACCTTAGCCATGCCGTTATGCGACACGTTAGCCACAGTCGATACGCTCTCGAGTCCCGCTGCGTCATACTGTGCGGTAGTAATCTCGGCGGTATGATAGAGTGTGTTTCCTGTGATTACTGCACGACATCTGCCCGAAATGTTTACGAGTATGTCGAGAACATCAACATCTGCGATAAAGTGCGATTCGTTAGCAACAAAAATATCGAGTTGCTGACCCTTAATGGTCTCCTTTGCGCTAACGTCGGCGTGGGAGATACATATCCTCTGTAGCGATGAGTAGTATAGCTTTACATCAGTAATGCTTTCGCGCTTAGTATCAATGCGCTCCGATATTTTTAGTTCGCGTTTGCTGCTATCTATCGTAGCTGTAAACTTCGAGATATAATAACCATGTGTATTGTACTCAAGATATGGCTTCTCGCCCTCTTCAAGTTTGATGAGTGTTAGTTTTACGGGAGCATCAATGTCGACATTGATAAACTCGTTGAGCTCCAATCTAACATAGTTGTTATCGGTTGTAGTATCTTGAGCTGATAGCTGTATGGTGTTTGCGATAAGGCATAGTATAAGCAAAATCCTCTTCATAATCTTGCGATTTAGTTGTTTCAAAGAGTAAAATTAGTAAAAATTTGCTCAACTGCCAAGAGATTTGCTCTTTTTTTACTCTAACGAAATCTTTACAAAGGTCGCGCCACTACGCCTTGCGGCCTCTAAGCCTATTGCCGAATCTTCGAAAATAATGGTCTCCTCGGGTGTCGCTCCCTCAATCGACATCGCCTTTAGGAAGCAATCTGGGGCGGGCTTGGGGTTCTCTATGTCGTCGCCTGATAGTATGCCGTCGATACCTGAGTTTAACTTCAAGTATTGCATTACATTAGATATGTTATCTATATGACCTGTAGATACAATCCATACTTTGGCTCCCATGTTGCGCATCATCTGACACCACGCCCAAAGAGGTTCGTTAAGGCGTACCGAAGCGAAGTGTTTAGGGTACAGTTCAATCTTGCGATGTCGTAGGGCTTGTATCTCACTTGGCTCGCTAATTCCCACCGTGCGCATAAACTCTATGCAGCGCATGCCGAAGAATCTCTCGAGATACTCCTCTACGCTGAGCTTTATGCCCACCTCGCCGAGTGCTTCGATGTAGGCGTGAGCATTAGCCAGGCGTGTGTCGGCCAGCGTGCCGTCGAAATCTAAAAGTATTAACTTTATCTGAGCCATAGCGTTAATCGAAAGATTGCATGCTCGATAGAGCAATACGTATGATGCGCTGATACTCCTCGGGGCTAAGCTCCAAGAAGAAGTAGTGGATAGGATCGACACGTGTATCGTTGTAGATCACCTCGTAGTGGAGGTGTGGCGCAAACGAAAGACCCGAGTTGCCCGACAGAGCGATGATATCTCCTCGCTTAACCTTCTGTCCCTTCTTTACTCGTATGTCGAGAAGGTGGCTATACGAAGTTTGATAGCCGTTGCCGTGGTCTATGGTTATCGCTTTACCGTGTGAGGAGTTCTTCTCCGAGAGCGACTTTATCTTGCCATCAGCCGTTGCAAAAACGGGAGTTCCTTCCGACACGAGGTAATCTATTCCATGGTGCTCACGCATAGCACGATGGAATGGGTTAATTAAAGGTTTTTTTCCAGCTGCAAGAAGCGTTAGATGACGATTGTTTACTGGCTGAATAGCAGGGATATTCTCGATGGAAGTTCCTAAATCGCTAAGTCCCAATCGCATCACATCGAAAGCCTTTAACATCTTAGACTCCTGTAGCTGCGCAGTAGCCCTCATTGCGTTTAATCTCTCGTCAAGTTCGGCGTTCGACATATCGGCAAGCTCCTCGTATAATTCGGGGCGTCCCTTGTAGCTGTCGCTCTCCAATTCGTAGGGATTCGACTCGAAGAGTTTGCGAAAGACGTTCTGATCGCGCTCTGCTACGTTGTCCAAAACGAGCATCAGCGAGTCGTAACGCTCGCTGAGAAGCTCATACTCACCACGCATCTTATCGGCAGAGTGGCGGAGCTTATATTCGCGTGGCATATCCACCGCAAAGGTGAGTATGATATACCATACGATGATCACTCCGAGCCATACTAATAGCTTGATAAGTATCGGCTCTATGGGGCGATTTCGTAGCGATAATTTAGTTAATATATTTTGCTTAAAGCTCATATAATCAGTCTATTTTTCGGTATCATCAAGCTGCTCCATTAGCTCGATGTAAGCCTCTGGCGACATATCCTTGTTGAAGTAGTAGATGGGGTTTACGGTGTTGTCACGATAGCGCACCTCGTAGTGAAGATGTGAACCCTCCGATACGCCTGTATTGCCCACATCGCCAATCACCTGACCGCGTGTTACACTATCGCCACGCGATACGTGTCGCTTTGATAGATGGCCGTAGCGGGTCTTATATCCGAAGCCGTGGTTAAGCTCGATAAGGTAGCCATATCCTGGCTTCCATCCCGAGAACGATACAACGGCATTACCCGTAGCATATACAGCTGTGCCTTTGGGTGCTGATAGATCAACGCCCTCATGCTTGCGCCATACGCCATAGCGAGGGTGCTTGCGCATACCATAAAGGCTGCTAACTTTACGAAGCTTGGTGCGGTCAATTGGCCAAATGGCAGGAATGCTTGTCGAAAACTCCTCCTTATTTTCGGCCATATCCTGAGTGTCGTCCAACGCTCGTGAGGCGTAGTAGATGTTGCGTGTGAGGTGGTCGAGGCGTCGCCAGCTATCTTCGATAATCTCACCATAGCTATCCTCCTTAAAATCGGCATACTTGCTATCGTTGTACTCGGCATAGACGCTCGGAATGTTGAGCGTGTCGATGCCTAATAGTGGACGATAGACGTGTCTATCACGATGGTTGATGTCGGATAGTAGCAACTCTGCCGAGGCGATTTTCTCGTTTAGAATCTCGTATTGAGCTTCGAGTCGAAGGTTGTCGCGTTTGATTTTCGATATCTTGGGAGTATCGACCAAATATGAGATGGTGACATTGCAAATTGTGGCTATGAGCAGGGCAATAGCGAGTCGAGAGGCTAATGAGTAGCCCTTGGACTTATGTCGCGATCGCTTGATATTTGACTCTTTTTTGTTGTGCTGCATAGCGTTTGTCGTTCTCTTCTTCTGCAAAAAGTAAAAAATATTAAAAATATTGCGTTTGGCGCTACAAAATTAAAGCAATTTGTGTAATTTTGCAACCGCTTATAAAATATAGGTAATAATTAAATTTTAAGATATATGGAATCAAACAAAATTAGAGAGGCTTTTTTGGAGTTTTTCCGCTCTAAAGAGCATGAGATTGTAGCTTCAGCTCCTATGGTCGTTAAGAATGACCCTACGCTGATGTTTACAAATGCAGGTATGAATCAGTTCAAGGATATCTTCCTTGGTAACACTCCTCGTAAGTTCCCCCGCGTGGCAGATACTCAGAAGTGTTTGCGTGTATCGGGTAAGCACAACGACTTGGAGGAGGTAGGTCACGATACCTATCACCACACAATGTTCGAGATGCTCGGTAACTGGTCGTATGGCGACTACTTCAAGAAGGAGGCTATCGAGTGGGCGTGGGAGCTCCTCACAGAGGTATACAAGCTCGACAAGAGCCGTATGTATGCTACAGTATTCGAGGGTAGCGAGGAGGATGGCGTGGCTTTCGATCAGGAGGCTTACGACTATTGGAAGCAGTTCTTGCCCGAGGATCACATCATCCGTGGTAACAAGAAGGATAACTTCTGGGAGATGGGCGAGACAGGTCCTTGCGGTCCTTGTAGCGAGATTCACTTCGACTTGCGTGACGAGGAGGAGGTAGCAAAGATCCCTGGCCGTGAGATGGTAAATATGAGCCACCCTCAGGTTATCGAGATCTGGAACCTCGTATTCATGCAGTTCAACCGCAAGGCTAACGGTTCATTGGAGCCACTTCCTGCAAAGAACGTAGATACAGGTATGGGCTTCGAGCGTTTGTGTATGATTTTGCAGGGCAAGAAGTCTAACTACGATACCGACGTATTCCAGCCTACTATCGCACGTATCGCTGCGTTGTCTGGTAAGGAGTATGGCAAGGATGAGAAGTGTGATGTGGCAATGCGTGTAATCGCCGACCACCTCCGCGCAATCTCGTTCTCTATTGCCGATGGTCAGCTTCCTGCAAATGCAAAGGCAGGTTATGTTATCCGTCGTATCTTGCGTCGTGCAGTACGTTACGGCTACACATACCTCGGTTTCAACGAGCCATTCATCTGCAAGCTCGTAGCAGGCCTCGTGGCACAGATGGGTCACCAGTTCCCCGAGCTCGTAGCACAGCAGACACTCATCGAGCGCGTTATCGAGGAGGAGGAGGCATCATTCCTCCGTACGTTGGCTACAGGTATCAACCTCTTGGATCGTGTTATCCGCAACTCTAAGGATGGCAAGATTTCGGGTAAGGATGCTTTCGTGCTCTACGATACTTATGGCTTCCCTATCGACCTTACCGAGCTTATCGCTAAGGAGCAGGGCGTGGAGGTAGACATCGAGGAGTTCGAGAAGGAGCTTCAGGTGCAGAAGGAGCGTTCGCGTAACGCAGCATCGCAGGATATCGACGACTGGCAGGAGGTAATGGCTATCAGCGAGAGCCAGTTCATTGGTTACGACTTCCTCGAGGCTGATGTACGCATCGCACGCTACCGTCGTGTAAAGAGTAAGAACAACACAACATATCAGCTCGTATTCGATCAGACTCCATTCTATGGTAACTCTGGTGGTCAGATTGGTGATATCGGTTATATCGAGAGCGCAAACGAGAAGATTGAGGTTATCGCTACCGAGAAGGAGAACGGCCTCATTATCCACATCGTTAAGCAGCTTCCCGAGAACCCCGAGGCTACGTTCCGTGCAGTTGTTAATGAGTCGGCACGTCGTCGTGCGGCTAACAACCACACTGCAACTCACCTCGTAGATTACGCTTTGCGCAAGGTGCTCGGTACGCACGTTGAGCAGAAGGGTTCAATGGTGGGTCCTATGGGTCTTCGCTTCGACTTCTCACACTTCCAGAAGGTAACTGCTGAGGAGTTGCGTGAGGTTGAGCGCGAGGTAAACCGCCTTATCCGTGCAAACTATCCTTTGAAGGAGAACCGCGAGGCAACGATGGCTGAGGCTGAGGCTGCAGGTGCTATCATGCTCTTCGGTGAGAAGTATGGTGATAAGGTGCGTATCGTGAACTTCGGTCCTTCGACTGAGCTTTGTGGTGGTACACACGCATCGGCAACAGGTAACCTTGGTCTCTTCAAGATTACCAGCGAGAGCGCAATTTCAGCAGGTGTGCGTCGTATCGAGGCAACTACAGGTGAGGGTGCTGAGGAGCTTATCTACGGTGCTCAGGATATGGTATCAACTCTCGAGCAGTTGGTTCGTAACCCCAAGATCGTGCAGGCTATCGAGAAGATGATGGAGAGCAACGATGCTCTCAGCCGCGAGATCGAGGAGATGCGTAAGGAGAAGGTTGCAGCTATCGCTGATGGTCTTGCTAAGAATACACCTTTGCGTGGTGGCGTGACACTTATCTCGCACACAGCGAAGTATCCTACCGAGGTTATGAAGGATTTGGCATTTGCATTGCGTCAGAAGGTAGAGCGTTTGGTGATGGTTGTTGGTAACCTCCACGAGGGTAAGCCTACACTCAACATCATGCTTACGGACAACATCGTAGAGATGGGTGTTGATGCTGGTGCTATCGTTCGTGAGGCTGCGAAGCTTATCAATGGTGGTGGTGGCGGTCAGAAGCACTACGCTACGGCTGGTGGTAAGAATCCTGACGGCTTGCAGGCAGCAATCGACAAGGCTACGGAGATGATTATGGCAATTGTAAAGGAGTAAGAAAATAGCTTTTAACAGGAAAATAGAACTATGCGCAATAAAGTATTATTGATGATTTTGGATGGTTGGGGAAATGGCGACCGCACTAAGTCGGATGTCATCTACTCGACAAATCCTGAGTATATTAACGCAATGACAGCTAACTATCCACATGCTGAGTTGCGTACAGATGGTGAGAACGTAGGTTTGCCTGAGGGCCAGATGGGTAACTCGGAGGTTGGTCACCTCAATATTGGTGCTGGCCGTGTGGTATACCAGGACTTGGTGAAGATCAACCGTGCTTGCCGCGACAACTCTATCCTTGAGAATGCAGAGATCGTTAAGGCTTTCGAGTATGCTAAGCGTGAGGGTGTGAACGTACACTTCATGGGCTTGGTATCTGACGGTGGTGTACACTCATCACTCGACCACCTCTTCAAGCTTTGCGATATCTCTAAACACTACGGCATTGAGAACACCTTTGTACACTGCTTTATGGATGGTCGCGATACCGATCCTCGCAGTGGTAAGGGCTTTATCGAGGCTTTGGAGAAGCATATGGCAGCCTCTACTGGTAAGATCGCATCAATCATTGGCCGCTACTATGCTATGGATCGCGATAAGCGTTGGGAGCGTGTGAAGATCGCTTACGACCAGCTTGTGAATGGTGTTGGCGAGAAGGCTACAGATATGGTTGCAGCTATGCAGAAGTCATACGACGAGGGTATCACCGACGAGTTTGTTAAGCCTATCGTAAACGTAGATGCAGAGGGTAATGCTATCGGTACTATCAAGCCTAACGATGTTGTCATCTTCTTCAACTACCGTAACGACCGCGCTAAGGAGCTTACAATCGTTCTTACGCAGCAGGATATGGCAGAGGAGGGTATGCACACTATGCCTTTGTACTACTGCTGTATGACTCCCTACGATGCTAAGTTCGAGGGCTTGCACATCCTCTTCGATAAGGAGAATGTTGCAAATACCATCGGTGAGTATGTTGCAGCGCAGGGCTTGAAGCAGTTGCGTATTGCCGAGACTGAGAAGTATGCACACGTTACCTTCTTCCTCAATGGTGGCCGCGAGGATGAGTTTGCAAATGAGGAGCGTATCCTCGTTGCATCACCTAAGGTTGCAACATACGACCTTCAGCCCGAGATGTCGGCATACGAGGTTAAGGATAAGTTGGTAGAGGCTCTCGGTGAGCAGAAGTACGATTTCATCTGCTTGAACTTCGCTAATGGCGATATGGTTGGCCATACAGGCGTGTACGAGGCTATCGAGAAGGCAGTGAAGGCTGTAGATGAGTGCGTTAAGGATGTTGTCGAGGCTGCTAAGGCTAACGGCTACGAGGTTGTCCAGATTGCTGACCACGGTAACGCTGACAACGCCGTAAATGCTGACGGTACACCCAATACAGCACACTCTCTCAACCCAGTACCTATCGTGGTTGTTTCGGATCGCGTAGCGAAGGTTAAGGATGGTATCTTGGCTGATGTAGCTCCTACGGTTCTCGACCTTATGGGTCTTGCGAAGCCTGCGGAGATGACAGGAGAGTCGCTCGTTGAGTATAAATAATTTCTTGTGATAAGGGGTCATCTGCGACCTCTCAATCATTGCCCCAAATGGGAAATACGCATAGTATGTCCCATCTGGGGCAATTTCTTTATCGAGGCCACATCTAACCCCTTCTGACAAGAAATTGGGGTGTGGAGCTAATGAGTGCTGTCCTTAACTAAATCTTGAAAGTTAAGATGATTCCATTACGTGAGGTGTGATATACTCTATGTGTTGATCGATACTCATTGGGTTGTAGTTGTTTGTAAGCGCAAGTATAGACAAAATTTGCGAAATGTAGACTAAAGTGTCTCTATTAATTTATCTACATCCTCTTTCGTTGTAGACCATCCCGTTACGAAACGCACGATGCTATGTGTCGCGCCACGTGGACCCCAATAGTTGAACGATACCGTTTCGCGCAAACGATCAATGACGTCGTTCGAAAGATGGAAGAACTGCTGATTGGTGGGCGACTCGATAACCACTTCGTGGCCCGCAGCGCGAAAGGCCTCGCGGATACGTAAAGCCTGCTCGACAGCCTTGCGACCAATCTCGAAATATAGGCCATCGGTAAACATCGCCTCGAACTGCACACCGAGAAGACGACCTTTAGCAAGTAGCGCACCGTGCTGCTTGACGAGCGGAAAGAGGTTTTTGAGCAGTGCACGGTTGGTAACTACGAGCGCCTCGCCAAAGAGTGTTCCGAGCTTCGTGCCACCGATGTAGAATACATCAGCCAAACGAGCAATATCTTCGAGTGTGAAGTCTGCGCCCTCGGCAGCTAAGGCGTAGCCCATACGCGCGCCATCTATATACATAGGTATATCGTGGCGGTGGCACACCTCGCTAAGCTCCTTGAGCTCTGCGTGCGTGTATATCGTGCCATACTCCGTTGGTTGTGATATGTAGAGCATACCGGGTGCTACCATGTGCTGATAGGTCTCATCGGCATAGAACTCGGTGATAAAATGTTCGACATCGTCGGCTCGTACCTTGCCGTCGTGGTGGGGTAGTGTGAGTACCTTGTGTCCCGAAGCCTCGATAGCTCCCGACTCGTGTACGGCAATATGACCGCTCTCGGCAGCCAATACTCCCTCGTGGCGTGCAAGGATGCCATCTATGGCCGTGGCGTTGGTCTGCGTGCCGCCAACGAGAAACATTACCTCTGCATCGTCGCAGTTGATAGCCTTGCGTATAAGCTCTTTTGCGTGTGCTGTGTAGTCGTCGCAACCATATCCTGCGGTGTGTTCGCAGTTTGTTGCCACAAGACGCTCAAGCACCTTTGGGTGTGCTCCCGATGTGTAGTCCGACTCGAAGTGTATCATACCTATATCGTATAGTGGTTGTATTTAACAAAAAAAAGAGAAGAACTCGCGTCCTTCTCTCTTAGTACCCAGAGCCGGGGTCGAACCGGCACAGGGGTGAACCTACTGGTGTTTGAGACCAGCGCGTCTACCGATTCCGCCATCTGGGCATCAGGTTTTCACTGATTTCGAGCGCAAAGATAGAGATTATTTTCTTATCTGCAAATTTTTTTAGAAACTTTTTTGCAAATTTTTATAGCCTTAAAATTTAGTGTGCACAATATCAGATATTTATATTATGCGGCATGTGGCTGGTAAAAGGCGTGTCGGCTATATGCTGCTTCGAAAAAGTCACTTATAAATGTTTAGAGCGAGCCTAACCCTCTTGGCTAAGCCCGCTCTTTGTCACTTAGTACTCTCTGTGCGATTTGAAGATATCGGTAAGGTAGGTATCGAGCAGTAGTAGTTCGGCATCATCCTGCACGACACTCTTGAGCAACATATCATCTTCGCTATAGAGTCTCAATAGTCGTTCGTCGATTTCACTCATAGGCAACTCGTTTTGATTGTTCTATAACTATAACGCGCCTATGTGTATAATATTGTATGTCGGCAGAGAAAAATCTTAGCTTAGTACCAAATTTTTCTCCTGAATCATACGGCGGAGGTTGATAAGTGCGTAGCGCATACGTCCGAGAGCGGTGTTGATGCTCACGTCGGTATGCTCGGCAATTTCGGCAAACGACAGCTTGTCGTAGTAGCGCAGGCGTACTACCTCCTGCTGCTCATCGGGAAGCAGCGCGATAAGTTCACGGATAGCACCCTCAATCTCACTATGCACGATCTGGTCCTCGGTTGTGGGCTCCGAAAAGCGCATAGTGCCGATAACATCGTAGCCAGCCTCCGACTCGTTGAGCTGTCGGCTGCTCTTCTCGCGACGGAAGTGGTCGAGAACGCGGTTGTGGGCGATGCGTAGCACCCACGACAAAAACTTACCCGAGTCGACATAGCGACCCTCGTCGATAACCTGTACGGCCTTGATAAATGTCTCTTGGAAAATATCATCGGCAATGTCGTCATCCTTGACCATCATACCGATATAGCTGCGCACGCGCTTAGCGTGGCGTTCGATAAGTTCAGATATAGCACTCCTATCTCCCGAAAGGTAGTTATTAAGCAACACGCGGTCGCTTAATGCAGTCACATTCATACTCCTCTATTTTAGTTGTTTCAAGAGTAGAATTTCTTCGATAGGCAATGCTGTTTTAATTGTTATACGTTCTAAATTTGTTTGCAAGATAGATATTTTTTTTCAATCTGCAAAATATATACTCTCTTTCATCGTTCGTTGCCAATCGCCGAAATCTGTGCGGCTGTTATGCAAACTCCGTGCCCTATAGTGAGTTACGATGTTGGAAATAGGGCATATACCCATAAACCCTGCTCGGCGAATTGACCAAAATAGGGGGCGAAAAGAGTGTGTGTTTGTGGTAGTTGTTAGCGTCGGGCAACAAACCAAGGGTTGTCCAATACCTCCTTGTTGTAGGATAGTGGCGCATCGGTAGGGTAGGCACGTGTCGAGCCACCAGCCTCGCATAGTATCAACTCGCCAGCCGCAGTATCCCACTCCGAAGTGGTCGTAGTGCGAATGTAGTAGTCCACAGCGCCCTCGGCAAGCAGACAGAACTTATAGGAACTGCCCTGCTCGATAATCTCCAAGTCGGGATGGTCGTTGCGTAACTTCTCGATATGCTCGTGTGTCTCGGGAGTTTGGTGCGAACGCGATACGGCAACACGAAATCTGCTGTGCTCGGCCTCCTTTAGCGGTAGAGGCTGCATAGCAGTATGTATCTGCTCGTAGGTGTAGGCGGCTTCGTCGTCGGGTGCTACATCGCAAATTAGCCATGCACCATGTCCCCTCTCGGCGATATACATTTTGTGGTGGTAGGGCACATAGACCACTGCACTTATACAGATGTTATTCTCCATAAGTGCGATATTGACCGTAAACTCATTGTTGCCCTTGATGAACTCCACGGTGCCATCCAACGGATCGACTAACCAGAATAGCTCCCAGTTGCGACGCTCGTCGTAGAGCATCTCACGCCCCTCCTCCGAGAGAATAGGTATGCGTGTGCGGCCCAGCGACTCTTTGATGGTGTTGTGCGCTAAGCGGTCAGCGATGGTTATGGGCGTATGGTCGCTCTTTAGCGAGATGTCGTAGTCGTCGCTATTCTTATAGATTTTCATAATGGCTGCACCAGCACGCACGGCAGCATTAAACTGTTCGGGCAAAAGATACTCGCGGATACTCTGTTCGATCATCGTGTAGGTGGTTTTTACGGTCATTACTATATTCTTTCGTAAAGTTAGCAATATTCTATGATATTTGCAACAATTAGTGGTAAAATAGACTACGATACTGCCTCATTGCAACATACATATCTCGAGAGTTGCTCTTTGACCTTGCGGCGCAGTCGGTAGAGGTTTATCGGGAAACTCATACATTGACTCACACCACTACTCAATAGTTGCAGCGTGGTGGCAACGCTCAGATGTTGTGCTACAACAAATATCGAGGCGCGCGTGCGACGAATAGCTGCGATGGTAGCCATAAGTCGCTCATTGTCGTTGTGTATGGCGGTTGTGGCGACAACCACCAAATCGAACTCTACGATGTCGAGTAGCGAGCTAAGTTCCGATTCGTTGGCGATAAATACTACGATGTTGCAGCAACCGTCAATAGCGGCTGCAAGCAGCTGTGCTGTGGCCTCTTCGGTGGCGACGACAGCTACGCGATATGTTCGTTTTTTCAGCATTGTGTAGATTATTTTCGAAAAGTGTGCCAAAAACTTGAAAAAGTTTAGCGTAACTATTTGTAGTTTCGAAAATAAGTTGTACATTTGCCGCGCTAAACATTCAATTTACAGAGTAAATGTACGTAATAGTAGAAATCGCAGGTCAGCAGTTCAAGGCTGAAAAGGGTCGTAAGCTCTATGTACACCGTCTCCAGGGTGAGGAAAACTCATCTTTGAGCTTCGACAAGGTCCTGCTTGTAGACAACGACGGTCAGGTTAAGGTAGGTGCACCTGTAGTAGAAGGCGCCTCAGTGAAGTGCAAGATCTTGAAGCACTTGAAGGATGATAAGGTCCTTGTGTTCAAGAAGAAGCGTAGAACAGGTTATCAGAAGTGTAACGGTCACCGTCAGTATCTGACTCAGGTTCTCGTTGAGGAAATTAATGCTTAAACCCTAAAAACTAGTAGAAAATGGCACACAAAAAAGGTGTTGGTAGTTCTAAGAACGGCCGTGAGTCAGAGAGCAAGCGACTCGGTGTAAAGCTTTTCGGTGGTCAGTTCGCTAAGGCGGGTAACATTATCGTTCGTCAGCGCGGTACAGTACACAACCCAGGTGAGAACGTGGGTATGGGTAAGGACCACACACTTTTTGCATTGGTTGACGGTACAGTTGGCTTCTGCAAGAAGGCTTCAGGTAAGTCTTACGTGAGCGTTACTCCTATCGCTGAGTAATCGCGTAATGCACAAAGAAAAAAGAGGGCTTCGGCTCTCTTTTTTTGTTTGTTTGTGTCGAAGTAGTAAATGGACCAAATAAAAAGGACCGTTCCCAACGGGAACAGTCCTTTACTTATTTAATATCGCGCCCTGGATTACTTAATCTCCCAAGTCTGACCTGAGCGAAGCAAGTCGTCTACGCACTTGATCTTAGCTGTAGCCTTAACCTGCTCAACCTGCTCAGCAACCTTAACGTCGTAAACGTTCTCGTCATCAACGTCGCGGATAACACCTACTGCAACAGGATACTCAGGATACTTCATCGCTGCCAACATAGAGTGGAGCGTAGTATCTGCTGTGTGAGCGTCGTGAGTAAGCACGTTGTCGAGAGTGTAGCCATCCTCGCCTACAGTAACAACCTTCAAACGCATATTCTCGAATACGAGACCCTTCTGCTTATCCTTACCGAAGAGCATCTTCTCGCCGTGCTTGAGGTGTACGGTGTTCTCCTCGCGAGTAGCCTTGTCACCTGCAAACAATGCGTGAGTCTTATCGTTGAAGATCATACAGTTAACCAACGCCTCGGTAACTGCCATGCCCTTATGCTTAGCTGCTGCCAACAAGCACTCCTTAGTAAGCATTACCTCCTGGTCGATAGTACGTGCGAAGAATGTACCCTTAGCACCGATAACCAACTCACCGGGAGTAAATGGCTTCTCTACAGTACCGAATGGTGAGGTCTTAGTGATCTTACCAAGCTTGGTAGTAGGAGAGTACTGACCATTAGTCAAACCGTAGATCTCGTTGTTGAACAAGATTACGTTAAGGTCGATATTACGACGGATAGCGTGGATGAAGTGGTTACCACCGATAGCCAACGAGTCACCGTCACCTGTGCATACCCAAACCGAAAGATCGGGGTTAGCTGTCTTGATACCTGTAGCAATAGCGTTCGCACGACCGTGGATAGTGTGGAAGCCAAAGGTCTTCATATAGTAGATGAAGCGTGATGAGCAACCGATACCCGATACGAATGTGAACTTGTTGTGAGGCTTACCCAAAGCATCTGCTACCTCGGGCATTGTGCGCTGCACAGCATTGAGAATTGCGTGGTCGCCGCAACCCGGACACCACTTAACCTGTTGATCGCTCTTGAAATCAGCGGGTGTATACTTAAAATCTGCCATAGTTCTATAACTTTTTAGTGGTGTGGATTACAACATTGAGTTTACCTTATCCTTGATCTCGATTACGGTGAAAGGCTGACCCTCAGTCTTGCCGTAAGACTCGATAACAACGTCGCTGAACTGCTGACGCAAGTAGCCTGCAAACTGACCCTCGTTGAGCTCGCATACAACGATACGCTTGTAGCGCTTCAAGATGTCAGCTACGCCATGCTGCAAAGGATAGATGTAGTTGAAGTGAAGGTGAGCAACGCTCTTGCCCTCATCCTGCAACTGCTTAACTGCGCTGTGCAAGTGGCCACGTGTACCACCCCAACCTACAACGAGTACATCAGCCTCATCAGCACCGAATACCTCCAACTCAGGAAGCTCGTCGGCAACCAACTCAACCTTGCGACGACGTGTAGTAACCATCTCCTGGTGGTTCTTAGGATCGTGTGAGATTGTACCACGCAAGCGGTCCTTCTCCAAACCACCGATACGGTGCTCAAGACCCTCCTTGCCAGGGAATGCCCAGCCACGAGCCAACTTCTCGTTACGCTCATAGGGCAAGAACTCGCCCTCACCCTCAGCACGTGGTGCTACGATAGGAGGTACGATTGCTGGGTACTCGCTCATTGAAGGAATCTTCCAAGGCTCTGAACCGTTGGCGATGAAACCGTCGGTAAGAAGCATTACGGGAGTCATGTGCTCCATCGCGATCTTACTTGCCATGAATGCGTAGTGGAAGCAGTCGCTTGGTGATGAAGCGGCGATAACAACCATAGGACACTCACCATTACGGCCATAGAGTGCCTGGTTAAGGTCGCTCTGCTCAGTCTTTGTAGGAAGACCTGTAGATGGACCACCACGCTGAACATCAACAACAACCAATGGAAGCTCGGCCATAACTGCAAGACCCATAGCCTCGCTCTTGAGCGAAATACCAGGACCTGAAGTAGTTGTCACGGCGAAGTTACCAGCATAAGCTGCACCGATAGATGTGCAGATACCTGCGATCTCATCCTCAGCCTGTACGGTCTTTACGCCGAGGTCACGACGCTTTGCCAACTCCTCCAAGATAACTGTTGCAGGAGTGATAGGGTATGAACCGCAGAAGAGGGGAAGACCCGACTTCTCTGATGCAGCGCAGAAGCCCCAAGCAGTAGCTGTGTTACCGTTGATTGAGCGGTATACGCCCTTCTCCAACTCAGCGGGAGCTACAGTATAGTTGTTTGCAAACTGATGTGTGTTAGCTGCGTAGTTGTAACCAGCCTCGATAACCTTCTTGTTAGCCTCGGCTACCAAAGGATTCTTCTTCGCGAACTTAGAGTCGAGATAGCTCTTAGCATAGTCATCTGGGCGGTTGTACATCCAGAATACGATACCGAGGGCAAACATATTCTTGCACTTAACAACAGCCTTGTTGTCCATACCTGAGTCCTTCAACGCCTCCTTAGTCATTGTGGTAATGTCGGGAATAACGACATTGTAACCCTCAAGACCCAACTCTGCGATAGGATCCATAGTCTTGAAGCCAGCCTTCTGGATGTTGTCCTCGGTCATTGTGTCGCCGTCGATGATGACAGTTGCTGAGGGCTTCAACCACTTGCGGTTAGCAATAAGAGCTGCGGGATTCATCGCAACGAGTACATCGCAGTAGTCGCCTGGGTTGTCAACGCGTGATGAACCGATGTGTACCTGGAAGCCAGATACGCCAGCTACTGTTCCCTGCGGTGCGCGAATCTCGGCAGGGTAGTCGGGGAATGTCGAAATACCGTTACCTAACAGCGCCGATGTGTCCGAAAAGAGTGTACCGGTAAGCTGCATACCGTCACCTGAGTCACCAGAGAAACGGATTACCACATCTTGCAGCTGCAGTACGTTTACATTGTCCATTGTAGTAAAGTTTGTAGTTTATGTAATATGTTTATTGTCTAACTTTTCGTATGACGCACACCTGATTTCATAGCACGCCATATTTTAACACAAATATACGAAAAAAAAAGATAGGGTGTATCTAAAAACTTAAAATATTTTCGCTACACCTCTACTTTTCCTAATAACACCAAATTTTCACCCTATGAAGCACCCTTTTTGTCGAAAAATGGAGCGCTTCGACATCAATATCCTCGACACCTATATATAATATAGAAGTGGAGCTACCCCTTTCGGATAGCCCCACCGTTAACTATATTGCAATCTCGAACGATTACTTCAATGCTGCGTGAGCCGCTGCAAGGCGTGCGATAGGCACACGGAATGGAGAGCAGCTTACGTAGTTGAGACCTGCGTGGTGGCAGAACTCTACTGATGATGGCTCACCACCGTGCTCACCGCAGATACCGCACTTCAAGTCGGGACGTGTTGTGCGACCCTTGAACACTGCCTCGCGTACGAGCTGGCCTACGCCGTTGCGGTCCAATACCTTGAATGGATCGTTCTTGAGGATGTTCTTCTCCAAGTATACGGGCAAGAACTTAGCGATATCGTCACGTGAGAAACCGAGAGTCATCTGAGTAAGGTCGTTAGTACCGAATGAGAAGAACTCGGCAACCTCAGCGATCTGGTTAGCAGTAACTGCTGCGCGAGGAACCTCGATCATAGTACCTACGAGGTAGTCGATACGATCGTTACGCTCTGCGAATACTGCCTCAGCGGTCTTGTCGATGATGTTCTTCTGGTAGCGGAGCTCCTTGTGGTTACCTACGAGAGGTACCATGATCTCTACCTTAACAGGTGTACCTGAAGCCTTAACATTCATCGCAGCCTCGATGATAGCACGTGCCTGCATCTCGGTAATCTCGGGATATGTGTTACCAAGACGGCAACCACGGTGACCAAGCATTGGGTTAACCTCGTGCAAAGCCTCAACCTTAGCTACAACCTTCTCGAAAGGAATGTTCATAGCCTCAGCCATCTCGCGCTGATCCTTCTCGGTGTTAGGAGCGAACTCGTGCAATGGTGGGTCGAGCAAACGTACGATAACTGGGTAGCCGTTCATAACCTTGAAGAGACCCTCGAAGTCGCCACGCTGCATAGGCAACAACTTAGCCAATGCTACACGACGGCCTGCCTCGTCGTCTGAAAGGATCATCTCGCGGATAGCCTTGATACGATCACCCTCGAAGAACATATGCTCTGTACGGCAAAGACCGATACCCTGTGCACCGAATGCGAATGCCTGCTCGGCATCGCGTGGAGTATCTGCGTTAGCGCGAACGTTCATTGTAGAGTACTTACCAGCGAGCTCCATAAGCTGACCGAAGTCGCCATCGAGGTTAGCGGCCTGAGTAGCTACCTGACCCAAGTAAACCTCACCTGTAGAACCGTTCAATGAGATCCAATCGCCCTCCTTAATCTCGAAGCCATTAACCTTGATTGTACGAGCCTTGTAGTCGATCTCCAACTCACCAGCACCCGATACGCAGCACTTACCCATACCACGAGCAACAACGGCTGCGTGAGATGTCATACCGCCACGTGCTGTGAGGATACCTGCTGCAT
>JAFYXB010000030.1 GCA_017546345.1 Alistipes sp. | reverse complement strand
GAGCATTTCAAAGATTTTGTAAAATGGTATCTGTACCTCCAAAGCAATCAGGGGAAAATCTCCAAAAAATATGAGCGAGAGAAATAAATCTCTCGCCCATTTCTAGCGCCAAAAAGCGCCACTTTTTGCATCATTACCTATATGCTAATCGGCTGTTACGACCATTGATCTATTGTTGCAGTTTGTAGCCAACACCTCGAATTGAGACAATCTCGATGCTTGAATCTGCCGAGAGGTAGTTGCGCAACTTCGATATATATACATTTAGCGAGCGTAGGTTATAGTAGCTATCATCACCCCACAAATCAAGAAGCATTGCGCGCGAGCTAACCACACGCCCGCGGTTTGCCGCTAAGGAGCGTAGTATGGCCGCTTCACGCGAGGATAGGCGTACAACGATATCACCATTGCGCAACGTAGAGCGTAAGACATCGAATATGTAATCACCTAAGATATACTCCGTAGCCTCACCCTCCACACTTCCAAGGCGCGAAATAAGAGCCTCGATTCGAATCAATAACTCACTCATTGCAAAAGGCTTACGTAGATAGTCGTGACCACCCGTACGGAAGCCCTCGACAACATCCTCAGCTCCACTTCTCGCCGAGAGGAATAGAAATAGTGTATCGGGATAACGGGCACGCATACGACGCACCATCTCGAAGCCATCCATTCGTGGCATCATTATATCGGCCACAACCAAATCGGCATGACACGCCTCAAATAAGCGCAAACCTTCCTCGCCATCGCCCGCTGCAACGACATCATAGCCTGCACGTTCCAACGCCTCAACAACAATACGTCGTAAGGTCTGCTCATCTTCGACAACCAATATATGTCTATTTGCCATAACGCGGTAGTTTTATACTAAATCGCGAGCCCTCACCCAACGTAGAGACCAAGTTGATCTCTCCGCCATGCGACTCAACTATAGATTTTACGTAGTATAGGCCGAGACCATATCCCTTGGTATCGTGGCGATTACCCATTGATACACGGTAGAACTTATCGAATATGCGTCGCTGCTCCGAACGCGCAATACCTAAACCGCGATCTGCAATCTCCAGAACAACGCTATCATCCCACGCCTTTGCTCGAATATCTACCTCCGTAGACTCAGGGCTATACTTAATAGCATTATCGAGCAACGCACTCACAATCCCCGCGAGGTGAAAACGATCGGCAACAAGGGTTAATTCTCTATCAATATCGACGCTCCACACCACCTCTCGTGCATTGTACTTTAGCGAAAGCGATGCTCGACACTCCTCGACAATATCCAATAGCGTGCACTCCTCCAGACGTAGCGAAGAGCGGTTGTACTCCTCGGTAGAGCTGCGTAGTATCTCCTCGATCATCGTGCTGAGGTGGCGTAGCTCCGAGATAATCATTCCAAGGTAGTCGTTGCGACGTTCCCTATCCTCGGCCAATGCCGAATCGTTTAGGAGCATATCTGTTGCTGCGTATGCTGCAGCCACGGGGGTCTTTAGCTCGTGAGTGATGTTGTGTGTAAGATCGCGGCGTATGCGCTCGAGCGTTTTTGCTAGGAATAGCGTGCGTAGCAGATATATAAACGTGGCAGCGAGTACGACAACACTGAGTAGCTGCAATACCAATATCCAACGCATACTTGCTAAAATCTCGGCACGCGGATCAGTAACCTTAAGGCGTAGAATGAGTGGCGTGAGATATTTATCTACCGACAGCACACTACTTGATGCAGGTTCTTCGCCCATTGCCATAATCACTATAGGATCGGCATCGGTAGTAGAGAGCACCTCGACACGATAGGTGGTTGTAAGGCCTGCCGTACGCAAACCCTCACCAACGAAGGCGTTGAAACGCGATATGTTACCTATGTTTATTAGTGTATTACCATTCAGCGAGTTTGTTGCATACTTCCATGCCGCCTCCTCCAATACGCTTCGTATCTGCTGCTCGTAGCTCTCGCGCATATCGCGATAGGTACGCACAGCCCATATCGCCTCGACGGCAGCAAGGAGCACCAACGAGAAGACAACCATCATGGATATAGCTTTGAAGCCCGACTTATTCATACTTCTAAGTTTTTCGTTGTACAAAGGTAGCGAAAATAAGCGTAGCTCATACCTTGCCGTGTGGCGTTTTAACACTATTTAACATTTCTCTTAACACTCTTTAACCTTAAAAATTAGGCTACCGCATATCTAACCACTATCTTTGCATCAGGAAAACAATAAGAGCTCTTTACCTAAAAAAACTATTGTCTAATATTAAAACTTAGGAAAGATTATGAAGCGTATACTTTTTATTATGATTGCCACTATGGCTATCAGCGCATCGACATTCGCGATTGATAATCAGCAACAGCCTCTATATATTGTCGATGGCAAGGCGATGACAATCGAGGAGTTTAAGCGTATTGCGTCGGAGGACATCGAGTCGATGACAATCTTTAAGAGCGAGGAGCAGGTGCGCAAATTCGAGCAGTTTGGCGATACTTCTAACGGAGTGATTGTCGTTGCCCTGAAAAACAGCGAGGCTGAGGATAACGTATTTATCGTAACCGATATTATGCCTTCGTTTATGGGTGGTGATATTCGCACCTTCCAAAATTGGGTGATGCAGAATCTACGCTACCCTGCAGAGGCACTTGAGAAGGGCTTAGAGGATATGGTATTGGTGCAGTTTATTGTAAATCGCGAGGGATATATCGCCCTCGAGGATATTAAGGTGTTGCAATCGAAACATACAATTTTTGCCGATGAGGTTAAGCGCGTTATGGCATCGTCACCACGTTGGACACCAGCCATACAAAATGGTCGAACAGCATCGCTTAACTTCATGCTCCCCATACACTTCCAGATACCTAAAGATAGCCCCACCCCACAGCCAACATTCGCAGAGAAGAAGAGTGGCGATGCAAAGCTTAGCGCTGCCGATGTGGTGGTCTTGGCTATTCGCTCAGGCGAGAAGCCCGCGACCGATAAAAACAAGGCTCCAATGTATGTAATCGACGGTAGACCTGCAACAGCCGAGCAGGTAGAGGCTCTTGCTGCCGAGCAAATCAAGATGATAGCTGCGCTAAACGATGAGAACACTACGAAATATTGGAATGAGCTTGGCGATACGTCGAATGGTGTAGTCGTTATCCACACTCACTCGCTCGATCCTCGCGTAGAGCGTGATCCCGATACGCTTCCTACATTTCTCGGTGGCGATATAGATAATTTCTCTCAGTGGGTACAGGCCTATGTTCGCTACCCCTACGGTATAAAGGATCTAAGTCTATGGGCACATATCGTGGTGAAATATATCGTAAATGATATGGGGTATATCGAGGTTGTCGAAATCAACACAATTAATGGTACACCACACCGCCTATTTGACGAGCAGGTGCGCAACCTATTGCTTAGCTGTCCGCAGTGGCAGCCAGCAACCAAGGATGGCAAAAACGTAGCTTATCAGGGTATCGTGCCTGTGATATTCAATCCGAGAGAGTAAACGGAAGATACAGACGATGTTATTAGGGCGTTGAGATCACACTCAACGCCCTAATTGTAAAAAAAAGTTTAACCCAGATGAAACAAAACGGGGTAGTCCTGCGTATATGTAGGAAATTGTAGAATAATTTTTGTAAGAGGATATAGATTTATGCGTCAATTAAAGATTACGAAGTCGATTACCAACCGTGAGAGTGCGTCGTTGGATAAGTACCTTCAGGAGATTGGTAAGGAGGAGCTCATTTCGGTAGAGGAAGAGGTAGAACTTGCGCAACGTATCAAGCGTGGCGACCAGGAGGCGTTGGAGAAACTTACAAAGGCTAACCTCCGTTTCGTGGTGTCAGTAGCCAAGCAGTATCAGAACCAGGGCCTTAGCCTTCCCGACCTTATCAACGAGGGTAACCTCGGTCTTATCAAGGCTGCCGAGAAGTTCGACGAGACTCGTGGTTTCAAGTTTATCTCATACGCCGTATGGTGGATTCGCCAGTCTATTTTGCAGGCGTTGGCTGAGCAGTCACGTATCGTTCGTCTACCCCTCAACCAGGTAGGCTCACTCAATAAGATCAACAAGGCATTTGCTCGTTTCGAGCAGGAGCACGAGCGTACCCCCTCGGCTGAGGAGTTGGCTACGGAGCTTGAGCTTCCAAAGGAGAAGGTTACCGACACATTGCGTGTTGCAGGTCGCCACATCTCGGTAGATGCTCCATTTGCCGATGGTGAGGATAACAGCCTCCTCGACGTATTGGTAAATACCGACTCGCCCAATGCCGACCGCGGTCTTATCAACGAGTCGTTGGCTACAGAGGTGGAGCGTGCTCTCGAGATCCTTACGGAGCGTGAGCAGGATATCATCCGCTATTTCTTCGGCATCGGTTGCTCGGAGATGACCTTGGAGGAGATTGGCGAGAAGTTCGACCTTACACGTGAGCGCGTGCGTCAGATTAAGGAGAAGGCTATTCGCAAGTTGCGTACATCGTCGAGAAGCTCTCTTCTCAAATCCTACCTAGGATAAAATAACCCTCAAAGAGGTAAAAAATGTGATTTGCACCTTGCAAGTCACATTTTTTTTGTATCTTTGCGCCAAGCATTGGTTCTCGTGGGGCGACGCCCCGAGTGAGATTAAAAGGGAAATGGGTGTGATTCCCATACAGTTCCCGCTGCTGTGAGTTCTAAAAAAGGCTCTACGACATCTAAGTGTCACTGGTCGCAAGGCTGGGAAGGCATCGTAGAGCGGAACAAGTCAGAAGACCTGCCAAGCGTTTATAACGAGATTATGCCTACGGCGAATGGGCGGTCTGCGACTTGATTTTTTATCGAGTGACGTATGAGAAATGGAGTTACCATAGTATCACCATGTGGTGATGTTGGTACGGCATATATTGTATGCCGTAGGTGGCTCGTTTTGGGGCATACTCTCGTTGTGTCAGTTACGGAGAATGACTTTTCACAAACCTTTTAACACAACAGAAGTATGACTAAAAATTCTTTGAGAGCGCATACTAAAAGCGTTCAGAGTTATTCGAGCCCCGTGCTCGAGGTGGTAAGCGTAGTTGTAGAGAGCGGCTACCAGACATCCAACAACCAGGAGCCTTCGCCTTGGGAGGATATGTTCTATCGTTATTAACCATTAAAAATGAGTACTCTACTATGAAAAAATCTCTATTTTTATTGGCTATACTACTCGTAGCGACAGCTTGCCAGAACGAGTTTGAGGATAACTATACCGCAGCTACCTCAGCCGAGGAGCTTGTGATCATGGGCTACTCATCAGCCGAGGAGAGCCGCACATCGTTTGGCAATCCCACAGCGTCCGAGATTCCATTTCTCTGGAGCAAGGGCGATTGTATATGGCTCGGAGCAAGCAAGAGCGAGGCATTGGAAGACGACGCATCACTCGCCTACTTCTCATTCAAAGCTGGTACTGGTACGGTTGGTGACGGCCACGTATTCTACAACATGACAAACTATTCGGAGTATGCCAAGGTGTTGGCTACACAGTCAGCAGATGGCAACCTCGGTAACGATGGTGACTTTGGCTATGCAAAACTTGATAAGTATGGCACATTCTACCTATCACACAAGACAGCCTATTTGTGGTTTGACACCAAGTCGAACGATGTAGATATGCCACTTCTTAGCAGCATCACACTCTCGACAGAGGGCATAACCATCGCAGGTGAGCGTGAGTATGACTTCTTAGCAGGCGAGGGTGGTAAGTGGACAGATAAGACCAGCAACCCAAGCAGCAGCGTTACGCTCAACTTCGAGGGTGGCAAGCAGCTACAATCAGCAAACGAGGGCGTTATGGCTGCAATGGTACTTCTCCCCGCCAAGGTTGGTGGTACGGAGCTTACCATCACCTACACTTTTGCCAATGGCAAGATCTTTACCGAGACAAAAAGTCCTAAGAACGACTTTGTAGTGGGTGGTACTCAGCGTATTGCAACAACTATCAGCAAGAGCGACCTTAAGGATCCAGAGCCTGATCATGGCGGAGATGATGAGGCGAACTATACGCTCCGCGTACTCACTTTCGAGGATGAGGATGCTAAGTTTGAACCACACGAGTGCGAGTTCTACTATGCTATGCTTGGTCAAATGGATTATGTTTGGATTGAGACATGGTCTGACTATATACCACGTGACGGTCAGTATGGCAATGGTCACGGCTCGTACGAGTGGTATGACGAGGGTAATACAGAACTTGCATTCGTAAAGCCTACAATTGATACATGGTGGGGCATTTCTGGCCATGCAGGTATCTCGGACTATGTTGGCACGGATGAGGATATCAACAATTTTGCTGACGACAACCTCCTATTCCAGATTGACCTACAGGCATATAATGTCGAGGGTGGTGCTAATGGCTCAAAGAACTTCTGCTCGCAGTATGGTTATCTCGATCCCGAGGAGTATGCTACGATATACTCTCCTGAGGGCGTACTTCCAGGCTTGCAGTTCATGGATGGCGAGGCTCGAGTTATTGACCACATGTTTGTAACCAATACAACCTACGCATACGCTATCATTACACGTGGCGAGTGCGACTTCGGAGGCTCGTATGAGTACAACGACGAGAGTACATTCAAGATTGTTGCCTATGGCTATGACTCATTCGACGATACCGAGCCAACAACTACCGAGTTCTATCTCTTGAACACAGATAAGCGCATCGTAACAGATTGGACTGAGTGGGATTTGTCGGTTCTTGGCGAGGTTGTACGCGTGGAGTTTAACCTTGTAGCATGCTACGAAGGCTATGGCAGATACGGTTTGGTTATCCCTGCTTATTTCGCTTATGACGATGTTGCAGTACGATTTCCGATAGAATAATAGCAATTATATAGATGAGAAGAGTTTTAGAGTATTTGTTTTTAAGTGTGGCTTTGATCACGTCGTCTTGTAACCGAGACGGCGTGATTATAGCCGATCCAGCACCCGAGATCTTGCTTGGCGAGAACGGAGGTCTATACAGTGTAAAGGTGGGCGATGAGGTACGCCTTGCCCCCGACTACAAAAATATCGAGGGTGCAACCTTCGAGTGGCGTATCGAAGAGGAAGTTGTGGGTACCGAGCGTAGCTACATCTTCTATGGCGAGGAGGTTGGCAGCTACTACATCAGCCTACGTGTAGCAACCGAAGCAGGCGAGGATATGGAAGAACTTAGAGTCGATGTTATCAATCGCGAGATACCTACGATTGATATTATCGGAGATAAGGAGCGACTCTTGGTCGTGGGTAGCGAGGCTATCTTTTCAACCTCAGTCGTTGAGACATCGTTACCTACGACTATTAGCTGGTCGCTCAACGGCAATAGCTGCGGTGAGGGCGAGAGCTATACGTTTAAGGCCGAGGCAGTCGGAGAATACCGACTTCGTGCTACGGCAAGCAATGCCGATGGCGAGGCGTGGAGCGAGGTGGCTATCGAGGTACTCACTGAAGGGGATATGCCCTTCGTCTGGGAGTTCGAGCGTGATACCTACCACACGGTTGTAGGTCGCAAACTCCTTATCGAGCCTTCGCTGCTTAATGGCGCGGAGGGCGTGGAGTTTAGCTGGCAGGTCGGTGAAGAGGAAGAGATTGTGGGCACGGACTCACACTTCGTCTTTGTTGCAACCGAGGCTGGCGACTACACGGTAACAGCTACGGCTGTAGCCGAGAAGAATGGAAAGACTGTCTCGCTTAATCGCGAATTCAGCATAACGATATACGAGGCTGGAGCCTACTACCGCGCAAAGAGCGGAGAGTCGAAGGCTGATTGGAATAAGGTCTACGAATACACACCCGCCCCTGGACAGTTTATCAACGAGCTAAAGACGGGAGGTTTCGACGGCACGCAGACAACCCCCGAGGCGGCTATCGCATACGCCGAATCGCGCATGTCGCAGTTGGATAAATATGGAGCGCCCAACCCTATTTGGGTATCACTCGGAGGCTTTGGCGGTTACATCGTCGTTGGCTTTGACCATAGTATAGATAATTCAGGTGACTACGACCTTGGTATCCTCGGTAATTCGTTCAAGGGTTCGTCAGAACCAGGCATCGTGTGGGTTATGCAGGATGAGAATGGCGATGGTCTGCCTAACGATACATGGTACGAATTGGCAGGATCCGAGACGGGTAAGGCTGAGACAATACAGAACTACGCTGTGACATACTATCGCCCCTCGGGAGCGGGTATGCCCGTGCAGTGGAGCGACAACATGGGTAATAATGGTCAGATCGACTACCTTAAGACGTACCACAATCAAGAGTACTACTACCCTCTCTGGATTGAGGCGGATAGCTACACGCTTACGGGTACATGTCTTGAGGCCCGCAACTACGACGCCTCGGGCAACGGTTCATATTGGGTAAACGAGGAGTACGATTGGGGCTATGTCGATAACTGGAGCGCAGTAGACCGTTTGTCAAGCGAAGCAAATGGCAACGCTGAGGCTAATGCCAACCACTTCAAACTATCGAATGCTATCGACTTTGAGGGAGAGCCCATAGACCTTAGATTTATAGATTTTGTCAAGGTGCAGGTGGCTGTAAACGCAAAGAGTGGCTGGTTGGGAGAGCTATCGACCGAGGTGTTTGGTTTCTACGATTATAATATGAAGAAATAGTATGGCGACAACGCTTTATAGAATATCTATCTTTATCCTTGCTATATGTGCCTCTGCGTGCATGAAGTGGGAGTACGGTTTGGAGGAGGATTTCGAGCTAAGTAACTCGGAACGAGGTCTATTTATATGCAATGAGGGTAACTTTCAGTATGGAAATGCCACGCTCTCGTACTACGATCCCGAAACCAAAACCATCCAGAACGAGATATTTTATAGGGCTAATGCGATGAAGTTAGGTGACGTGGCGCAGTCGATGATTATTCGCAACGGCGTAGGTTGGGTTATAGTGAATAACTCGCATGTGGTCTTTGCCATCGACATCAACACCTTCAAGGAGCTCGGTCGCATCACCAACCTCACATCGCCACGCTACATGCACTTCATATCTGACGAGAAGGCCTATGTAACGCAGATTTGGGATAATCGCATCTTTATCGTAAACCCTAAGCGCTATGAGATTACGGGCTATATCGACATACCGAATATGACCATGGAGTCGGGCTCTACGGAGCAGATGGTGCAGTATGGAAAGTATCTCTATGTGAACTGCTGGTCATACCAAAACCGAATTCTCAAAATCGACACTGAAACGGATCAGGTAGTTGATGAACTTATTGTCGGCATTCAGCCCACCTCTTTGGTTATGGACTGCAACAATAAATTGTGGACTGTAACGGATGGTGGCTATGAAGGCTCACCCTATGGTCACGAGGCACCATCGCTCTATCGTATCGATGCCGAGACATTCACCATCGAACAGCAGTTTAAGTTCAAGTTTGGAGATTGGCCCTCGGAGGTGCAGCTCAATGGCACGCGTGATAAGATATATTGGCTCAATGACGATGTATGGGAGATGGATGTTACGGCAGATCATATACCTGTGCGTCCCTTCTTGGAGTATAACGATACGTTGTACTACGGTCTAACGATTGATCCCGATAGTGGCGATGTATATATTGCCGATGCTATCGACTATGTGCAGCAGGGCAAAGTCTATCGCTACTCTTCGGAGCGTGAGCTGATAGATGAATTTTATGTAGGTATTATCCCGGGAGCATTTTGCTGGAAATAGATATTTGAAAGATGAGAAGAGTTTTTGTCATACTATCGCTTCTATTTGCCACACTTACAGCCTCGGCTCAGGATCGTCGTATAGATATTGAGGGTGTAACGGTTACGGGTAACCGCCCGATAAAGGATATCGGTGTGCAGCAGACCAAGATTGACTCGGTGTCGCTCAAGGAGAATATCGCACTTTCGATGGCCGATGTGCTAACATTCAACAGCCCTATATTCGTCAAGAATTATGGTCGTGCTACGCTCTCGACAGTGTCGTTCAGAGGCACATCGCCATCGCACACACAGGTTACGTGGAACGGTATGCGCATCAACAACCCGATGCTCGGCATGACCGACTTTTCGATGATTCCTTCGCACTTTATCGACAACGCTACGCTGTTGCATGGTACCTCATCGGTAAATAGCACGGGTGGCGGTCTGGGCGGTGCTGTGCAGCTCGCAACGCGCCCTGCCGAGGAGGAGGGTTTCAAGTTGCAGTATGTGCAGGGCGTAGGCTCATTCCTCACCTTTGACGAATATCTGCAACTCAACTATGGTCGCCGTGGCTGGCAGGCTGCGACACGCGTATCATACTCATCATCGCCCAACGAGTATAAGTATATCAACCGCGATAAGAAGGAGAATATCTACGATGAGGATATGAATATCATCGACCAATACTACCCCGAGGAGATAAATCGTAGCGGTTCGTACAAGGATCTGCATATACTCCAGGAGGTCTACTATAAGAACAATAGCGGAGACCGCTTCGGACTCAACGTTTGGTATATCAACTCCAACCGCGAGCTTGCTATGCTTACTACAGACTATGCCGACGATACCGACTTCGATAACCGCCAACGTGAGCAAACCGTGCGTAGTGTACTGTCGTGGGATCATCTGCGAAGTAATTGGAAGAGTTCGGCACGCGCGGGATATATCTATACGTGGATGGCATACGACTATCAGCGAGCCGTGAGCGAGGATATTATGGCCGTTATGTCGCGCTCTCGCAGCCAGATAAACACGATTTATGGCGAGGCGAATGGCGAGTATAGCCTTGGTCGCAAGTGGCTCTTTACCGCTTCGCTTTCGGCACATCAGCACTTTGTACTGAGCAAGGATAAAAATATCATCCTGCAGGATGGTGGCAAGGGTATCGTGGGATATGATCAGGCACGCATCGAGCTCTCGGGCTCGGTATCTGCTAAGTGGCGCCCTACGGATCGCTTTGGTGTGTCAGCAGTCCTTCGCGAGGAACTTTTTGGCAAAACGTGGACACCCCTTATTCCTGCGCTGTTTATCGACTATGTAATTTCGAAGACGGGCAATGTGATACTTAAAGCATCAGGCTCGCGCAATTATCGCTTCCCAACGCTCAACGACCTCTACTTCCTGCCAGGCGGTAACCCCGACCTACGTCACGAGAGCGGCTGGAGCTACGATGCAGGAGTATCGTTCGAGGTGGGTAGCGAGGGTAAATATAAACTGAATGGCTCGGCAACGTGGTTCGACTCCTATATCAACGACTGGATTATATGGCTGCCTACGACCAAGGGCTTCTTCTCGCCCGAGAATGTTAAGGATGTGCACGCATATGGAGTGGAAGTCGATGGTCACCTCTCGGTAAACCTTGCGAAGGATTGGCTTCTGAATATGGATGCCACCTTCTCGTGGACACCCTCTATCAACCATGGCGAGAAGCGTTCACCTGCCGATCAGTCTATCGGTAAGCAGTTGCCATATATCCCCAAACTCTCCTCAACGGTTTCGGGCCGCCTTACGTGGAGAGAGTGGTCGTTTGTATATAATTGGTGCTTCTACTCGGAGCGCTATACGATGTCTTCGAACGATATATCGCTTACGGGTAAGCTTCCTAAGTACTATATGAGTAACATTAGCCTCGGCTATAACCTCGCTTTGCGCTGGGCCGACTTTAACCTCAAGGGCACGATAAACAACCTCTTTGATGAGGAGTACCTCTCGGTGCTTTCGCGCCCAATGCCCGGCATTAACTTCGAGATCTTTATCGGCATTACGCCTAAGTGGTAATCCACGACACTCGCTGCAAGGTAGAGATAGGGTGTGTAGGTACATTTTTACCTACACACCCTAATTTCTTGTCAGAGTAGTGCAAATGTGGTACTATCACGAGAAACTAATTTCTTGTTAGAGTGGTGCAGATGTGGTGCTGACATGAAAAAGCCACCGATAGGTAGTACTTGAGGTACGTCCCATTGGTGGCGTTGATTGAAGCGACGCAGATGCGCCACTATCACGAGAAACTAAATTTCTTGTCAGAAGGTGGCAGATGGTGCAACGATAAAGAAGTTGGGCTGGATGGGACATATTTGATGTATTTCCCATTCAGCCCAACGATTGAGATGCAGCAGATGCTGCCTTATCACAAGAAATTACTTGAGGTTCATATTATCAATAAGAGCCTGTGTCTGAGGCTTGTGACCGCGGAAGTTCACGTAAAGAGTCATAGGATGCTCGTGACCACCCTTCTCCAAAATCTCGTGACGGAACTTGCCAGCTACCTCATCGCTGAAGATACCCTTCTCCTCGAAGTATGAGAAGGCATCAGCAGCAAGAACCTCGGCCCACTTGTAACCGTAGTAACCTGTAGCGTAACCACCGCTAAATACGTGTGTGAACGCAGGGCTCATAGCCATACCATCAACAATAGGAGTAACCTGTGTAGGCGCGATAGCCTTAAGCTCGAAATCGCGGATGTCACCCTCGATAGGTGATGTGATAGTGTGGTAAGCCAAGTCGAGCATACCGAATGAGAGCTGACGTACGTTGTAGTATGCAGCGAGGTAGTTCTTAGCAGCGATGATCTTCTCAACAAGCTCAGCAGGCATAGACTCACCTGTCTGGTAGTGCTTAGCCCAAAGGTCGAGGTACTCCTTCTCGGTAGCCCAGAACTCCATGATCTGTGATGGAAGCTCTACGAAGTCACGCTTAACAGATGTACCGTTGATAGACTCATACTTACCGCGAGCAAGGATACCGTGCAAGCCGTGACCGAACTCGTGGAGGAATGTAGTGAACTCATCGAATGTAAGCAATGAAGGAGTTGTCGCTGTAGGCTTAGTGAAGTTCATAACGAGCGAGATCAAAGGACGCTCCTCAACACCATTTACAACCTTAGTACCACGGAACTCAGTCATCCAAGCGCCCTGATTCTTAGACTCACGTGGGAAGAAGTCGAGGTAGAGGATAGCAAGAACCTCACCTGTAGAGTCCTTAACCTCGTAAACAGTTGCCTCGGGGTGGTAAACCTCGATCTCAGGAGCCTCAGTGAATGTAAGACCATAAAGACGACCCGCAAGCATGAAGACTGCCTCCTTAGCGCTCTCAAGCTGCAAGTAAGGCTTAATCTGCTCGTCGTTGATAGCATACTTCTCCTCCTTGTACTTCTCGCTATAGTATGCCCAATCCCATGGCATGAACTTCTCATTCATACCGAGTGACTTAGCATAAGCTGCGATAGCATCAACATCCTTCTTAGCGTAGCTGTAAGTAGCGTCGAGAAGCTCGTTGAGGAAGCCCTGAACAGTAGGAGTGCTCTCGGCCATACGATCCTCCAATACGTAGTCTGCATAGCAGTTGTAACCGAGGAGGTTAGCAATGTTAAGACGCAACTCTGCGATACGACGGATATTCTCCATGTTGTCAGCATCGCCACCTACGGCGCGGCTGTTGTAAGCGCGGTAGAGCTGCTCCTTAAGGTCACGCTGTGTAGAGTATGTCATGAAAGGTACATAGCTGGGAGCGTGGAGCGTAAGAGTCCAACCCTCCTGGCCACGTGCTGCAGCCTCAGCAGCCATACCCTCCTTCACGAAGTCGGGAAGCTCAGCAACCTTAGCCTCGTCTGTAATGTTGAGCGAGAAAGCGTTAGTTGCAGCCAAAGCGTTCTGACCGAAGGTCAAAGTAAGCTGTGAAAGCTCCGATGTGTACTGACGGTAGAGCTCCTTAGCCTCACCCTCGAGCAAAGCGCCTGAACGAGCGAAGCCCTTATAGCTATTCTCCAAGAGCTGACGATCCTCATTGTCGAGGTCGAGGCTCTCACGCTGATCGTAAACAGCCTTAACACGAGCGAAGAGCTCTGGGTTGAGGGCAATGTCGTTAGAGAGCTCTGTGAGCTTAGGAGTGATGTTAAGCGCGATCTGCTGCATCTCGTCAGATGTGCAGCTACCGTTAAGCACAAAGAATACGCCTGTTACGCGTGCAAGGAGCTGGCCTGCCTGCTCCATAGCAACGATAGTATTCTCGAAAGTTGCAGGCTCGGGGTTGTTGATGATAGCCTCAACCTCCTGACGATTCAACTCGATAGCGTAGTCGATAGCGGGCTCGTAGTGCTCGAGCTTAATCTTTGAGAATGGAGGTGTCTGATAGGGAGTGTTCCACTCCTCTACGAATGGGTTGCCTGCGAGTGATGCGGGAACATTCGAAGTGTTGCATCCTGCAAGAGCCAAAGTCAATGCTGACATAATAACTGTTACTTTTCTCATAAAAAATTTATTTAGGTTTTCTTCTCTATTTCTATTATAAAATAGGTATTGCACCCCTATTTGGGCTATTATTACTTCTTAATCGAAGGACGTAGCGCCTGACCAGGCTCGATAGCCTCTAGCTCCTCATCCTCCTCCATCTCTACATCTGCGACAACCTCGGCCTCAGCGGCAGCCTCAGCCTCGGGATTGCGCCATAGACCACGTGCCTTAAGCATAGGCAACTTATCGGGATCGGCACCACGGAACTTGCGGTACATATCCATACCTGGACGCTGACCACCCTGTGCCAAGATGTCATAGCGGAAGCTGTGTGCTAGATCCTTATCGCAGATATCGCGGCACTCGCTGAATGCTGCAAAGGCATCCTTATCGAGAACCTCAGCCCAGAGATAGAAGTAGTAGCCCGAAGAGTAGCCACCATTGAAGATGTGGGCGAAGTAGGTGTAGCGATAGCGTGGTGCAATCTCAGGGATAAGGCCACGACGTGTTGCGAGGTTATAGCTCTCGAAAGCATTTACATCGATGTCGGTTGCTGTCTCGATAGTGTGAATATCCATATCGATAAGCGCAGCTGCACAAAGCTCCGTAGTTGTGAAGCCCTGGTTGAAGAGCGACGCCTTCTGAATCTTCTCGATGAGGTAATCAGGAATAATCTCCTTAGTCTTGTAGTGTGTAGCGTACTCCTTCATAATCTCTGGCTCGAATGCCCAGTTCTCCATAATCTGAGAAGGAAGCTCTACGAAGTCACCCTCAACCTCGGCCAACGAGCGGTAGCGTACATCGGCAAAGAGGAAGTGGAGAGCGTGACCAAACTCGTGGAACATAGTCTCAGCCTCGTCGAATGTAAGCAACGAAGGTGTATCACCTACAGGAGGTGTGAAGTTGCAAACGATACCTACAACAGGTGCTACACGCACGCCATCGTCGTAGCGCTGCTCAGCGAAGTAGCCGCACCATGCACCACCGCTCTTCGACTTACGTGGATAGGGATCGAGGTACAATACGCCGAGGTGTGACTGATCGTGGTCAAGAACCTGATATACGGTGCACTCCTTGTGGTAGCGAGGAGCAGCAATAGGACGGAATGTGATACCATAGAGGCGGTTAGCCAAGTAGAACATACCATCGCGCACGTTGTCCAACGATAGATACTTACGTACGGCCTCCTCATCAAGCTGATACTTATCCTTACGCACCTTCTCGGCGTAGTACCACCAATCCGAGCTCTCGAAGGTCTCACCTGGATAATCCTTCTCGAACATAACCTTCATATCCTCAAGCTCGCGCTTTGCTGACTCGAGTGCTGGCTCCCAAATCTCGTTGAGAAGTGTGTATACCGCAGCAGGTGTACCTGCCATCTGAGCATCGGTAACATAAGCCGAATAGCTATCGAAGCCGAGCAAGTGAGCCTTCTCGACACGCAAACGTGCCATATCCTCGATAAGCGCCTTATTGTCGTACTCGTTATCGTTGTTGCAACGATTCAAGTAGCCGTTATAGAGCTGACGGCGAAGATCGCGGTTTGATGAGTATGTGAGGAAAGGTAGCATGCTTGGCTTATCAAGAGTGAAGACATATCCACCCTTCTTAGCCGCTGCAGCTGCCTCCTTAGCCTGATTGCGAACACCTTCAGGAAGATCCTCTACCTGTGAAGCGTTGAGCTCCAACATAAACGAGCCATTCTCCGTGAGAAGATTGTTACCAAAGCGAATGTTGAGCGCTGTAAGCTCGGCATTGATAGCCATAAGGCGCTCCTTAGCCTCACCCTCGAGCAAAGCACCCGAACGAACGAAATTGTTGTAGATCTTATCTACCAAACGAAGCTGCACCTCATCGAGCTCGAACTCATTACGACGCTCATATACACTCTTAACACGCTGGAAAAGCGCGTCATTGAGCATGATAGAGTTGTAGTGCTGCTCCAAGCGGGGCATCATACTATTCTGCACCTCCTGCATCTCGGCATCGAGATCCGATGCTGAAATCATACCGAAAAGAAGGTTGATCTCGGCGAGCTTAAGACCTGCGCGATCCAAAGCCACGATAACATTGTCGAAGGTAGGCTCCTCCGCAGAGTTTACGATAGCCTCAATCTCCTCGTTGTGCATCTGCATAGCAGCCTCGAAAGCTGGCTCGTAGTGCTTAGTGCGAATTTGGTCAAAAGGAGGGATACCAAACTCGGTGTTCCACTCCTCGAGCAGAGGATTGTTCGTTGCGACAACCTCCTCGCTTGTGCAAGAAGAAAGATTCAAGGTCATAGTAAACATTAATGACGATAATAGTAAAAGTCGTTTCATCTCTCGTATTATTTTATTAACTTTGCGCAAAGTTAAAAAATTATTGAGGAATGCAACTATTTTATGCACCGGAAATTTCATTTCCGCGACACACTCTCTCGGAGGAGGAGTCAAAACACTGTACAAAAGTACTAAGAATGAGATGTGGCGAGGAGCTTTTTTTGACCGATGGTCGAGGCACCATGCATCGCTGTAAGATAGTGAATGACAACGCTAAACACTGCGAAGTAGAGATCGTAGAGAGTACTCCAGAATACGAGAAGCTACCCTACAATTTACATATGGCCGTAGCCCCAACAAAAAATATCGACCGTTTCGAGTGGTTTTTGGAAAAAGCTACCGAAGTGGGCGTTTCGGAGTTCACACCCCTGGAGTGTGACCACAGCGAGCGCAGACAGATAAAACCCGAAAGAGAGGAGAAGGTAATCACCTCGGCTGTCAAGCAGTCACTAAAAGCATACCACCCTGTGCTCAATCCACTGACCTCGGTGCGTGAGCTCATCGCTCGCGAGTTTAATGGTCAAAAGTTCATCGCACACTGCAACGATGAGCTCGGCGAGAGAGCATATTTGGGAAATATGATAGAAAAAGGGGGTAATGTGCTAATTTTAATCGGTCCAGAGGGTGATTTTTCGAAGGAAGAGATTACCTTTGCACTCCAAAATGGCTTTCGAGCTATCAGCCTCGGCAAACAGCGCCTTCGTACCGAAACAGCAGCCGTTGTTGCCACGGTGATAACATCGACGGTCAATTCGCTTTAATCGAATAATTAAAAACTATAACTAGCTCAACATCAAAGTTATGTATCTTTATGCCTTATTGGTTACGGTACTACTCATTGCAGCTATCTACCTTGCGCCACTACGCAGCAAGGTGTGGGTTGCAACGGGTATTGTGTCCCTAACCGCATGTGCGGCCATAACCCTCGCAGTGATGGCCTTTTTGGGTGGAAAGGTAGAAATCGCAACCTTTATCACGCCATTATTCGGAGCGGAGCATATCTCGGTAGATAAGCTATCATCGCTCTTCTTAATCATTATCTCGGTGGCAGCAGTAGCCACAACGCTCTACTCGAAGGGATATGTCGAGGGCTACCTTAAGCGTTTCTCGCCAGCACACATCTCGCTACACTACACAGCATTGGTGCTACTCGTAGTGTCAATGATGCTCGTAGTGATGTCGAGCGGAGGTTTCTCGTTCCTCTTCTCTTGGGAGCTAATGACCATCGCATCGTTCATCCTCATCCTCTTTGAGGCTGACCGCCACGAGACACGTCGCGCAGCACTCAACTACTTGGTGATGATGCACATCGGCTTTATGTTCCTTGTTGCAGGTTTTGCGATGCTCTACTCTACAACCGGCTCGGCAAACTTCTCGGCCATCGAGGCATATTTCAAGTGGGCTGCGCCTATGCCTTTGTTCCTCATCCTCTTCGCAGGTTTCGGTATGAAGGCTGGTATCTTCCCTATGCACATCTGGCTTCCTGAGGCACACCCAGCAGCACCTTCACACGTATCGGCAATAATGTCGGGTGTGATGATTAAGACGGGTATCTACGGTATTATCCGCCTTATGCAAGCTATTGACCACAATATCGAGTTGCTCTACTCTATTGGCTTGGTTATTCTGCTTTCGGGTATTATCACAGGTATTTGGGGTGTTATTTTGGCAGCTATGCAGAACGACGTAAAGCGCCTATTGGCATACTCAAGTATCGAGAATATCGGTGTGATACTCATCGGTTTGGGTGTTGCTGCTGTAGGCCACGCCGCAGGTAGCAACCTTATCGGTATGTGCGGCATGTGTGGTGCTTTGCTCCATACCGTAAACCACTCACTCTTCAAGAGTTTGTTGTTCTTCAGCGCTGGTAATATCTACTCGAAGCTTCATACTACGGCGATGAACCAGATGGGTGGTCTTGCAAAGCATATGCCCGTAACAGCAATCCTTATGCTGTTTGCTACGGTGGCAATCTGCGCACTACCTCCTCTCAACGGTTTTGTTTCGGAGTTGCTCATTTATATCGGCATGTTCAACGGTGTGAGCGATGGCCACGAGGTGCTATATTCAGTTGCAGCAATCATCGCCCTATCGCTTATCGGAGGTATCGTTGTTTTAGCCTTCACTAAGCTCTACGGAACGGTTATGCTTGGCTCACCTCGCTCGACACACGTTGCCGAGAGTAGCGAGGTGGACAACTTGCGTATCGCAGCTATGGCTATCCCTGCGATGTTTATCCTCTTCGTCGGTCTTTTGCCACAGATCGCCATCCGCCCTATTACCATTGTTGCTGAGGCTATTACGGGTGCTGATCACTCTATCGCTATTCGTCATTTCGAGCCCACGCTCACAGCACTTAGCTGCGTAGGTTTCGCCCTCGTTGCAATCGTAGTTGCGCTCTATCTTCTCAAGCGTCGCGCACAGAGCACTCGCGAGGTAGAGTATGGTCCTACGTGGGGTTGTGGCTTCACCGCGCTCAATACTCGTATGCAGTATACAGGTGAGTCATACTCAGAGGGCTTGGAGAATATCGCTAAGTCGTTGATGAAGGATACGGTAGATGGTCGCTCGGTGGAGAAGTCGGAGATATTCCCCACAGCACACAACTATCGTGTACGCCACAAGGATAAGATCGACTCGTTGTTTGGTCGCTGGTGGGTAGCACTTCTATACCGCATCAACCTCAACGTGATGCGCCTACGTACGGGCCATGTAAACAAGTATATCACCTTCGCTTTGGTATTCCTCGTTGCTGTGCTTGTATTCACCATTGTCGGCATATTGTAAATTTCAGATAAACATCGAACGTTATGTTGATAAAACTTCTAAATACGCTACTAATGATCGTTGTGGCTCTCTCGATTACGGGAGTCATCAACCGTACACGCGCTGTGTGGGCAGGTCGCAAGGGCATTCGCTTCTTCCAGCACGTATATAATGTCGAGTTGCAGATGCGTAAGGGTGCGGTATATTCAACTACTACCTCCATTCTCTTCCGCATAGCGCCATGTGTCTATCTTGGTGCTGCGCTCCTCGCCTTCCTCTTTATCCCCGTTGCCAATCTTGAGCCTATGCTCTCGTTCCACGGCGATATCATCCTCGTTGCTTATCTGTTGGCTCTTTCGCGCACAGCACTTATCCTCGCAGCACTCGACACGGGTAGCTCGTTCGAGGGTATGGGTGCAGCACGTGAGGCACTCTATGGCGCCTTGGTCGAGCCTGCGTTGATGATGGGTATGGCAACACTCGCTCTCTTCTGTGGCTACTCGTCGTTTGCCGAGATCTTCTCTATGGCACGCGACCTCGACATGAACCTTACGGTAGTTCTCGTCCTTGTAGCCTATGTCTTTGTTGTAATTATGTTTGTCGAGGCGGGCCGTGTACCTGTTGATGATCCTCGCACTCACCTTGAGCTTACGATGATCCACGAGGTTATGTGTCTTGACTACTCGGGTATCGATATGGCTATGATTCACATCGCTGGTTGGCTTAAGAATAGTATCTTCGCTATCATTGCAGCCAATGCCGTGTCGGTAGCCTTCTGCTTCCACTGGTGGTTTGCAGCACCGTTGGCAATTCTCGGCACGGGTATCGCCATTGGCGTTGTCGAGTCGTTCCGCGCACGTAACAAGCTCACTCGTAATACAACCTTCATCCTCACTATCGTTGCGATGTCGGCACTTGTATTGCTCACAGGCTTCTTGCTAATCCAAAACATCGAAATCTAGTATAGCGTATGACACTATCACTCATCATATTATATGTGCTCACGCTCATCTATCTTGCCATAGCCGAGCGTTTCCGCAGTCATACAACCATTTTGACTGCTCAGGGTCTGCTACTCTTCGGTATCGCACTCGTGCGCATGCATGAGTTCCACCCCGTGGAGATGGGCTTTATCACTATCGAGACCCTTGTATTCAAGGCTATTGCCATCCCAGCAATCCTTTTACACGTGATCCGCAAAACGAAGATCAACCGCATCCACACCTCGTCGTCGCAGTTTGGCTCGTTGGTGATGTCGATTATTGCATTGGTTGCCAGCTGCACGATCACCTACTACATGGCTGACGACCGTACCGATATGATATTCTTCGGTGTGGCGCTCTACGCCCTACTCTCGGGACTTATCCTCATCGTATCGCGTCGTCGTATCTTCGCGCACCTCGTAGGATTCCTCATCATCGAGAATGGTGTATTCCTCTTCTCGATGGCTATAGGTGTTGAGTTGCCAATGCTTATCAACTTGGCAATCATGCTCGATATCCTTATCTCGATACTTATCCTCGGTATGTTCCTCCGTCGTGTGGACGACGATATTCACACCGATGAGTCGGATGCTCTAACCTCGATTAAAGATTGATGCAATGTTAATATTTCTCATTCTCACAACACTTCTAGCCCTCTCACCACTTGTGCTACGTAGCATGAGGGCTACAAACGTTGTTGCAGGTATATTCTTCGCAACAAACGTTGCGGCTATCGCCCTTTTGTTGGTCTTCGGCCGCATCGACAGCGTTATGCTACAAATCTTCCGTGCCGATACGTTGGCCGTACTCTTCCATGCACTTATGACCCTCGTGCTCGGCTTTGCGCTCTTGCACTCATCGTCATATCTCAAGGCTGAGGATGTAAGCACAACATCGTACAAGACTTACTACACGCTCCTTATGCTTCTTGCCGTAGCTATCACATGCGTATATTACTCTGATAACGTGGCTATGACTTGGGTATTCTTGGAGGCTACGACAATCTGCTCGGCAGGTATTATCTACCACCGAGAGTTTAGCCAGTCGCTCGAGGCTACATGGAAATATATCTTCGTATGCTCAACAGGTATCGCTATGGCCTACCTCGGCATCTTGCTACTTTCGACCGTCGCGCAGCACGGCGAATTGGACTACGCATCGCTACGCGAGGTTATCGAATTGGGTAACCCTCTCTATTTGAAGGTTGCATTCTTGCTTATCGTCGTAGGTTATAGCTGTAAGATGGAGATCTTCCCACTCTATACCGTGGGTGTCGATGCTAACTATGCAGCTCCTGCCCCCGCTTCGGCGTTCATCTCTACGGCGTTGGTCAATGCAGGTTTCTTGGCTATTATGCGTATCTACACGCTCTTCTCGGCTGCAGGCGAGGTGTTCGCATGGGCCCGCCACGTCCTTATCCTCATCGGTATCCTCTCGTTGGCCGTAGGTGCTATGTTCCTACGCCGCACGAACAACTACAAACGTTTCTTGTCATACTCTACCGTTGAGAATATGGGTATTGTTGCTATCGGTATGGGTATCGGCGGTGTAGCTTTGTGGGCTGCAGTGTTCCACGTTGTATGCCACACGTTTGTCAAGAGCTCGATGTTCTTCCAGGTAGGTATCATCCGCCACATCTACGATAGCTATAGAATCAACCGTATCGGCAACTACCTCAATATCAACCGTACGGGAGCTCTATGCTTCTACATCGGCACACTTGTTCTTTTGGCCTTCCCTCCATCGCCACTCTTCATTAGCGAGGTTATGATCTTTAGCGAGGTGGTATCGATGGGTAGCTGGTGGCTACTCGCCGTGATGCTTATTCTTATGTGCGTGGTTATCTACTCTATATGGTTGCGCGCACTACGCCTTAACTACCATAGCAATCAGGATAAGTTGCACCTCTCGGAGGTTAATCGCCGTCTATCCTATTCGGCAGCTGTACTTCTGGTTGTAGCTATCGTGCTCGGCTTGTGGCAGCCCGACTTCTTGAGCGAGGCAATTGATAAAATTGTAAATATCGGCTAATAATATGGAACTATACCTAAGAACAAAGAATACCGCTTCGGCCGTAGCCTTGGCCGATATTCCCGTTGTAGAGTATGTTGAGCTCTATAACGACCTCAAGGAGCGTATGACCCAGGAGCGTTACCACGTGGGACACTACTTCGCAACCGAGACCGAGAATGGTCTTAAGTTCTATATGCTCTTGCTCGACGATGAGCAGGGCGATGTGCTTATCACCTCGTTCGTTCCCGACTACTACGCTTCGGGCTTGGCATCACTTACAGCTATCCACCAGGCCTTCCACCCCTTCGAGCGTGAGATGCACGAGCTCTATGGCATACCTTTCGACAACCACCCATGGCTCAAGCCTTTGCGCTTCTCGCATGACCGCCGTGACCGCAACTCTACGATGGATAGCTACCCCTTCTACGAGATGGAGGGCGAGGAGCTCCACGAGGTAAACGTAGGCCCTATCCATGCGGGTATCATCGAGCCAGGTGCTTTCCGCTTTATCTGTAATGGCGAGCAGGTGCTCCACCTCGAGATTGCCCTCGGCTATCAGCATCGCGGCGTCGAGACCGAGATGGTAAAGAGCGATAACCGCCTTCGTCAAACGCTTATCGCAGAGTCTATTGCCGGAGATAGCGCCGTAGCACATACAACAGCCTATGCCGAGCTTAGCGAGAAGCTTATGGACACAGAGATTGATGAGCATCTACAGCGTGAGCGCTTCATCGGCATCGAGTTGGAGCGTATGGCTATGCACCTTGCCGACACTGGAGCTTTGGCTACTGATATCGGCTTCCAGCTCTATCAGGTAGCTTGCGAGGCCCTGCGTACTGTTACGATCAACACTACACAGGCTTGGTGCGGCAACCGCTTTGGTAAGAGCCTTATCCGCCCCTTCGGTACAAATCACCCCTTGACCGAGGCTAAGGTCGAGATCATACGTCGTAATGTTGCCGATGTACGCCGCCGCTATATGGAGCTACGCAGCGACATTCTCCAGTCACAGACACTTCTTGCACGTTTCGAGCAGTGCGGTCTTGTACCTCGCGAGGATATGAAGCGTATCGGTGGTGTCGGCATGGCAGCACGTTCGAGCGGTCTTAAGCGCGATATTCGCTGCACACACCCTTCGGGATTCTACGCTTCGGGCGTGGCACACGAGCCCGTTTTGAAGCACGATGGTGATGTTATGTCGCGTCTTGCAACACGCATGGACGAGTTGGTGCAGAGTGCCGACTATATCGAGCAGGCACTGGCATCGTATCGCCCTTCGGGTAAACTTCCTGCGCCTAACTACAATGCACAGTTCAAGGCCGATGCTCTCAGTTTCTCGTTTGTCGAGGGTTGGCGCGGTGAGATATGCCACGTAGCATTGACCAATGCCGAGGGTCGCATTACGAAGTACAAGATTAAGGACCCCAGCGTACACAACTGGCTCGGCTTGGCTATTGCCGTACGTTCGGAGGGTATCTCGGACTTCCCTATCAACAATAAGAGTTTTAACCTGTCATACTGCGGTCACGACTTGTAGTGCGACTCATAAAATAGGAGTATAAGTTATGCTTTTTGGAAAACTTAAGATTCTACGCAGCCACGGCTGGCAGTATATACCCAACCTCGATGGCGTGACGCTCACCGAGGAGTTCCGCGGCTTCCCACAGCTTACGCTCACCAACGATAAGAGCGACTTGGAGCGTGCCGCAGCAATATGTCCTACGAAGGCTATCACCGTATCGCCCCTAACATTGGATATGGGTCGTTGTCTCTTCTGTGGCGAGTGTGCTAAGTGCGCACCTCGCAACATACGCTTTACGAACGAGCACCGTCTCGCTGCTACACGCCGCGAGGACCTTATCGTTATGGCAGGACAGACCAAGCCTTGTTTCAATAGCGAGAGCATCCGTCCCGAGATCTCGAAGCTCTTTGGTCGCGCCTTGCAGCTACGCGAGGTATCGGCAGGTGGCGACAACTCGGTAGAGATGGAGCTTGGTGCTACGGGCAATGTGAACTTCGACTTTGGTCGCTATGGTGTGGGCTTCACGGCATCTCCACGTCATGCCGACGGTCTTGTTCTTTCTGGCCCTATCAGCCAGAATATGGCCGAGGCTTTAGATATCTGCTACAACTCGATCGCTAAACCAAAGGTGCTTATCGTCTGCGGCTCGGAGGCGATTTCGGGTGGTTTGTATGCCGATAGCCCTGCGGTAGATAGATCGTTCTTGGATAAGTATCACGTCGATTTGTGGTTGCCAGGTGCTCCTACGCACCCACTCTGCTTTATCGACGGTGTTACGAAGCTACGCGCGAAGAAGAAGTAAGATCTAAACTATTGAAGACTACTATGGTAAGTATAATTGTTGCCATTGCACGCAATGGCGTTATTGGAGATAAGAATGCGTTGCTCTGGCACATCAAGGAGGATATGCGCTTCTTCCGCACTACGACCTCAGGTCACGCGGTAGTGATGGGTCGCAAGACCTTCGAGTCACTCGGCTCGAAGCCTCTGCCCAAGCGTACAAATATCGTCATCACACGTGCTGAGCGCAACTTCGACGGAGCACTCACGGCCCACTCTTTGGAGGAGGCTATTGCTATGGCCGAGGGCGATACCGAGATCTTCGTTATCGGTGGTGCACAAATCTATGCCGAGGCCTTGAATAAGGTCGATAGAATGTACATCACACGCGTAGATAAGGATTACGAGGGTGACACATCATTCCCCGAGATCGACTTTTCGAAGTGGGAGCTTGTTGCCTCTGAGCGTTATGAGCGTGGCGAGGAGTATGAGTATCCATTCGAGTTCCTCACATACGACAGAAAGCGATAGAACATTGCTGATATAAAATACAAAGGGCAATCCGATTGGATTGCCCTTTGTATTTTGTATATTAGAATGATAGTGGCGCCTTGATAGCTGGATGAGGATCGTAGCCCTCCAACACGAAATCCTCGTACTTATAGTCGAAAATCGACTCCACATCGGGATTAATCTTCATGCGTGGCAATGCCCGTGGCTCGCGCGAGAGCTGCTCGTTAGCCTGCTCTAAATGGTTGAGATAGAGGTGTGCATCACCCAAAGTATGGACAAAGTCACCTACCTCTAAACCACACTGCTGGGCAATCATCATCGTAAGTAGAGCATACGACGCAATGTTGAATGGCACACCAAGGAAGGTGTCACCACTACGCTGATATAGCTGACACGATAGCTTGCCCTCGGCCACGAAGAACTGAAACATCGTATGGCAAGGGGGCAGAGCCATATCCTCGACATCGGCCACGTTCCATGCCGATACAATCATACGGCGCGACGATGGGTTCTTCTTAATGGTATCAATAACCTTTGTAATCTGATCAATAGTGTTGCCATCACCCGTAGGCCAGTTACGCCACTGATAGCCGTAGACATGGTTCAAATCGCCAAAACGATAGCCCTCGATAGGTGACTCCACACCCGCAGCCGAGAGGAACGTATCCATATCCACGGGCAGTACACCATGCTTTACGCAAAGCTCGTTGTAGTAGCGATAGGCATCGCTATCCCAGATATGAACACCATTCTCGACGAGGTATTTGATATTGGTATCGCCACGCAAGAACCACAACAACTCGTGGATGATACCCTTCAAATAGACACGCTTGGTGGTAAGCAGAGGGAAGCCCTCCGAGAGCGGGAAACGCATCTGATAACCAAAAATACCCTTTGTGCCTGTGCCTGTGCGGTCGTCACGGACGACACCCTCAGTCAGGATTTTATTCAGTAGTTCGTGATACTGTTTCATTAGATTTCAAAAGTTTTAAGTTGTAGTTCTCCCGCCTCGTTCATAGCAATATAGGTTGCCTCACGACCCGACCAATCGCTCATAAACAGCACTCGTAGCTGCTCATCTCGATAGTCATAGGGCAGGTGCATATGGCCGAAAATATATGTCTTCACACCCTCATTCTTAGCATGATGCTCGTGCGCATAGTCGATAAGAAATCCAAGGTTTGCGGGCGATAGATGCTCCTTGCTGTGACTCTTACGCGATTTACCACTCCACCACGCGCCAAACGACATAGCAATATCGGGGTGCACAAACCACTTAAAGAGCCAACGCGCCGTAGATGAGCGGAAAAAGCCATTCATCAGGCGCAGAGCATACTGCTTAGCGATATTCATATTGTCGCCATGAGCCAAGTGCATGCTACGGCCACACAACTCAACAATCTCGGGCGCAAAGTGCATCTTAATACCACACTCCTTCTCGAAGTAGTCGCCGCACCACATATCGTGGTTGCCGATGAAGAGATGTATCTCGACACCACGCTCCGCAAGTGAGGTCAGGCGTCCCAACGTACGCACAAAGCCCTTGGGCACCACGCCACGATACTCAAACCAGAAGTCGAAGATATCGCCCATAAGATATATGGCACGTGCATCTTCTGCCACGCTATCGAGCCAACGACAGAAGGCACGCTCCGTACGTTGTGCCTGCTGAGCATCACCTGCACCGAGATGTAGATCCGATACGAAATAGATCATAGGCTACAACTCACTCTTTAGTCTTGCTTCGAGCTGCTCGATAGTGTAGTTGCAAGGCTCGATATTACCATCCCTATCGATAAGATATGAGGCTGGAATCTGCGTTATGTTGTATAGTGTAAATACTTCGGGCTTATCCCCACCATATACCGAGATCCAGGGGTGGCGCTGCTGACGCACAGCCTCAACCCATGTTGCCTTATCTGCATCTGCCGAGACGTGGTAGATCTCAAAACCTCGCTTCGAGTAACGCTCATAAAGCGCCTTAAGCTCGGCATTAAGGTTGTTGCACACCGCATTAGATGACGACCAGAAGTAGAGCAATACCACCTTACCATCGAGTGACGATAGCGAGTGGCTCTTTTTGTAGATATCCTCCAACTCCAAATCGGGATACGACACCATCTCCACACGCTCGCTAAGCTCGGCAGCAGCATCCATCTCGGCAATTTCGCGCTCCACAACAGCGATATATGGCGAATCGGGATAGCTACGCAACAGACCATCGAGCACTGCACGATAGTGGATTACATTTACACCATAACCCGCCAACTGAGGGATATACTGCTCTGCGACATTGTGACGCACAGCGTAGAACGATGCCAAGCTACCCTGATTAGAGCCCACAAAACGCAACTGAGCCTGGATAGCCTCTTGTGCCGTACGATAAGCCTGCAACTCCAACTCGCTCATCGTGCGGTTGCTTGTCGAGATATTCTCAGCAATACGCGCCAAGCGGTCGCAAGCACCAAAGTAGGCGTGGTTAAACTCACATATTAGCGCCGACTCATCAGAGCCCGCTACACGATAGTTGATGAATATGTCGCCAGCCGACTCCAACTCGATCTGATCGCCAGCCTTAACGACTAACGTAACAGGGCGAGTATTACCCGAGAACGACAACTTATAGAAGCGTGGCGAGAGGTTTCGCTCCACACCAAACTCGAAACTAAAGGCGCCATCATCGGCAAGAGCCTGCGCACCGATACGCTCGGGCATTGTAAAGTTATCCGACACACGCTCGAGATATACTGTATCTACGTTGCTACCAACAAATCGTCCCGAAATACGTGTTGCTACGCCACGACCAGCATCACCACACGCACTAAGTAGTGTAGCGGCAAAAAATACCGCAAAAAACAATCTCTTCATTATCCTTTAAGTGACTTTTATTAATCTTCGTTGTTATCCTATCAAGGCTACTTATAGGAGTGGTGACGCGCCGTATTCTTAGCACCACCCTTCTGCTGCTTGCCTCTCTGTTGTTTTCCTCTCTGCTGCTTACCCCTCTGCGACGATGCCTGACGATACTCGCTACGCATACCACTGATAGTTGCTACGTCGATATCAATCTCGCCATTTGCCATAATGCGGATATCGCGGATGATCGAGTCGTTGTTGGGATGCTCGTTGTTGAACTCGAAACTCTTTGCACGCATATATCGCGCAACATCGACAACCTCGGCAGCACTTCGTCCATTGCGCTGCTCAGCTGCGATATGGCGCACGAAGTTCTGGGCATACTTACCATAGTGTTTGAAGGTGATACGCGACTGTG
>JAFYXB010000029.1 GCA_017546345.1 Alistipes sp. | reverse complement strand
CTACAACCTTCATAAGGGTCCACTCCTTCAAACAATCCAACCTATCGAGATACGCATCACGCAATAGCTGTGGCGATACACCTATATCCCTATCAATTAGGACCTTTTCGAGATAGTACAACCTCGCTCGGATTGCATCCAAATATCTGTTTATCTCTATTGCTTCTGGCTCTTTACTCCTAACTCGTTGTCGATTACGATCCCACTCGGAAGGATGTACAGCTTTACCCGTGCTAAAGCTCGCTCGTACACCATTCTGTGTTAAAAGTGCCTGAATAGGAGCTTCTCCACTGGTTCTGGCTTTACTCTCTCTAACGGCAAAAGAAATTGTTATTGTACTCATAGTATATAAGGTATTGGTTAATACTATATATACCAAGTAACTCACGAAAACACAGGTGAATAATTAGAATTATGTGAAAATATACCCCAAAATCAGTTGGAATTATGTGAAATGTTGGGGTATTTTATATGGGTAAAATGTGAAAATACTCCCGATTTATAGTTGGAATTATGTGAAATGTACTATCGGTTAAACAAAAGAGTCTATCTAACATCTTGTTAAATAGACTCTTATATTATTTATGTTTTCAATTAGATACTCTCCTGAAACTCTTCATACAACGCCACAGGACCGAGATGCCACAATTTTTATTTGTTTAACACAGGTTTACTTGTGCGATTGTGGTCGCTTCATTGTAAGTATAGAGAGTCCTTGTTTGGAAAGGTTTGGGGATTGTGAAAAATTTATCAAAAAATCTGCCATCGTCCTGTTTTTCCTCCCAAAAACAAAAAAGCAGAGGCTTTGCCTCTGCTTTGTGTTGGGTGAGATCCTTATTTATTTCTTGTTGAGACTACTTAGACCATCGATAAGTAGCGATATACCATCTAGAATTGTCATAGTACCATGCTTTGCGATTTGCTGATTACACTCTTCAATGTGGTGTTGACACTCTATAACCAGGTTATATTCTTCTTGTGTGTAACAACCTCTCAATCTAGCAACATAAACAATGTAGTTGCATAATTGAGAAAACTCAACTATCATAGCCTTAAAGCGAGCTATCTGCGAAACAGTATAAACCAATGATGCTCCACCAACAATCATTCTCGCCTTTTCATCCTTCATCGCTGCAACTTTTGCTGCAATGAAAGCAATGTCTACAACCTCATTCATCGTTTCCTTATGCTAGTCTATCGCGTAAGCGTTTTACATCACGTTTAACAAATTTGTGTATTTCAACTCCCAGGATATGCTTTTCTGTGCAATAATTTGTTGGTTTCCCGTTCTCGTCAACAGAGTAATTATCTTTAGAATTTGCAAGAGCAACACATATACGGGTTGGATCTTTTTCAAAATCAAAACCTCCAGAGTAAGATTGTCCCAAAGCTAATAAACTTGGCAAGCGCCCTAAATTCACCATAGTGATTATTCATTTTCTTATACCAGCTTTCCTTTTTGAGGATTCCTTTTTCTCGCGTAATCTTTTAGTGGTTGTAGTCTCCAGCGGCATTATAGAGCAGAATAATTTATGAACCATTGTTACCGACTCTTCTGTTCTATGAGGATTATCTGATAAAATTCTTTCTGCCCTGTCAAATGCTTCTTGATACCGAGCCTTCTGCGATTCGGGATTTTTTGACATTAATATGTCGAAAAACTCCCTCGAAACAATCTTTGAATCATCATACTTTGCCCCTAGCGGATTTATATGGTAATTAATCATATCTGCATATGACTCACGAGATAATTGCTCTCCATGATGGTCGTAAAAATGCAAAATGAACCAATACTCAACAGCTTGATTAGAATAGGCTACTTTGTAATTTTTACTTATTGCCAATTTAATTGCATCCTCAAAATCTTCATTATCATCTTTGTCAAACACCAGCCATATTTCATCGAACTTTTGGCCCCTATATGTTTTCTCTAACAAACTATCCGCCTCTTCAATTAATCGAGTTGTGCTCTTGCCTGTCCCAACACGTTCTAGCTTAATATTAGGAAGTCTAAAATGCTCGAAATATGAAGGTTCTGTATTTTTGCCCTCAGATATAATTAAAATCTTTTTAGGAGGTTTCTCAACTCCTAGTTCTCGTTTTAGTAAAGGTTCTTCCCTAATTTTATCTTTACGAGCTTTTAGAGCAGCTTTTCTTGCCTTACGCTCTTCCTCTTGCTTGGCGTCTTTTCTTCGAACCTTACCCATAGCTATTCCTCTTTAGAAATTACACTACTATCAAATTCTCCTAAATAAGGAACTCCTCCTAATTTACCTTCTCGGTAAAGATGCCCCAACTTGGAACTTTTGCGAAGTGTTGAACTATAGTTCGTTATTGGCTTAAGCGATGACTCTCCATATCTATTCTTTGAGGCAATATATATCTGGTCTCTACGAAATAGATTAGGGGCATCTAGTAACCCGCTATTATGAGTATTAATAATTAGCTGTGCATTATGAGGGTTTGTTTCGGGCGAATGAAATAAACGAATAATAGCAACTAGCAAATCATAATGAAGTCCATGATCAATTTCATCAACCCATAAGATCTTTCCATTTTTTAATGTGTCAATAATAGGAGCGCTAAGTGCAAATAATTTTGTTGTTCCATATGACTCATCGTTTTCCATAGTTAACTCTGTTGTTCCAACAACAAGCCCATTACTATCATATACCTTATGAGTGGTCTTTACTCCATTGTATATTTTACCCTCAAAAGCTTCCTTAGGCATCATTTTCTTAATTTCATCTGGGATTGACTCAAAATCAACCTCACTAGGGTTCATATCATCAATACATATATCAGCTCCATTTAACATTGAAAGCATCTGCTTTTTCATTGGACCATCTAGTTGTCTTAATGAGTACCCCATATAATTATTAATTGATGCAGATAGCACATTGGCGTTATAAAACCACCTTGTGATACTAGATGATAACGAATCATTCCAAAGTGATAATATAGATAACAGCAATGCATCATTGCGAATCATTCCAGCATCTATCAAATTGTCTACAACCTTGCGATTGATATATACTTTATTATACTCTACACCATCATCGTCGCGGTACATCACCTTGACCTCTTTGCCCTTCTTTCTAAACAACCACTCAGTAATTACAATCTCTTTGTTTACCTCAAATCCATATCTATACTGAATATTGTCAATTAGAAAAACGACCTCGAACGAACTACTTTTCCCTATCGAATTCACATTGAGACGGAATGGATCGTAGTCATCCTGCCACACTCTATTATTTTTATTATTTGCAGAGTGCAAAACCATTTCTCTCATAAAGTTAAAGGCCTGGAATAATTTAGTTTTTCCACTTGCATTAGCTCCATACACAGCTAAAGAGTTTACTACCGAATAGTATTCCGTAGGATAAATGTTAGTTGGTTCATCCTTAAAATAGTTAGACGCAACAAGGTTTAATGTAACCTCATCTTTGAAACATTTGTAGTTGTTGAATTTGAACTGTACTAACATAGTTGTATGGTTTTAAGTTTAGTTTGGGAGTACAAATATAATACAAAATATCGCAAATTGCACCACAAAATCAACTTTTTTGCATTTTTTTTGCAAAAAATATCATTTTGCTGCTATTTTTTTTGATTATAAAGTCGTCTTATAGTAAGTGGGATCGAAAATGTTTCATTGCAAAAGTGTGAAAAGGCGGGGTTATATGTGTGCAAATTAGTAATCTTTCCAAGTCGGAACTTTTTGAGAATTTTTCGTATAGTTTGCAAAGGGCTGGAACGGTTTTTTATTGTACGCTAAATTATTTAATAATCGTAATGTTTTACGAAAAATCAATCTTATAGTGAATTTATATAGGCGTATGGCCTTCAATTTTTGGGTGCGCGATGGGTGCGCAAATACTCAATTCAAGGCTATCCACACTCTCCGTATCGCATCCAAATCACACCGACTAATAAACTACTATCTCAACTAAACAACGCCACAAACAGTTTCTAAACAAGCCTAAACAAACATCATCAATACATCCATCAAACCCCAAACAAAAAAAGGAGCAAACCTCTCGGTCTGCTCCTTTCAATATACTCTAAACCAATCAGTTGATTAGTTCATTGCCTGCTGGATGGCTACTGCAATAGCAACAGTTGCGCCTACCATAGGGTTGTTACCCATACCGAGGAAGCCCATCATCTCAACGTGTGCTGGTACTGATGAAGAACCTGCGAACTGTGCGTCAGAGTGCATACGACCCATAGTGTCGGTCATACCGTATGATGCAGGACCTGCGCCCATGTTATCTGGGTGCAAAGTACGGCCGGTACCACCACCAGAAGCTACTGAGAAGTACTTCTTACCAGCGAGCGTACGCTCCTTCTTGTAAGTACCTGCTACTGGGTGCTGGAAGCGTGTAGGGTTAGTAGAGTTACCAGTGATTGATACGTCTACGTCCTCCTTCCACATCACTGCAACGCCCTCGCGAACGTCGTCTACACCGTAGCAACGCACCTTTGCGCGAAGACCGTCTGAGTAAGCGATAGTCTCAACCTCGTGTACCTCACCTGTGTAGTAGTCGAACTCTGTGCGAACATATGTAAAGCCGTTGATACGTGAGATGATCTTTGCAGCATCCTTACCAAGACCGTTAAGGATTACGCGCAATGGGTTCTTACGTACACGGTTAGCCATCTCAGCGATCTTGATAGCGCCCTCAGCAGCAGCGAATGACTCGTGACCAGCCAAGAATGCGAAGCACTGAGTCTCCTCACGGAGAAGACGTGCAGCGAGGTTACCGTGGCCGATACCTACCTTACGGTCCTCAGCTACTGAACCATTGATACAGAATGCCTGAAGGCCCTCACCGATAGCCTCAGCAGCGTCAGCAGCGTTTGTGCAGCCCTTCTTAATAGCGATAGCAGCACCTACAACGTATGCCCACTTTGCGTTCTCGAAGCAGATAGGCTGAGTCTCCTCACACATCTTGTATGGATCGATACCCTTCTGGTCGCAGATAGACTTTGCCTCCTCAATTGACTGAATACCATATTGTGCAAGCACAGCGTTGATCTTCTCGATTCTGCGCTCGTAGCTCTCAAATAATGCCATAATTTTTCTCAAATTTAATGGTTAATAACTCTATGAACGCTCCGTTACTCGTGACGTGGATCGATATAGCGTGCTGCCTCCTTGAAGCGGCCGTATGAACCCTTAGACTTCTCCAAAGCCTCAGCTGGCTCGATACCCTTCTTGATGAAGTCCATCATCTTGCCGAGGTGTACGAACTCGTAGCCGATAACCTCATCGTTAGCATCGAGTGCCATGCGTGTGCAGTAGCCCTCAGCCATCTCGAGGTAACGTGTACCCTTAGCGTTAGTACCGAACATTGTACCTACCTGTGAGCGGAGACCCTTACCGAGATCCTCGAGTGAAGCACCGATTACGAGACCACCCTCAGAGAATGCTGACTGAGTACGACCGTAAACGATCTGCTTGAAGAGCTCGCGCATAGCTGTATTGATAGCGTCGCATACGAGGTCGGTGTTCAAAGCCTCGAGAATAGTCTTGCCAGGAAGAATCTCAGAAGCCATAGCTGCAGAGTGAGTCATACCAGAGCAGCCGATAGTCTCTACCAAAGCCTCCTCGATGATACCATCCTTAACATTGAGGGTAAGCTTGCAAGCACCCTGCTGAGGCGCGCACCAGCCAATACCGTGTGTAAGACCAGAGATATCCTTGATCTCCTTAGCACGTACCCATTTGCCCTCCTCGGGAATAGGAGCCGACTCGTGGTTGGCACCCTTCTTCACGCAGCACATCTGCTGCACTTCGTGTGAGTAAATCATAGTCTTTACCTTTTTAATTTATTGTGTATAAGTAATCTAATAAATTCTTGTTTGATGTTTTATGACGCTAGTAAATCTCTTGTTACAAACCTCATGCACAAATCGGTGCAAAGGTACGAAAACAAATCGAATAAAGCAATTAAGATGCAGACTGAATTTATAATTTTTTTTAAGAATGTTAATCTGCGATGGTCGCATCACAACAGAAATAAGAAGTGACCGAACATTATTTCGTTCGGTCACCATCTATCGTAATATTAGGAATATGGTCAATTTAGAAGACTAATCTTACGCCGAGTTGCATGTGCCAGCGCGATGCAATATCGTCTGTTGTGTACTCCGCGCCAGTGAATTTATAGACGGGGCGGTATCCGCCATCTACGCTCTCCAACGAGGTGATCGTAACGGGCGATAATGCCCAGCTTGAGGTGCGGTGCACCAGACCCCATGAGCGTGATAGGAGGTTACCGAGGTTGATTACGTCGAGCGATACCTCCACACGGCGGCTACTCTTCTTATCGAAGTAGAACGACTGTGCGATGTGCAGGTCAAGACGGCTCTGGAAGGGTAGCGAGTGTGAGTTGCGCTCGGCAAATTGGCCTCGGTGCGACTTGAGATATTTATCACCCTCGATGTAGCTATTAAATGCCGCTGCTGATGTCTCATCAGCCCAAAGCATTGTGTTCATCTCATCTTTTGTGGGGATGTAAATCAGCGAGTTACCTCGATATGTGTCGCCATTCTCGTCTACCTTGCCACGTGCGTAGGTGAGTGAGTAGTGCTCGCCAGAGTAACCATTGTAGAGCAGCATTATGTTCGTGCCAAATAGTCCATAACGACGTGCATATGATAGGGTAGCCACGACCTTGTGAGGGAACTCATATACCGAATTGCTTAGCTCCTCGTTGTTGCTATTTACGGTGTATGTACGCCCCCAGTTTGTCGATGACTGCGCCGAGAAGCCATCGTTTACGCTACGTGATCGTGTATAGGTATATGCCGCCATAAACTCCAATCCGCGAATAACCTTTGCAAAGTCGTACTCTAGGCGAGCTGTTGCCGACCATGAGTAGCCCTTCTGAGTGTTGCTTAGGCGGTAAACAGCTGCATAGTCCGAGGTTGTCGAGTTGTAGAATATCGCTGAATTTGAAGAGCCCTCGCCACCGACAAATAGCCTCTGTCCCTTATCCTCTGCAACGAGGTTCTCGACGAAGATGTTGTTTATGCCCTTCGTATAGTCGGCATCGGCCTGTAACGCAAGGTCGCCAAAGTTGTAGCGTGCCGTAGCTGCCACGCGGAATACCTGGGGATAGCGGAACGCCTCGTCCACAATGTCGATTGAAGGGTTGCTCTTGATGCCCACGGTCTCAGGATTGAGGTTGAAAGCAGGGGTCTGCGTAGGATTGGTTACGGTTACACCCGCAGAGCGTATACCGCTGTTCTGGTAGCAGTTAGCAAGCCATACAAAGGGGATACGACCTGTGTAGATACCTGCGCTACCACGCAACGTAAGCCCCTCGTGCATCCACTCGACACCTACGCGGGGTGAGAGTAGGATTTGTGTGCGTGGAATGTCGCCCGTTTTTGTGCCGTATGTCTGTGCAAAGTAGCCTGCGTTAAACTCCTCGTTGGCTACGGGAGTGTCGAACATTACGGGCATATCCACGCGAAGGCCATAGGTGAGGTGTAGCTGTTGAGCGAGCTTCACCTCGTCCTGGACATATACGGCAAACTGAGCCATGGTCATCGGTGGATTGCGCTTGCCGTCTACGAAATAGTTGTAGGCATACTGTGTAGCGTGTGAGCCCGATTTGCCGTCGTCGGCAAGGAAATCCTCGATGGTGGCGTAGGTGTACGTACCTCGTGCATTTGCGAGGTAGAGGTTGTCGGCACGATAGACCTCGTTCGATGTGCCGATAGTGATATTGTGACGACCGCGCGAAAGGGTGAAGTCATCGCCGAGGATGAAGACATCCTGCGAGAGCATATTGCAGCCCGAATATGGGTTTGTGCCGATCGTTGCCGAGCCATTGCCGCGTTCGCCTAACGAGTTGATAACCACTGCTGGAAGGCTCTCCACAGTGGTACGACCATCTTGTAGTCGGGTGTAGCCTGCGCGAAGGGTATTCATGCCCCAATCGCCCGATGAGTTAAGCTCCGCTACAAGCGAGTGCGTGCGGTTAATGTTGGTGTACTCCGAGCCTGTGAAGTAGAAGGCTTGTGCCGAGTTTGACGATGCCGCAGCGTCGGCATACAGCATGTTGTAGCGTAGCGAAAGACGATTTGATTGGTTAATGTTCCAATCCAAACGCGCTACGGCTGAGCCTGTGATGGCGAGGATGTCGTGCTCCTCCCAGCCGCCACCATCATAACCCGTAAGTTCCTTATAATGAGTAGATATGCGCTCTGCCTCTTCGATCGTAAGGGCGCTCACTCCGCCAGGGTGATTTGTCGATGGTTGAATGTTGCGGTTGAACTCGCCAGCAAGGAAAAAGAAAAGCTTATCCTTGACAATAGGACCACCGAGCGTAACGCCCGTAATCGATGTCATCTGCTCCGATAGATGCGTGCGATTTTCGACGTTGCGACCGGGCGTTGTGCCGTAGAAATGTTCGTTGTTGAAGTAGGTGTAGGCCGAACCTGTAAAGGTGTTATCGCCCGAGCGAGTTACAGCATTGATGCCTCCGCCCGTAAAGCCGCTCTCGCGTAGGTCGATAGGCGATGACGATAGTTCGACCATTGCGAGTGCGTCGATAGGAATAGGGTTGGCATTGGTGAGCGAACCTGTCATACCTGTTGTGCCAAGACCATAGATGTCGGCAGCCGACGTGCCGTCGATAGTAAAGGCGTTATAACGTGTGCTCTGACCCGCAAGAACGATGCCTCCAGCCCCTGGACTAACGGCTCCTGACATAAGGTTTGTGAGGTCGTAAATAGAACGATCGACCGAGGGAATACGCTCCATACTTTGGCGCGAGAAAGTCATATTGCCGACGGTGTTATCTACCTGAGCCACAATGACTACATCGTCGAGTTGTAGGGCAGTCTCCTCGAGCGCCGCATCGAACGTTGCAGTGTTGCCCAAGCTTAGCTCTACGTCGGTAAAGACGAGGCTACGATAGCCGATGAATGAGATGGTGATAGTGTAGGGACCACCTACGCGCAGACCGCGTAGATTGTAGGTTCCCTCCGAGTTGGTTGTCGTACCATACTCGGTGCCCGAGGGAAGGTGTCGTGCGACAATAGTCGCACCGGGCAAAGAGTTGTTATTTGCGGTGACATGTCCTCGAATTGCTGAGGTAGTCACCTGAGCTGTCGCCACTGCCGCAACAAGCAACAGTGCGACGCATAAAAGCAATCGCTTCATTTGATTGAAATTTAGGGACACTATTTATGTGTCAGGTTAGAGAATAGGTTTTAGGGTCTCAACATCGTGAGACGGTGCAAAAGTAATAAAATTTTGGTTTCGACAAGCTATTTTTTGAGTTTTTATGCAATTTATTTTTCACCTCATTTTTCGTCAAATTGCGAGTAAAAAATGGGTGTAGGCAAAAAAGAACAAATATTTTTAAGCAAACAGCTTTTTTGTATCAATAAACATCGAATAATTAGGCTGTTGGCTCAATCTTTTGTTCGATTTTGCTCGGGATTTTTAAAACAAAAAAAAATCCTAAAAAAAAATATGTATAAAAAAAGCAAGGGAAATTTTGCGGATTGCAATTATTAGTTTATCTTTGTGCATTAACTCTGCGCACTAAATGCGCGTTGAGCTAATGCTAACTTGAGAAAACTTTTAAAAACTTTATTATTTAAAACTAATGCTTATGGTTAGAAAAGTTGTACTATCAGTGATTACGGCTCTGACTTTTGCTTGCTTCGGCGCATATGCACAAGGTCAGCGTGTTACCGGTACAGTGACCGATGAGACCGGTACACCGGTCATCGGAGCAGCGGTTGTAGTCGAGGGAACATCTCGCGGTGCTACTACCGACGTTGCCGGTTATTATGAGATTGCAGCTCCTGCTGATGCAAACTTGGTATTCTCATACCTCGGTTTGCAGTCTCAGACAGTGGCAGTTGCAGGACGCACGACGATTGACGTCGTTCTTGCTTCAGACTCGGAGCAGATCGAGGAGGTTATCGTGCAGGCCTTCGGTACTGCAAAGAAGGAGGCCTTTACAGGTTCGGCTGCCGTTTTGAAGTCAGACGAGTTGCTCAAGACTCAGTCTTCTTCAGTAGCTAACGCCCTTGCGGGTAAGGTTGCCGGTCTTCAGACAACACAGGGTTCTGGTTCGCTTGGCTCACAGCCTTCGATCACAATCCGTGGTATCGGTTCAATCAACGCAGGTAGCTCACCTCTTTGGGTTGTCGATGGTGTACCTTATGAGGGTGACCTTAACAACTTGAACATGGCCGATATCGAGTCAATGACCGTGTTGAAGGATGCTGCTTCAAACGCACTTTACGGTGCTCGTGGTGCTAACGGTGTTATCATGGTTACTACAAAGCGTGCTAAGGCGGGTGATGCTCGCGTTAACTTCGACGCTAAGTGGGGTGTTAACATGCGCGCGCGTCAGTTATATGAGTACACAACAGATCCAGGTGAGTTCTACGAGATGCACTACGCAGCTATGAAGAACTACTACATGGATAGCGGTTACGATTCAGCTACTGCACACACTATCGCAGCTGAGGGTCTTACTGCTAACGGTACTGGTGGTTTGGGTTACAACGTTTATACTGTACCTGCTGGTCAGACACTTATCGGTACAAACGGCAAGCTTAACCCTAACGCTACACTTGGTCGTAAGTTCACTTACAAGGATCAGGAGTACTACGTAACTCCAGACGATTGGATGGACGAGTTGTATGACAACTCATTCCGTCAGGAGTACAACGTAAGCATCGCTGGTGCTACTGAGAAGTCTAACTTCTTCGCTTCTTTGGGTTACTTGGATAACACTGGTATTACTGACGGTTCTGCTATGGAGCGTTGGACAGCTCGTTTGCGTGCTGACTACCAGGCTAAGAAGTGGTTGAAGGTTGGTGCTAACATGAGCTACACTCGCTTCGATTGGGATGGCGCTTCATCTTCTAACGAGGGTGACGGTACAACTGCCGATCCATACTCAGCTGTAGCAGACGTTGCTCCTATCTATCCTGTTTACATCCGTGACGGTGAGGGTAACGTTATGAAGGACCAGTATGGTTGGGATTTGTATGACTCTGGTGACGGTTCAGTTTGGGGTCTTACTCGCTTCTCTGGTTCACAGGCTAACCCATTGCAGCTTATCGGTTTGGATAAGTCAAACTCTGAGGGTAACGCATTCTCTGTAAACGGTTTCGCTGACTTTATCTTCATGCCCGGTTTGAAGCTTACTATCAACGGTGCAGTGACTATCGACGAGACTCGTTCTACAAGCATGAGCAACCCATACTATGGTCAGTTCGTAACTAACGGCGGTATCGTTTCTAAGTACCACTCACGTTCATACAACCACAACTTGCAGCAGTTGTTGAACTACAACACTTCATTCGGTGCTAACGATGAGCACTCACTCGATTTGTTGCTCGGTCACGAGACTTACAACCTCCGTTCTTACTCTTTGTCTGGTTCTAAGTCAAACATCTTCTCTACAGACAACCTCGAGCTTAACGGTGCTGTAGTTGATATGGGTTCAGTAGGTTCATCATTCGGTGAGTACGTAAACGAGGGTTACTTCTTCCGCGCTCAGTATGAGTACGATGGTCGTATCTACGCATCTGCTTCTTACCGTCGTGATGCATCTTCACGCTTCCATCCTGATCACCGTTGGGGTAACTTCTGGTCAACAGGTATCGCTTGGATCATGAGCCGTGAGTCTTGGTTCAATGCTCCTGTATTCAACATGTTGAAGCTCAAGGCTTCAGTAGGTTCACAGGGTAACGATAACATCGGTATGTACCGTTATACTGACCTCTACTCAGTAACTAACGACGGTAACGGTGGTATCTCTGTAATCTTCGGTACTAAGGGTAATCCTAACATCACATGGGAGACTAACACTAACATCAACGCCGGCGTTGAGTTCGGTTTGTGGGGTGATCGCTTGAGCGGTAGCATCGACGCGTTCTACCGTTTGACAACTGATATGTTGTTCCAGGTTCCTGTAACTCCATCACTCGGTTACTCTTCATACTATGACAATATCGGTGATATGTCTAACACAGGTATCGAGGTTGTATTGAACGGTGACGTTATCCGTACACGTAACGTTGTTTGGTCAATCAACGCTAACGCTACATGGGTTAAGAATAAGGTATTGCGCCTTCCCGATTCTCGTAAGGACTTGACAGTTGATGGTTACCATGGTTTCGTAAGTGGTAGCGGTTTCATCGCAGAGGGTCTTCCTTTGAACACTTACTTCATCCCTGAGTATGCTGGTGTATCTGAGAACGGTGAGTCACAGTGGTATCAGGTAAATCCTGAGACAGGTGAGAAGACAACAGTTACTGACTACTCACTCATCTCTTCTGATAACAACTCTAAGAAGCTCTTCGGTACTTCAATGCCTACATTGTTCGGTGGTTTCGGTACTACATTGTATGCTTATGGCTTCGATTTGTCTATCGCATTTGACTATCAGCTCGGTGGTCAGGTTTACGATGGTGCATACGCAGGCTACATGGCATCACCTTCTTCAGCAACATCTGGTAAGAACTACCACGTTGATTTGTTGAACGCATGGACTCCTGAGAACACTGGTTCACAGATTCCTCGTTTCCAGTTCGGTGATCAGTACACAGTATCTACATCTAACCGATTCCTCATCAGCTCTAACTACGTGAATATCTCGAATATCAACGCTGGTTATACATTCCCTGCTAAGTGGTGGAACAACCACATCTCTAACTTGCGTGTTTACGTAGCTTGCGATAACGTATTCTACTGGTCTAAGCGTAAGGGTCTCGATCCACGTGGTACTGGTAATACTAACTACTCTCCTATCCGTACTATCTCGGGTGGTGTTACTCTTACATTCTAATTTTAATAGAAAGGAACTAAGAATATGAAAGTAAATAAGATATTTAAGATGGCAGTCGTTAGCCTTGGTGCTGTTGTAGCACTTAGCGGCTGTATCAGAGAGACTTTCCCCAAGGAGAGTACTATCACAGCTGAGCAGCTTCTTGGTGGTCAGCTCGAGGTAATGGCGGAGAGCCTCCTCAAGGGTATCCCTTCTGGTATGCTTAGCCCTGTTTCAGGTTGGGAGCACACCGATTTCGGTTACCATTCAGTAGGTTGCTACAACGACCACGCTGCTAAGATCATCGCAACAACTGGTTGGATGACAGGTCTTCCTGCAGGTTACAACCGTTTCTACGCTGCTCAGTATGGTTGGGGTTATGCACCTAACTCATCACTTGCTTCACACGTATGGTACAACTACTATCCTCAGATCAAGAGCTGTAACGACATCATCGAGTTGTGCACTCCCGAGGAGCAGTTGTCAGAGTACGTAGGTATCGCTAAGACATACCGTGCGTTGTTCTATCTCGACCTCGCTCGTATGTTCGAGCCCCTCTACGCTGAGGCTCCCAACAACCCTGGCTACGAGGCTGGTGTTATCGAGGCTCAGGCTCTTACAGTGCCTATCGTAGACGAGACTCTTGATGAGGATACAGCTAAGAACAACCCACGTGCTACACGTGAGGAGATCTTCAACTTCATCTTCGCTGACTTGGCAGATGCTGAGGTTCGTTTGGCTGACTTCGTTTCTAAGTCACCTACTAACCCTACATTGGCAGTAGTTTACGGTCTTTACGCTCGTGCATACCTCTGGTTGGGTGGTTTCTCTGATGGTCTTTCAGGTGAGCTTCCCGAGGGTAACGAGGCTTATGCTAAGGCAGCTGAGTACGCTCGTAAGGCTATCGACACATTCGGTGGCGCTATCATGTCTGAGTACGAGTGGACTAACCCAACTACAGCGTTCAACTCTATGGCTTCATCATGGATGTGGGCATTGGTACAGTCTACTGATACAATCATCAACAACTTGTACCAGTTCGCTGCTCACATGTCTCCTGAGGCATCTTACGGTTACGCTCCATTGAGCAGCCCATCACTCAACGGTAAGCACTACGATCGTTTGAGCAACACTGACTTCCGTAAGAAGGTTGTTAAGGGTCCTAACACTACTTTCGAGGAGTTCGCACCTTACACTCTTATCAAGGATGAGGCAGAGTTCGAGGCATTTGGCCCTTACACTAACTTTAAGTTCCGTCCTAACCAGGGTGAGCGTGTTGACTACATGGTTGCAGGTGCATCTACACTTCCTTTGATGCGTTGCGAGGAGATGTACTTCATCGAGATGGAGGCTGTTACACACTGCCAGGGTGACGATGCAGGTTGGGCACTTCTTACTCAGTTCATGGCTAACCGTGACTCTAACTACATCTGTCCTACTATGGATATCGTTGACGAGATCATCTTCCAGAAGGGTATCGAGTTCTGGGGTGAGGGTCTTATCATGTACGATATGAAGCGTCTTGATATGCCTATCGACACAGCATGGGATGGCACAAACTTCGACGAGTCAAGCCGTTTCAAGACTAACGGTCGTCTTGCATGGTGGACATACTGTATCCCACAGGGTGAGACACAGATCAACCTTGGTATTCAGGTAAACAATCCTAATCCAACACAGGCTTGGGATCCCGTACTTCCTAAATAGTAGTAGCAATATTTAATGTACTAAATGATTATGAAGAATTTTAAGTTTATATACCTGCTTATCGCAGCAGTAAGTGCCTTGGCATTTACTGCGTGCGACAAGCACGAGTGGACTCCTGGTGAGGCCGATAATAACTTGGGTGTATACTTCGCTTCAACTGCAGATGTAGTTGTTACTGCTGAGGATACATCGGCATCTATCCTTGTAAAGCGTCTTGTAACTGCTGGCGATGAGATCGTTACAGTTCGTAGCCAGGAGGTTACTGAGCCTGCAGCAAGCGGTTTCTTTACTGTTGATGATTCTGTAATGTTCACTGATGGTTCAGATGAGGCTGAGTTGAAGATTAAGTTCAACGGTGCTGATCTTACTCCTGGTGTACAGTACGAGATTACTATCCAGCTTGATCCTAACCAGGCATCTAAGTATGGTATCTCTGAGGCTACTTTCGCTATCGGTATTGCAGAGCCTTGGAACGTATTGGGTACAGGTTACTACCGTGATGACTTCTTGGGTCCTATGTATAGTGGTGCTGCAGGTGTTATTATCCCTGTAGAGATCGCACAGCACGGTCTTGACTCAACTCGTTACCGTATCATCGAGCCATTCTCACCTACTAACTGTGCATACATCATCGGTGGTGTTCCTTCTGACATGGAGTACACAACACCTGGTTACATCGAGTTCATTATCGATCCTGCAACTGGTAACACTGAGATCGTATCTAGCTGGCTTGGTTTCAAACTTGACGTAGGTACAGGTCAGCCCGAGAACTTCTGGTTGGCTACAGTATACGAGGCAGAGAATGCTCCTATGTATGGTCACTACGACGCTGCTAAGGGTATTGTTTCATTCCCTACTCCTAGCTCAGTTATGTGGCACATCGACGATGGCCGTGGTAACTATGCTAACCAGTCAGGTCTTATGGCATTCGTTATGCCAGGCTTCTCGCTTAAGGACTACTCAATCGTAGCTTCTTACGCAGGTATCGAGATCGCAGCTGACAACACTACAGCTGCTGCTATCATCAACTTCTCATTCGGTTCAGACGTTACTGGCTACCGTTTCACAGTTGTTGAGGGTGCTGTTTCTGATATCACTGCTACTGTAGAGGGTATCGTTGCAGACTCTTTGGGTGAGGATGTAGTTGTATACGAGGCATCTGTAGAGGATAGCACATGGGCATTGGAGCTCGCTGAGGGTATCTATACTATCGTATCTGTACCTTACGCTGGTACTGAGGCTCAGGTTGATGAGGCTTCTTCAACTCGCTTCTACGTTCCTAACACCAATATGGAGGTTCCTGAGGGTGAGTTCGTTGTAGCATTCGATTCAGTTGCTGGTATCACTGGTAACCCTGAGTACGAGGCACAGTTCCCAAGTGAGTACGCTGCAGCTCTCTTGATCGAGGGTGACGCTAACGAGATCATGTCAATCACTGCATGGCTTGGTGACTCTTCATCACTCGAGGGTACAACTCTTACTTACGAGCAGATCGTTGCTAACTACGGTACTGACTTCACAAGCTTCATCTCTAAGATCGCTGACAACGGTTATGTAATCCTTGGTCCATACGACTTCATGTCAGGTTCATCTGCAACAGCTCTTGTATCTATCAAGACTGTATATGGTAAGAACCAGATCTACCGTCTCGACCACGAGATGCCATACTCTGGCTCATTGAAGATTGGTAACTATGTTATGGCTGATGGCGAGGGTGAGAATGTATCAGAGTTGCTCGTAACTTTGACTGGTGGTTATGCACCTGCTAAGGCTACTGATCCTGAGGCTTGCTTCTTGCACATGGCTGGCTTCGACGGTACAGCAATGTATGGTGTTGTTGACACTGAGGCTAAGACTCTTACATTCAACGGTCTCTTCGACGGTCAGGCAGAGCCTCTCTTCGGTCAGTTGTACAACTACGCTAACGCTTCTGGTACTCAGGCATACGGCTTCTACAGCTCAGCAACTGAGACTTTCGAGAAGGTAAGCAATATGGTTATCACTCTTGATGAGAACAATGCACCTGTAGGTCTTACTACTCACTTCGGCTGCTTCGTATTTGATCTTGCATCACAGCAGCAGGTAGGTGTAGTATTCTACTTCTCACCTGAGACAACTATCACTCCTGCTCCTGAGGCTCCCGCAGCTGATGAGCAGAAGCCTGCAACCTTCAAGGCTGCTCGCAAGGCTGCTGCACTTCCCGAGCTTAACTCAGGTTTGCGTTACTCTAACGTAAAGGTTGAGAAGTTCGACGGTGTACTTCCCGTGCGTGAGTTGAAGCACAAGGCAGTTCTTCGTTAATTCGAAAGACTAAAATACTCTTTGGCGACCTGCACCTTGAGGTGTGGGTCGCCCCTTTTTTGTTGCGTATGTTGGGTTGTGTAGCTGTCGTGATTGATGACGGATGTCGGGATTGGGAATTGCTATCGTAGCGTATAATTATTCGATATGCAGGTATAATTGCGGTGAAATAGGCATTTTTGCCTACAATAAGGTTATAATTTTTGGTTTCTTGTGAAATTTTATTAAATTTGCAACGTAGTTTGGATTGAAGTGAACGTGTAGTTACGACGCTTGGCTATAGTTACGAATGAGAGCTAAATGGCAATATTTTGCGGGATTGGCTCTGAGGGATGGCGAAGCACCTACTATAATAATATATAAGGTAAAGCTGCACCTCCTAAGGTGTGAATATATAAAGAAACACTTAAATACTATTAAAATTTATGACTAAGGTTAAATTCTTATTGTTTGCAATGGTTGCTTTGTTGGCAACGTCGTGCGTAAACGACTTTGTTGACGAGGGTGCTACACCATCTGAGGATGTTGTTGGCTCAGCCAAGTTTGTGAATTCATCGGTTAATGTTGTTCCCGGTGAGTTGATTATCTACGTTAGCGATGAGGCTGCTGAGCAGTTCGCTGCGGCTAAGTGTGCAACACGCTCAGGTAATATGGAGTTCGATGCTGTTGCCGATGAGCTTGGCGCAGAGTCTATCGAGCAGGTCTTCAATATGAATGTCGATGCTGAGGGTAAGAAGGCTATGGGTCTTCACCGTTGGTTTGTCGTGAAGTTCGATGCAGAGAAGGATGTCGAGGCTGTAGCTAAGAAGTTCGCTGCTATCGACGATATCAAGCGTATCCAGTTCAACTCCGAGATCGTAAATCCTCGTTTGCAGGCTATGCCCGCTACGGAGGGTGTTGCAACACGTGCTGCGAATATGCCTTTCAGCGATGAGATGTTGCCTTTGCAGTGGCACTACGACAACCGTGGCGATGTAAATCTTAACGGTATCCTCGAGCCAGTAGTAGGTGCTGATATCAACCTCTTCGAGGCTTGGAAGTATACAACAGGTAACCGCGAGGTTGTCGTTGCAGTTATGGATGAGGGTGTTTTCTACGATCATCCCGATCTTGCTGACAATATGTGGGTTAATGACGCTGAGCTTACAGGTGCTAAGGGTGTTGATGACGATGGCAACGGCTATGTAGATGATATTTACGGCTGGAATGGTGTTTATAACACTGGTGAGATTACTTGGAATGCTGATCCCGATGACTCAGGTCACGGTACACACGTATCTGGTACAATCGCAGCTGTGAACAACAATGGCACAGGTGTTTGTGGTGTTGCTGGTGGTTCAGGTCCTGGCACAGGTACTGGTGTTCGTATTATGTCATGCCAGATCTTCAGTGGTTCACAGACAGGTGGTGTTGTAGGTACAGCACGCGCTGCTGCGTATGCGGCAGAGAATGGTGCCTCTATCTTGCAGAACTCATGGGGTTATGATGTAGGTAGACCATCTTCTGACGCTGAGTACACAAATGGTTTTAGCGTTGAGCTTGACGGTTTCAAGTACTTCTTGTCTAAGTCTGGTTGCTCGGCTATGCAGGGTAACGTGGTTATCTTCGCTGCAGGTAACGATGGTCAGCCTATGGCAAGCTATCCTGGTGCATACAACGAGTTCCTCTCAGTAACAGCCTTTGGTCCCGATGGTCTTCCTACATGGTACACCAACTACAACTCTGGTTGTAACGTAGCTGCTCCTGGTGGTGAGCTCTACTCTTACACTCATAATGCTGGTGGTGCTTACTGGTTGGATGGTTGCGTACTTTCGACTGTTCCCTCAGAGATTACCGATGTTGTAACAGAACGTCCTTATGGTTCACCTTACGCTTACATGCAGGGTACCTCAATGGCTTGTCCTCACGTATCAGGTATCGCAGCGTTGGTTCTCTCTTACGCTATTGAGAATGGTATTAAACTTACAAACAAGGAGCTTTACGAGATCCTTACAACATCTGTAAACGAGATCGACTCTAAGCTTACCGGTGACAAGATCAATGGTGGTTACGGTGGTAAGATGAACCTAATGTCGTACAAGGGTAAGATGGGTACAGGTACTATCGATGCCTTCCGTGCTATCATGAACGTACGTGGAGCAACATGTATTCCCGTAGTTGTTGGTAAGGAGTATGAGATTGACATCAACGATTTTATCGGCGATGGTAACCTCAATGTTACAGTTCTTCGAGACTATGTTATCCCTGCTGATGTACGTGAGCGTTTGGGTATTGTTAATGACACTGTGTTCGGTGGCAAGCTTATCCTCACATGTACAAAGCCTGGTTGCGGTGTTGTGACAATCAACATGGTAGCTGGTGGTAACCTCGTTGGTGGTGGCCAGATTATGGGTGGTATGCGCGTGGAGAAGGAGGTTGCACTTATCTCACGTGTAAATAACGATACAGCAGGTTGGTTGTAATAGAGTATAACATTATAAAGATTAAGATATTATGAAAGCATTGAAAATATGGTCATTGATGATTGCTGTACTCTTCGCAGCCTCAAGCTGTGAGTCAAGTGATCAGCCTACACCTCCTGCAGCAGGCGTGGAGAAGATTGTCAACGAGTGGAAGTTGGTAGAGTGGGGTGGCGCAGATGTAAAGTTCACCGTATATATCGACTTTAACGAGGATGGTACTTACGAGATGTATCAGCAGGTTTACGACCTCTCTTTCGAGAAGTTTAGCGGTGCTTATGCTATTTCGGGTGATATCGTATCGGGTACCTATACCAACGGCGATATGTGGAAGAGCGACTATAAGGTGAGCCTCGACTCTGAGGGTAAGATACTCACTATGGTTAGCCAGGAGGATGCCCCTGTAACAGGTGTTTACGAGGCAACAACTATTCCTGAGGATGTTAAGGTAGAGGGCGAGGCTAATACTCGTTCTTTGGAGGTTACTCCCTTCCTTTAATTTCTTGTGATAAGGGGTCATCTGCGACCTCTCAATCATTGCCCCAAATGGGACGTACATCAAGTACTACCCATCTGGGGCAATTTCTTTATCGAGGCCACATCTAACCCCTTCTGACAAGAAATTCATTTCTCGTGATAGTGGCACATCTGCGCCGCTTCAATCAATGCCACCAATGGGACGTACGTCAAGTATGTCCCATCCAGCCCAACTTCTTTATCGAGGCTAAATCAACGCCACTCTTATAAGAGATACCTTGTGATAAGCAGTTTATGCCGTGTGCTTTTACGTGTGAATGTCAATCAAAGTGACGCTTGCCGACTCTTTTATTGGCTTATTTGTATGCTTGTTCATCAAATTATTGCTATTTGAAAAAAAATGCTTAACTTCGCACTTTAGGAGAATATTTTTATTTGGTGACAATAACCTAAATTACAACTTATATTTATGAACAAGACTAAAATTTTTCTCTTCGCTCTCGTGACGCTGCTTGCTGCTTCATGTATGCGTGACACGATCGATCAGGGAGCGCTCTCAGCCGAGGAGGCTATGGTAGCTCGTAAGTTTATCAATACTGTTGATTCAGCAGTTCCTGGTGAGCTTATCATCTATGTCGATAAGGCGAGCGTAGCTATGCTTGAGGGTGTTGGCGAGGCAACACGTGTTGCAATGACCGATATCGAGCAGATTGCCGATGAGGTTGGTGCTTACAGCATCGAGCCTGTCTTCAACCTTAAGGTCAATGCCGAGCGTAAGCGTGCATTGGGCATGGATCGCTGGTATGCTGTTAGCCTTCCCGAGAATGTAGATCTCGAGTCGGTAGCTCGCAGCTTTGCATCACTCGAGAGTGTTGAGCGCGTAGAGTTCAATATGGCTATCGAGAAGCCATCGTCAGAGGCTATTCCTTTCGATGGTAACATCTTCTCTTCAACACGTGCTTCGGTTATGCCATTTAACGATGAGCGTATCGAGATGCAGTGGAGCCTTAATAACACTGCCGAGGCGCACTTCTATCCTACGGTTAAGGCTGGCGAGGATATCAACGTGTTGCCCGCATGGGAGCTCACTACAGGTCGTCCCGATATTATCGTGGCTGTGGTAGACTCTGGTGTATGCTACACTCACCCCGACCTCAAGGATAATATGTGGGTAAACGAGGCTGAGCTCAATGGTGCTGATGGCGTGGATGACGACGGTAATGGCTATGTAGACGATATCTATGGTTACAACTTCGCAGACAACATGGGTCGCATTATGTGGTCGGCAAAGGATAGCCACGGTACACACGTAGCGGGTATCATCGGTGCTACCAGCAACAATGGTATCGGTATCGCAGGTATCGCAGGTGGCTCGGGTAATGGTGATGGCGTTCGCATTATGTCTTCACAGATTATGTCGGGTAGCAATACCGCAGGTGTAAAGAGCATCGGTGAGGCTATCGAGTATGCTGCAGATAATGGTGCCTCTATTTTGCAGTGCTCTTGGGGCTTCAAGCCAGGTGACTATCCTAGCGATGTAATGTTTGAGTCTGGTAGTGCATCGGCAGAGTATCAGGCATTGCAGTACTTTATCAGCACTAGCAACTGCCCAGCTATGGATGGTGGTTTGGTAGTCTTTGCAGCAGGTAACGAGGGTATGCCTTTGGCTGGCTATCCCGCAGCATACAACGACTATCTCTCAGTTACAGCATTTGCACCCGATGGTCTTCCTACATACTACACTTGCTACGATAAGGGCTGTAACATCTCGGCTCCTGGTGGCGAGTACTACTTCGTGGGTAACTCTATGCGTGAGTATGGCTGTATCCTTTCGACATTGGCTAATGGCGACTATGGCTACATGCAGGGTACATCACAGGCTTGTCCTCACGTATCAGGTATTGCAGCGTTGGGTCTTTCATACGCTTTGGACAATGGCCTTAACTTCACGCTTGCTGAGTTCAAGTCGAAGCTCCTCACATCGGTAAACAACTTCGATAGCGTGCTTGTTGGCACAAAGGAGAATGTTGGTACAGGTGGTACTCTCAACCTTAATAACTATCGTGGTAAGATGGGTACGGGTAAGGTTGATACCTACCGCTTCCTTATGTCGTTGCGTGGTACGGCTTGCATCCCTGTGGCTGTAGGTCAGGAGGTTATCATCGACTTCAATAAGTATATGGGCGATGGCGAGACATCTATCAAGGTGCTTTCGAAGTACACTATCTCGGACGAGACACGTGCGACTTTGGGCATCGAGGGCGAGAGAATGATTGGCGATAAGTTTATCATAACTTGTACAAAGCCTGGTTGTGGCACTATCACCGTATCGATGGTTGCTGGTGGTACGGCTGTTGGTGGTGGTCAGCTTGTTGGCGGTATGGCTATCGAGAAGGAGTTCGCACTTGTAGCTCGTGAGGGTAATACAGTTGGCGATAGCGGTATGGTAGAGGATGCTGCAGGTTGGTTGTAATAGTAGTAACGGATAATAAATCTTAAAAAGATATGAAGAACACTAAGATATTTGCGCTTTTGTTTGCCGTAGCAATGCTCTTTGTTGCATGCGAGCCATCGTCAGAGGGTAAGAAGGATGAGAATTGTATCGCTAAGGAGTGGCATATCGAGAGCTGGAACAACCAGACACCCGAGTTTGATGTCTACGTAGCATTCTACGAGGACGGTACATTCGATCTCTATCAGCAGGTCTATACGCTCAACTATGTGCGCTATAGCGGTACCTTCACGGTTGTCGATACTATCCTTTCAGGTGTTTATGCCGATGGTAAGGCTTGGGAGTGTAGCTATAACTATAGCATTTCGGCCGACGGTAGCCAGCTTACGCTCAATAGCCAGGAGTCAATTCCTGTTACAAGCGTATATGTGAACGAGACGATTCCCGAGGCAGTTAAGGCAGAGGCTACACGTGTAGAGGCAGTCGATGTAGTACCTTTCTTGTAATCGTTTTAGTATCGCAGAAAACTTCTGATATACGTTAATAGTAAGGCGACAATGGGTTTTTCATTGTCGCCTTATTTTGTGGATATTAACACTTTATTATCGCTCTATCTTCGAGAGTATTGCTTCGGTTATTAGCTCCGTAGCTCCGCAGTTCGACTCGGTGTAATGGCGTGCTGCGCTGCGCTGCATCTCGAGTAGAGCTATGTTGTCGCGAAGGGGTGCAAACCACTCGACAAGCTCTTCTGCAGAGCTGATGCTACGTGCCGCACCAATAGATATAAGATCGCAAGCCTCCTTAAACTTTTGATACTTAGGACCAAAGGCAATAGGGAGACCAAATGTTGCAGCCTCCAACGTATTGTGGATGCCCACGCCGAAACCTCCGCCGATATATCCCCATTCGGCATAGCCATATACCGATGACAGGATACCTACCGTATTGAGTATGAGCACTTGGACGTTCTCAAAATCGGTATCTTCGCTAACCTGCGTATAGCGCACGGCACCGCCCTTTATTGCTGCAGCAAGCTTGGCAATGCGCTCTTCGTCCATCTCGTGAGGTGCTACGACGAAGCGAATGTCGGGGTTTTGGTTTATGAGTTCTATGAGCAGCTCTTCGTCAGGGCCCCATGTCGATCCCGCGACAAATAGACGGGCGCAACCCTTAAAACGCTCAATAAGCGGAATTTGTCTTGCCGCACGTGCAATAGCAGCTACTCGGTCGAAGCGTGTGTCGCCAGCTATGACAACATTGTTAATGCCGAGCTCCGAGAGTAGTGCGCGTGACTCTTCGTTCTGTACATATATCGATGTGAAGCTACGTAGTGCACGACGCCACGCACCTCCCCAAGGTCGGAAGAAGATAGAGTCGCGGCGAAATATTGCCGATACGACGTATGTTGGTACCTCGCGACGATGCAACTCGGCAAGGTAGTTGTGCCAAAACTCATACTTTACGAATACCGCAGCTACGGGGCGCACGATATCTAAGAAGCGACGAACATAGCTCAGACGATCAACCGGTAGATAGAAGATGAAATCCGCACCTGCGTAGTTTTTGCGTATCTCGTATCCCGATGGCGAGAAGAAGGTGAGCAGTATGCGTAGCTCGGGGCGCTCCTCCTTCAATCGTTCGATGATGGGGCGTCCCTGCTCGAATTCACCAAGTGAGGCGCAGTGCACCCACACGATATTCTTGGTTGTGGAGATGCTCTCCTCAAGACGTTTGAATATATTTCGTCTTCCTTCGCTCCACTGACGAGCCTTTGGGTTGCGTAGTGCAGCCAGGGCCACGGCTCGCTCATAGAGCCACATAGATGTATTATATGCGAACATTTACTCTCGCTTTAAGAAATTTACTCTCTACAAAGGTACGAAAAAAATAGCAAGATGAGTAGACTTGAGCATATAATATTTGCAAATAGCTACTCTCTGTATAAAAAGAGAACTGCCCTCGTTCTGGACAGTTCTCATAATTCCTCCTTATAGGATACGCTCAATGTAGTCGATTGTCTTATTGCCGTGGCTATCTACCACGATTGCAATAAGGTCGAATTGTAGCTCGTGGCGTAGGCGGTGTAGCGCAGCATAGTTCATCGCCGCACGACGCAGCGAGCGACGCTTACTCTCGTCGATGCTGTCGTAGGGTGACTGCCAACCATCTATCGAGCGTGTCTTAACCTCGATAAAGTGCATCACGTCCCATCGCTGGGCGATGATGTCTATCTCGTAGTGTCCCACCCTCCAGTTGCGCTCAACGATATAGTAGCCCCTTTCGCGAAGCCACTCCACCGCTGCATCCTCGCCTTGTGAACCAATGGAGGCTTGAAGTGTTATCATCCTCGGTTACTTGCGACGGATAAGGAAGTCGATATTCTCGCCTGGCTGTACCTCGTATGTGGGCTGACCCTTCTTGAAGATACGCATTGGGCGGTTACCGATAAGCTCGATCTTATCGTCCTGCAAGCGGAGCATACAACCCTCGCGAAGACCTACTACGTAGCGGCTGCGGTTAGCCTCCAAATACTCGTTGATGCGCTGCTCGCGAGTTTCGCCAGCGTGACCCTCGGGGTTAGCATCGAGGTAGTGGGGATTGATCTGGAACGATACGAGGCCGATAGCGCGGAATGACTCGGGCTGTACGATAGGCATATCGTTTGTAGTGCAGATTGTGGGGCATGTAACGTTGCTACCAGCCGACCAGCCGATGTAGGGTACGCCAGCCTTTACGCGACGGAAGATCATGTCGAGAAGATCCTCCTCCTGCATCTTCTTCAAAAGCGCAAAGGTGTTACCGCCACCGATAACGATAGCCTCGGCATGGCGGATAAAGTTGCGCTTGTTGATTGCGCGGTGTATAGATGTTACCTTGATGCCGATCTCGTTGAAACGCTCCTGAACCTTACGCTCGTACTCGTCGTAAGAGAAGGTGATGGCAGCGTATGGAACGAAAACAACCTCCTTCACACCCTCGAGTGTTTTGGCGATCTCGGCGATGGGATATTTCAAATAAGGCTCACCAGCATTGGTGGAATTGGAAATTAGCAAAAGATTCATAATGCTATGGTTTTTAGTGAGTTAATATGTGTTGATAGTAAATTGTCAATAATTTTTTTGCGTCATAATGTCAAAGATAATAAAAAAAGTGTTACTTTTGCATCGTTCCGATAAAAAAAATGTTTTTCGGGACTAAAATTACAGTAGACGATTAATACTACTATAATGTTTAACTAAAACTTATTTATTATGTCAGAAATTCAGTCAAAAGTTGTCGAGATCATCGTTGACAAGTTGGGTGTTAAGGAGTCAGAGGTAGTAGCTGAGGCAAGCTTCACAGCACACCTCGGTGCTGATTCTTTGGATCAGGTTGAGCTTATTATGGAGTTCGAGAAGGCTTTCGATCTTCAGATTCCAGATGCTGACGCTGAGAAGATCCAGACTGTAGGCGATGCTATCAGCTACATCGAGGCTCACAAGTAATAGCAACTGAAGCTTCACAGAGTTAGAACCCTGTCCATAACGATACGTCGCAGTTCAAGGTTCGGCTGCAGGTGAAGTAAAAATTACTATGGACTCGTAGCTCTTCGTAAGAGAGCAGTGTCGAGACCTTAAGTAGTAAATGTATGGACTATGCCAAGGAAGCGATTCCTCGGTTTAGTCCATCTTTTGTGCCTGCCCAATGGGAGTCTGAGAGGCTCTCGCATGGCTTTTTGTCGTAGTGCTACGGGGATGTAGTAGCGGCTGAAAGCGATGTGTTGGAGGGTTTGCCATTACAAAAACTATTTATCCCGCGGTGTTGCGGAGAGATTAATATATAGGAAGTTAGGATTGTCGCTATGTTCGATTTTCTTGTTCGCGCCTATCGTCGTCGCTTTGGTGCCGATAAGGCGTTTTATGCTGTTATTTATGATATGTTTGGCTTCGTGCCCAACAATATCGAACTTTATAAGTTGGCCCTTATCCACAAGTCGGCATCAGTCGCTCTTGAGGATGGTAGCCATATAAACAACGAGCGTTTGGAGTTCTTGGGTGATGCCGTTATCGAGAGCATTACGTCGGACTACCTCTTTATCGAGTTCCCTGATCGCGATGAGGGCTTTATGACTCAGGTGCGTTCGAAGATTGTATCGCGCCAGTCGCTCAACAATATCGCTGCGCTTCTTGGTCTTGATAAGCATGTAATCTCGACGGCCATTGGCAATACCTCGCAGAAGCATATCTATGGTGATGCGTTCGAGGCGATGATGGGTGCAATCTATCTTGATAAGGGTTACGATTTTGCTAATCGCCTGCTTATCAACGATATCTATGGTCGCTACCTCTCGTTGGACGATGTTTTGAAGTCGGAGACCGATTTCAAGAGCCGCCTTATTGAGTGGTGCCAGAAGAATCACTATTCGATAGAGTTCCGTACGGGTCATGAGAGTGGCTCGTCGCATGCTCACCCTACGTTCCATTGCGCTATCTATGTCGATGGTATGGTCATCGGCCATGGTACGGGTGATTCGAAGAAGGCTGCTGAGCAGAATGCTGCATTCTCGGTGTCGCAGGCTACGACGGCTGCTATCTCGGATGAGAGTAGTGCGCGTATTCTCGATCGATTGGATAAACTTAGCTCCGTGCAGAACGCATAGGACATAGATGTTGAGTTGTGATGCGTAGTACGATTGATAAGTGGCTTTCGCGTGGTGAGGCGGCACTAAGTGATGCCGAGCTTCTGACGCTTCTGCTCTCGGAGGGTGCTAATGACGAGCAGGCTGTGGCTATTGCGGAGGAGCTTGTGCGCGAGGGTGATGGCTCATTGCATAGGGTCGTAGGCTGCGACTTTGCGCGTCTTCGTATGGTTGGTGGTATGGGTCGCAATAGAGCTATGCGCCTTAAGGTCGCTGCCGAGTTAGGCCGACGCATTGCCGTTGCTGATATGTCGCACGCAGACACTATTACGTCGGATGGCGATGTGGTGCGCATTATGGGCCCGATACTTGCGCCGTTGCAGCACGAGGAGTGCTGGGCGATATACCTTGCTTCGTCAGGTAGGGTGCTCGACTCGGTGCGCATCAGCCAGGGCGGTATCCAGGCTACGGTGGTCGATTGTCGTCTTATTGTTAAGCGTGCTTTGGAGCTACTTGCAGTTCAGGTTGTTTTGGTCCATAATCACCCCTCGGGAAATACGCAGCCAAGTGCTCAGGATGTGGAACTTACGGAGCGTGTCGCTTCGGCAGCGCGCCTCTTCGATATACGTCTTCTCGACCATATCATCATTGCTCGCGGTGACCATTTTAGTTTCCGCGCATCGGGTAAGTTATAGAGTTTGATATTTCGATAAAAATCATTAACTTTGCGGATTGAATTGCGCAAAGTTTTTTTTGTGCACTGCGATAAGGTATAAACGAGATAAAAATCAGATAAATTATGACACAGGAGGAACTATTTAAGAAGTTGGTCGCTCACTGTAAGGAGTATGGTTTTATATTCCCTTCGAGCGAGATTTACGACGGCCTTGGTGCTGTTTACGATTACGGTCAGAATGGTGTAGAGCTTAAGAACAACATCAAGCGTTATTGGTGGGATTCAATGGTTAAGCTCCACGAGAATATCGTAGGTATCGACGCAGCTATCTTTATGCACCCTAAGACATGGGAGGCATCGGGCCACGTAGGTGCATTCAACGATCCACTTATCGACAACAAGGACTCTAAGAAGCGTTACCGCGCCGATGTCTTGGTTGAGGATTGGTTGGCAAAGCAGCAGGAGAAGATCGACAAGGAGGTTGAGAAGGCACGCAAGCGTTTCGGCGAGCAGTTCGACGAGCAGCAGTACTTGGCTACATCACCTCGCGTATTGGAGGTTAAGGCTAAGATGGATGCCGTACACACACGCTTTGCTGAGGCTTTGAACGCAAACAACCTCGAGGAGCTCAAGCAGATTATCCTCGACTGCGAGATCGTATGTCCTATTTCGGGTACTCGCAACTGGACAGATGTTCGTCAGTTCAACCTTATGTTCTCTACCCAGATGGGTTCAACAGCTGAGGGTGCTAACACTATCTATCTTCGTCCCGAGACTGCACAGGGTATCTTCGTAAACTTCCTCAATGTGCAGAAGACAGGTCGTATGAAACTTCCCTTCGGTATCGCACAGATCGGTAAGGCCTTCCGTAACGAGATCGTAGCACGTCAGTTCATCTTCCGTATGCGTGAGTTCGAGCAGATGGAGATGCAGTTCTTCGTGCAGCCAGG
>JAFYXB010000028.1 GCA_017546345.1 Alistipes sp. | reverse complement strand
CTCAGTAGGTACGGTTACAACGCCATTTGCTGCAATCTCAAGGAAGATCTTAGGACCATAGTCGCGGTAAGCGAGGTTGGGGTTCTCTGCCCAGTAGCTATCAGATGCCATAAGGTGCTCAGGCAAGAACGAAGTATAGTCCTCTGTCTGCCAGTTATCCTGGTATGGCCAGTCGAGGATTACGAGGCGATTGTGAGAGCGGTAGAGCTCGCTTGTGTAGTTGTCCACACCCGCTGCAATCTTCACGACAGCACCGTCGATGCGCTTATTCTCGTAGTAGTAGTTCATATAGTTGTACGTAACCTCCCACTCGCCGATAAGCGATGTGAAGAGCTCCGACTCAACACGTGTAGGCAAAGCCTTTGCAGGTGTCTTGAATGTCAATGTCTTAGTCGTTACGGTCTTCTCCTCGTTGAGTACATTCACAATCGCAGTGTACTCAGTCTCAGGCCAGAGGTTCTCGAGCTTAATGCGAGTACCTGTCAATGTAGCTTCGGTCATCTGCTCGGCAGTAAGATCTGCACCACGATAAGCAGCGATATCGGCATCGGTCATGCCCTTCTCGCGCTCGATCTTCACATCAGCCGTAGTGCTGAACGCATACTTGGCCGATGCACCGTTGGTCTTGATTACAAGCTCGAGAGTCTCGTGAGGATCGGTCGCAGCTGCTACGAGCTCTGCTGTGAGCTCTGCGGGTGGACCAGAAGCCTCCAAGGTGGAAAACTCCTGCCAAGAAAAGCTCGCACCTCCGTTATAATCTACTACAAGCATCATAAGCGTATAGCTTGTTGATGGTGTGAGATCATACCATGTACGCTCTAACATTGCTGTAGATGACCAAGTATATTTACCTGTCATTATAGACATGTATACACCCTGACCATAGAGATCCATGTTTGTTGTGAAGGTCTCGGTGTCCTGGATGAATAGGTAGTATGTAGATACTGTCTGGTCGGGTACCGCCTTGATATCTACCGATGTAGAGGTGATATTATTCAATGTAATATCTACATTTCCATAAGACTGAGGTAAAACTTTTGTTGTTACCTCGCAAGTATAAAGCACTTTCAATTTCCCATTAGCATCATAAATAGAGTCGCTTGCATCGAAAGCAACAATAACATAGGTCATATCTGGCTCGATGGGTGTAGGTGTTTCGCTCTGTATATTTTCAAAATCACAACGGATTGAATGATAACCTTGCAGTGTTTTATATTCATTCATATAGCTATTACCTACTAAGAAAGTCTCAAACGAACCATATAGCGTCAGATATATCTTATTGACTACAAAGTATGTATACTCAGATGGAAAGTTGATATCGAATACAAAATAGTCAGAGCCAACTTCTACAACTTCGATAGGATCTTTAATATTGCCTGCAAACGATACGCTATTCATCGGTTGTATATGGTTGCGCTCTATTGTTATCGCATTCTCTGTTGTAATAGTCATAGGTCGATAACCCTCACAATCCACCTCAATGGTAAAGCCATGGCTAAATATCTGCGGAGGCAATGCAATAAAGAACGATATAGCTTTATTTGATAACGCAACACCCTCTTCGCAACGTAATGTTATGTATTTAGACTCTTCGCTATTATCAGCTAGTTCAATTGTTGCATTGTCTACATCAACATCTATTTCGCCTGACACCTGTTCATCGTTATTACCGCGAAGAGTTATGGTCTTAACGATTTCTCCATTTCCAGTTAGCTGTACTTTAAGCCAACCACAAACACTTTTTAGGGCAAAGATATTTGTATCCTCACTTGTTGCTACCATTAAATTCTCACCTACTGCATAGCTATCCTTGCGATATGTAATGTTATTGGGTAGTGTAGCTTTCAAAGTATTTGAACTGCGAAGGTATCTATAATCTGAATTATACGGATATACAATTATCGTTTTATCCATACTTTGTTCTCCAATATTTCCTGAGGAATGTTTAATCAGCCCCGTGCGATCACCTGTCTTACCTTGAAACACCCACTTAGAGTTTTGTGTAGACATGTAGTATACCGACACCTCATCGCCCTCGTTCCACACGGTCTTTATATCCTCGTTTAGCTGAATACGTGTGTCATCAACCTCGAAGCCAACGGTCAATGTTTCGGGAATATCTTGTAGGTTTGCCGAATACTCATCAATCTCATTTTGCGTACACGCTACAAGGGCAAGTGTTAGCAATAATAATAAGTGTTTCATTGTTTTCATATAATTACGCAAAATTTATTATCTATTTACCTTACAAAGATAGGCAATATATGATATAATTGCAACATAAGGACTACCATTGTGCCATAGCGTGTAAATCAAATAAAAGCGCCAGAATGGGTAACCCTCTCTGGCGCTTATCTACAGATAAATATATTCTGAAACTACTCGATACCTACGCGCTCGAAGATGAAATCGACATTCTTGAGGTAGTAGTCAAGTGTAAAGCAGCTGTCGAGCTCCTCGCGAGTCAATACTGTCATCACCTCCTTGCTCTCAGCGAGCAACTCCTGATAGTCGGCACGCTCACTCATAGCACGCATAGCGATAGGCTGAACAGTGTCGTAGGCCTGCTCACGTGAGAAACCACGCTCGATGAGTGCGTTCATCACACGCTGTGCAAAGATAACCTTGCGTGTACGGTAGATATTCTCCTGCATAACATCCTCGAAGACAACGAGATTCTCCAAGATGCCACGGAAGCGGTTCAACATATAGTCGAGCAACATTGTTGCATCGGGCAAGATGATACGCTCGGTAGATGAGTGTGAGATATCACGCTCGTGCCACAAAGCAACATTCTCGTAGAATGCTGCCATATAACCACGCATAACACGTGCGCAACCGCACATATTCTCGCTCGAAATTGGGTTACGCTTGTGAGGCATAGCGCTTGAGCCCTTCTGGCCCTTGCCGAATGACTCCTCTACCTCGTGAACCTCGGTACGCTGCAAGTTACGGATCTCCATAGCCATCTGCTCGATGCTCGATGCGATAACTGCAAGCGTAGCCATATAGTAGGCGTGACGGTCACGCTGGATAACCTGTGTAGAGATATTTGCGCTCTCGATACCGAGCTTCTCGCATACGTAGTCCTGAATGAATGGAGGTATGTTTGCGAAGTTACCCACAGCACCGCTGATCTTACCCACCTCTACGCCACGTGATGCAGCAACAAAGCGGGTGAGGTTACGCTTCATCTCCTCATACCACAATGCCCACTTAAGACCGAAGCAAGTGATGTCGGCGTGGATACCGTGAGTACGACCGATGCAAGGTGTACCCTTGAACTCGATAGCGCGACGACGCAACACCTCCAACATCTTCTCGATGTCATCCATAAGGATAGAGTTAGCCTGCTTGAGCAAGTAGCCGTTAGCCGTATCAACAACATCGGTACTTGTAAGACCGTAGTGTACCCACTTACGCTCCTCGCCCAATGTCTCGCTCACGGCACGTGTGAAGGCTACGATATCGTGGCGTGTCTGCTGCTCGATCTCCAAGATGCGGTCGATGCTAAACGAGGCATTCTTCCACAACTTCTCGACATCCTCCTTAGGCACTACGCCAAGCTGGCTCCAAGCCTCAGAAGCCAAAATCTCAACACGCAAGTATGCGTCGAACTTATTCTGCTCGGTCCATACCTTACGCATTATCTCTCTGCTATATCTTTCAATCATAGCGATATAAATAATTATAGGTTAGTATTACTTTTCAATCTTCTTACGCATAAAGCACTCTACCGTATTTACCATAAGCTCGGTGATGGTCATAGGGCCTACGCCACCAGGTACGGGAGTGATATATGAGGCAACCTCGGCTGTTGCATCGTAGTCCACATCGCCACATAGCTTGCCATTCTCATCGCGGTTAACACCCACGTCGATAACCACCGCACCAGGCTTAACCATATCGGCCGTAACGAAACGAGGACGACCAATAGCAACTACCAAGATGTCGGCACGACGTGTAACCTCCGCAAGATTCTTAGTGCGCGAGTGAGCGATAGTCACCGTAGCATTGTTATCGAGCAAAAGCTTAGCTACGGGTAGACCTACGATATTGCTTCGGCCAATAACCACAGCCTCTTTACCAGCGATCTCAACACCTGTAGTCTTTAGCAACTTGATGATGCCGTTAGGAGTACAAGGCACTGTGCAGGGCTGCTTAAGCCACAACTTTGCAACATTACCTGGGTGGAAACCATCCACATCCTTATCTACCGAGATTGCGTCGATAACCTTCTGCTCGTCGATATGCTTAGGCAGAGGAAGTTGCACAAGAACACCATCAACATCGTCATCAGCATTAAGCTTTGCGATGAGCGCCAAGAGCTCCTCCTCGGTAATGCTTTCGGGATAGCGCAACGTTTCATTGCGAATACCCACCTCAGTTGCTGCCTTAGCCTTACCCGTAACATACGATACACTACCGGGATCGTTACCTACAAGCACAACAACAAGGCGAGGTGAAAGACCTGTCTGCTCCTTAATGGTAGCGACCTTTACCGCCAACTCCTCTTTGATGGCTTTAGAAATCTCTTTACCGTTAATTATCATAGTTTTACTTGATTTTAATTTAACTAATACTTGAATGCCTTGCTACCGATATCCTTACGATAGAATAGGTTGTCACACTCAATCTTTGCAATCTCAGCGTTAGCCTTGAGCTGTGCCTCGCGAAGAGTATCTGCCTCGGCAACAACGATCATCACACGACCGCCAGCCGTAACCAACTCACCATCCTTAATAGCCGTACCCATGTGGTAGACCTTAGCATCGACACACTCCGTACCGCGGATTGCATAGCCCTTATCGTAGCTACCAGGATAGCCCTTCGATGCAAGTACTACACCAAGCGTAGCCTTCTCGCTCCACTTAACCTCAGGTGCGCAATTCTGAGCAACTGCCATAAACACATCCACAGCATCGCTCTCCAAACGTGGCAAAACGACCTCGGTCTCGGGATCACCAAAGCGAGCGTTGAACTCGATAACCTTGATGCCATTCTTAGTCTTGATAAGACCACCATAGAGAACACCCGTAAATGGGCAACCCTCAGCAACAAGAGCATCTGCCACACGCTGCATGATATTCTGCATAGCGTATGCCTTATCCTCCTCCGTAATAAATGGAAGCTCGGTATAAGCACCCATACCACCCGTGTTAGGACCCTCGTCATTGTCGTATGCACGCTTGTGATCCTGAGCTACGGGCATAGGTACAACGTTGTGGCCTGCAACAAAGCACATCAACGAGAACTCCTCGCCCTCGAGGAAATCCTCGATAACGACACGGCCCTCACCAAACTTAGTGTCGAGCAACATATCGCGCAACGTAGCCTCGGCCTCCTCGTATGTCTGAGCAATAACCACGCCCTTGCCTGCTGCCAAGCCGTCATACTTCAACACCGTAGGCAGCGGACCACGACGCACATAGGCCATAGCTGCCTCGAAGTCGCTAAATGTCTCGTATGCTGCTGTAGGCACGTCGTACTTAACCATAAGACGCTTTGCAAAGTCCTTGCTTGCCTCAATCTCGGCTGCGGCCTTCGTAGGACCAAAGATCTTGAGTCCCTCCTCACGGAATCGATCCACAACACCTACTGCCAACGCAGCCTCGGGACCTACAACCGTAAGCTCTACCCCATTCTCCTTAGCGAATGCAACCAAGCCCTCGACATCCGTATCTTTGATTGCTACGCACTCGGCCAACGCTGCGATACCAGCATTTCCGGGTGCGCAATATATCTTCTCGGCCTTAGGTGAGCGTGACAATGCCTCGACAATAGCGTGGCAACGACCACCCGAGCCAATAACCAATACTTTCATAATATTAGGTCTTGTTTCTTTAATCTAATTTCTTTTATCAGCAGACCATTTTACAGGTTGCTTATCACATCATATTAATGCTTGAAGTGGCGCATGCCCGTAACGAGCATTGTCATACCAAACTCGTCTGCCTTCTTCACCGAATCCTCATCACGCACGCTACCACCTGGCTGTACGAGGGCTGTTACGCCATACTCCTGAGCCAATGTTACAGTGTCGTCGAAGGGGAAGAAACCATCCGATGCCAATGTGATACCCTCGGTAAAGCCCGCTGCACGTGCCTGCTTAAGAGCGATCTCAGCCGAACCTACACGGTTCATCTGACCAGCACCCACACCTACTGTATGGCCATCCTTAACAGCAACAATAGCGTTCGACTTAACGTGCTTAACGATTCTCCAACCGAAGTTCATATCCTCCAACTCCTTAGCCTCGGGACGACGCTGCGTAACGCACATATCCTCGACAACCTCCTTAGTCTCGGTATCAAGCTGCTGCACGAGCAAACCGCCATTTACAGAGATATACTGTGGCTGCGAGCCCTTAGACTCAGACATATCGACCTGCAACAGACGCAAGTTCTTCTTCGATGAGAGCACCTCCAAAGCCTCGTCGCTGAACGAAGGAGCCATGATAATCTCCAAGAAGATAGGCTTCATCAACTCGGCAACCTCCTTAGTAAGCTCGCGGTTTACGGCCACGATACCACCGAAGATACTTACCTTATCTGCTTCGTATGCCTTCTCCCAAGCCTCCTTGATATCCTTACCAATAGCAGCACCACATGGATTCATATGCTTAAGACCTACTGCGAATGGCTCAGAGAACTCACGAACGATGTTCAACGCAGCATTTGCATCCTGGATGTTGTTATACGACATCTCCTTGCCGTTGAGCTGACGAGCTGTAGCCAATGAGTAAGGTACGCTCTCTGCTGCACGGTAGAAGTTAGCAGACTGGTGAGGGTTCTCACCATAGCGCAACGACTGCTGATGGTCGAACGCAAGGAAAAGTTTCTCGCTGAGCTCTGCCTGGCGACGCATATACGTAGCGATGCACATATCGTACTCTGCAGTATGAGTATAGGCCTTAGCCGAAAGCTTAAGGCGTGTTGCAGGTGTTGTATTGCCACCGGCCTTAATCTCGTCGATGATAAGGTTGTAATCCTCTGGATCGCACACTACCGTAACATCGCGGTAGTTCTTAGCCGCAGAGCGCAACATTGAAGGGCCACCGATATCGATATTCTCGATAGCATCTTCCATCTTCACATCAGCCTTAGAGATAGTCTGACGGAAAGGATAGAGGTTTACGCAAACCATGTCGATAAACTCGATAGCGTTATCTTTCAAAGCCTTGAGGTGGCTCTCGTCATCGCGACGTGCCAAAAGACCGCCATGCACCTTGGGGTGAAGAGTCTTTACACGACCATCGCAGATCTCAGGAAAGCCCGTAACATCGCTAATATTGATAACCTCCACACCGCTATCCTCAAGAAGCTTCATCGTGCCTCCTGTAGCGATAATCTCCCAGCCCAATTCACGGAGCTGCTTGCAAAAATCGACGACACCGCGCTTGTCGCTGACACTAACTAATGCTCTCATATATTAATATTTCTTATTTATCAGTTTGTTTATAGTCTTAACATATAGCTTATGCTCGATGTTGTGAATCATCGTCGTGAGCTCCTCGATATCCGAGCCCTCGTAGACAACAGCTCCCTGGTCGATGATACGACCACCATCCAATGTCTCATCCACAAAGTGGGTTGTAACGCCAAAGATCTTCACACCGTAGTCCACAGCATCCTGAATAGCATGTGCACCCTTGAACGATGGCAACAACGAGGGGTGAATATTTACGATGCGCTGCTCGTAGCGCTCCAATAGTACACGGCCGACGATACGCATATAGCCTGCAAGGCATACATACTCCACACCACGCTCATCGAGCATATCGGCGATAACACCCTCATACTCCTCGCGTGAGCCATACTCCTTAGGGTTGAACGCAAAGCACTCTGTGCCATAACGCGCAGCCCTCTCCAATACCTTAGCACCTGGCTTATCGCAGACAAGCAACACCACCTCGGCATTGATTAGACCCTCGCAGCATGCCTTGACGATAGCCTCGTAGTTACTGCCGCTACCGCTGGCAAAGACTGCCAACTTTGTTCGTTTCATAGGCTCTATGTTGTCAATTAAAATTAGATGATAGTTACGCCCTCGCCCTCGATAACACGACCGATAATTGAGGCCTTCTCGCCACACTCTGCAAGGATTGAGATAGCCTTCTCGGCATCCTTCTCATCCAAGGCGATAACCATACCGATACCCATGTTGAAGATGTTGAACATCTCGCGGTGCTTAACCTGACCATACTTCTCCAAAAGGTGGAATACGGGCAAAATCTCCCAGCTATCCTCCTTAACCTCGACACCCTGGCCATCCTTCAAGATACGTGGGATGTTCTCATCGAAACCACCACCTGTAATGTGGCTGATACCGTGAACGTCGCACTCAGCGATAACCTTCAACACCTGCTTAACATAGATGCGTGTAGGTGTGAGAAGTACCTCGCCAAGCTTGCGGCCGCCCAACTCCTCGTAGCTCTCGTTGAGCTTGAGACCATTGTCGTTAACCACCTTACGTACAAGGCTAAAGCCGTTAGAGTGAACACCGCTAGATGCGATACCTACCAATACATCACCTGTCTGAACGCGCTCGCCTGCGTCGATGAGCTTCGAACGCTCAACAACACCTACAGTAAAGCCTGTGATATCGTACTCGCCACCTGCATACATACCTGGCATCTCGGCAGTCTCACCACCAACCAATGCACAGCCAGCCTGACGGCAACCCTCAGCAACACCTGCTACAATAGCCTCTACCTTAGCGGGCTCGTTGTGACCTACAGCCACATAGTCCAAGAATACCAAAGGCTCAGCACCCTGTGCCAATACATCATTTACGCACATTGCTACAGCGTCGATACCGATAGTATCGTGCTTATCCATCTCGAACGCCAACTTAAGCTTTGTACCTACACCATCAGTACCGCTAACCAACACGGGCTCCTTAATACCGAGCTCCGCAAGGTTGAACATACCACCGAATGCGCCGATGTTACCCATTGAACCACGACGCTTTGTTGATGCTACGTGTGACTTAATACGACGAACTACTTCGTAACCAGCTTCGAGGTTTACACCAGCCTCTTCATAACTTTTTGCCATAATCTATTCTATTTTTTATTATTTCTTATTCTGATACAATGATGTGGGATAGCAGCCATTGAAGCATGCCATACACAACTCTGAGCGGTTACCCGCCTTGAGCAACGACTCCTCTGAGATAAACTCCAACGAGTCGGCCTCGATAGCCTTGCGCGCCTCCTCCTGAGTGTAGCGTGCACAGAGCAACTCCTCACGAGTAGACATATCGATACCGTAGAAGCAAGGATGAGTGATTGCGGGACTTGCGATACGCACATGCACCTCACGCGCACCTGCCTCCTTAAGCAATCGTACGATACGCAACGATGTTGTACCGCGCACGATAGAGTCATCGAGAAGCACTACCGACTTATCCTTAACCAATGAGCGTACTGCCGAGAGCTTCATACGTACACCCTTCTCGCGCATCTCCTGCGAAGGCTGGATAAAGGTACGAGCTACATACTTATTCTTCACCAAGCCCATCTCGTATGGGATACCACTCGCCTCCGAGTAGCCGATAGCGGCACTGATACTCGAGTCGGGCACACCGATAACCACATCAGCCTTGATAGGCGACTGCTCGTAGAGGTAACGACCCGTAAGCTTACGGAACGTATGTACGTTGCAACCCTCGATATCGCTATCGGGACGTGCAAAGTAGATATACTCCATAGCGCAGAGCATATGACGCTGATAGCGCGAGTAGTAGTTGCTACGGATGCCGTGGTGGTCGATAGTTACAACCTCACCTGGTTCGATATCGCGAATATACTCCGCACCGATGATGTCGAATGCGCAAGTCTCGCTACTGATAACATAGCCATCACCAAGCTTAGCGATAGACAAAGGACGAAGACCGTGCTTATCGCGGCAAGCGTAGATACGATTCTTGGTCATAATGAGAAATGCAAAGGCACCCTCCATCATATTCAACGCCTCGATGATATTATCGATACGCTTATCGTCACTCTTATCCTTCTTTACGAGGTGCGCCAAAAGCTCACTATCCGATGATGAGTGGAACAAACTACCACGCACCTCGAGATAACGTGCCAACTCCTTAGAGTTTACCAAGTTTCCGTTGTGTGCCAACGCAAAATCTCCAGTATGGTGATTAAACGAGAATGGCTGTACGTTGTTCGCACCGCCACCACCCGTTGTTGAGTAGCGCACATGACCGATAGCAATACGACCACCAAGCTTCGAGAGCTTCTGCTGGTTGAAGACCTCAGTAACGAGTCCCTCACCCTTTACCGTACAGAGCTTGTCGCCATCGAATGCCGAGATACCGCAAGCCTCCTGACCACGGTGCTGCAAAGCGTGCAGACCGTAGTAGGCGAGGTTGGGAGCGTCATTAACGCCAAAGATACCGAAGACACCACACTCCTCGTGTAGGTCGTCGCCATATATATCTAATGATTCTTTAAGCATACCTTATTATTTATTAAGAGCGTATAACAGACGCTTTGCAACCTCCTCGTATGTCTCGCGCACACGACCCAAGTCGCGGCGGAAACGATCCTTGTCCAATTTCTCACCCGTAGCCTTATCCCAGATACGGCAAGTATCGGGTGTAAGCTCATCAGCCAAGATTAGCTCTCCATTTGCCGTACGACCAAACTCGATCTTGAAGTCGATAAGACGCATACCAGCTTTGTCGAATAGCGCTGTGAGCAACTCGTTGATGCGCTCCGATACGGCATAGATCTGCTTGAGCTCGTCGTATGTAGCGAGGCCCAAAGCTACGGCGTGGTGGTCATTGATAAGTGGATCGCTAAGATCCTTCGAGCAAAGACATAAGTCGTAGATCGTATTCTCGGGAACGATACCCTCCTCCAAGCCGAGACGCTTAGCCATAGAGCCAGCGATGACATTACGCACGATAATCTCAATCTGCTTATGCTCGACAAGGTGGCAGAGCTGTGCCGTGTCGTCGAGCTTCTCGATGAAGTGGCTCTTAACACCATTTTCGGCGAGGTAGCTAAGCAGAGCAGACGAGATTGCACAATTCATCTTACCCTTATTCTCAATCTTTGCGTATTTGATATTGTAGAAGGCCGAAGCGTCATCCTTAAAACGGATGATGATATGCTCATCGTTATCCGTTTTAAAGAATTGCTTGCTCTTGCCTTCGTGTAGAAGTTCCATCTGTTTCATAACACTACTTGCGGAAATAGTTTACTGCATTAGCGAAGATATCCTGAACCTTCTCACCGTGGATGTTCTTCATAAGGTCGCGCTCGTAACGCTCCGTATGACCCATCTTACCCAAGATCTGACCGCTTGGATCGATGATACCCTCGATACCGAAGCTTGAACCGTTGGGGTTGAATGGCGAATCGGTTGTAGGACGGCCCTCACCATCAACATACTGGAATGCTACCTGACCATTGCGGAAGAGCTCCTCAGCAAGCTGATCGCTAACCACGAACTTACCCTCACCGTGGCTCACTGCGATAGAGTGCAAATCACCCACCTCGAATGACTGCAACCATGGTGAAGACTTAGTACCTACGCGTGTTGATACAACCTGCGAGATATGGCGGTTGATATCGTTGCGGAACAACGTTGGCGACTCCTTAGTCACCATACCCAAGCGACCGTAAGGCAACAAGCCCGACTTAACCAACGCCTGGAAACCGTTACAGATACCGAGCATCAAGCCACCACGATCCAACAATGCGTGGATAGCATCCGCAACGTCCTTATTGTTGAGTACGTTTGCGATGAACTTACCGCTACCATCTGGCTCATCACCCGCAGAGAAACCACCGCTGAGTGCCATAATGTGGCAACGACCGATATTCTCCTTCATCTCGGCGATAGAGTCCATAACATCCTTACCCGTAAGGTTCTTGAATACCGAGATTACAACCTCTGCACCAGCGCGCTCGAAAGCACGTGCAGTATCGTAGTCGCAGTTAGTACCTGGGAATACGGGGATGTAGACCTTAACCTTGTCTACCTTCTCGCCCTTATACTCTACTACGTGTCTGCGGCCATCGCTAACACGTGTAGGAGCACCCTTCAGGCCACGATCCGCATAGATCGAAGCGAACTTCGCGGTGTTAGCCTCCAACAACTCGTCAATCGAGAGCTCTGTGCCATTTACGATGATAGCCTCCTCCTCGATAGTGCGACCGATAAGCTCGGCTGAAGGATGGTTGAGCGTACGGCGGCTCTCAACAACGATTGAACCGTAAGCGTAGTTGTAGAGCATCTGCTCGTCGCACTCCAACTCTGCACCTACTCTGTTACCGAACGACATCTTCGTAACGGCCTCGCCAACGCCACCAAAGCCAACTGCCCATGCTGAGACGATATCGCCCTCGGCAATCTTCTTCGTTACGAAGTCGAAGTTAGCCTTGAGCTGCTCTGTCGATGGCATATAGTTAGCCTCGGGAGTGTGACGTATTACATATATATTATTATTAGCAGCCTTAAACTCGGGGCTAATTACCGTACGAGCATCGACTGTAGTAATACCAAATGCCATAAGCATAGGTGGTACGTTGATATCGCGGAATGTACCGCTCATCGAGTCCTTACCACCGATTGAAGGAAGGCCCAACTCCACCTGCATCTTCAACGCACCGAGCAACGCTGCGAGAGGCTTACCCCACGACTTAGCAGTTGTCATACGCTCGAAGTACTCCTGGTACGAGAAGCGCATCTTGTCGTAGCGTGCACCTGCAGCTACTACCTTAGCACAAGCCTCGACAACGGCATAGGCAGCACCGTGATAAGGGCTCCACTTAGCGATGTGAGGATTGTAACCGAAGGCCATGATGCTGGCTGTATTTGTAAAGGCGTTACCCACGGGCAACTTCTGAACAGATACCTGAGTCTCGGTGGTCTGCGTGCGGCCACCATAAGGCATGAGGACTGTAGATGCACCAATCGTAGAGTCGAACATCTCGATAAGACCCTTCTGCGATACTACATTATCATCCTCGAGGTTAGACTTCATACGGTGAGTAGTAGTCACACCCTCGACCTTACGCTCGAAAGGATTACGCTCCTCGACAGCACCAATCTCGATCTTTGTATAGTGCTTAGCACCTGCCGAGTCGATGAAATCACGCGATAGATCGACGATAAGACGCTCGCCATTGTACATACGCATACGACGAGTATCTGTTACATCTGCTACGTGTGTAACCTCCACGTTCTCCTCGTGGCAGAGAGCCATAAACTGCTCCATATCTTTGCGCTCGACAACTACCGACATACGCTCTTGCGACTCGCTAATTGCAAGCTCCGTAGAGTTCAAACCGCTATACTTAGCAGGTACTCGGTCCAAGTAGATATCCAAACCATCGGTAAGCTCACCGATAGCAACGCTGACACCACCAGCACCAAAGTCGTTAGACTTCTTAATGAGGCGTGTTACATCACCACGACGGAACAGACGAGCCAACTTACGCTCCTCGGGAGCATTACCCTTCTGTACCTCTGAACTACACTCCTCCAACGATGTGAGCGTATGCTCCTTTGATGAACCTGTTGCACCGCCAACACCATCACGACCTGTGCGGCCACCGAGCAACAATACAACATCGCCAGCTGCGGGGCTCTCGCGACGTACGTTATCGGCCTTAACAGCACCAACAACAGCACCTACCTCCATACGCTTTGCTACGTAGTCGGGGTGGAATACTTCGCGAACGTGAGTTGTGGCAAGACCAATCTGGTTACCGTAGCTCGAATAACCTGCTGCAGCCTTTGTAGAGATGATACGCTGAGGAAGTTTACCCTCCATTGTCTCATCCACGCTGCGGTAGATATCGCCAGCACCTGTAACACGCATAGCCTGGTATACGTAGCTACGGCCTGACAATGGATCACGGATAGCGCCACCAAGACATGTTGAAGCACCGCCAAATGGCTCGATCTCTGTTGGGTGGTTATGTGTCTCGTTCTTGAACTGCAACAACCACTTCTGCAACTCGCCATCAACATCAACATCTACGAAGATGCTGCATGCGTTATTCTCCTCGCTCTGCTCCATATCATCGAGCTTACCAATCTTACGCAAATAGCGCGCACCGATGGTTGCAAGCTCCATAAGGCAGAGGCTCTTCTGCTCGCGTGAAAGCTCCTTGCGAATCTTACGCATACGGTCCAACGACTCCTCCAACTCCTCCTTGAGGAACGACTCGTCGAGAGTGATGCTCTCAATCTCGGTTGTGAAGGTAGTGTGGCGGCAGTGGTCGCTCCAATATGTATCCAAGATGCGAAGCTCGGTCTCCATAGGATCACGACCCTCGTTGCGGAAGTAGTTTACTACCTCACGCAAGTCGTCGGCATTCATCGCCAAGCCATTCTCCTTGCAGTATGTTGCCAACTCCTCATCCTTCATCTCGCGGAAGCCCTCCAAAACAGCTACGGGGCGCACCTCAGCGCTCTCCATATCTGTAAGCACATCGAGGTTCTTACGGCGTGACTCTACGGTGTTGATATAGTATTTCTCGATGCGTGCCATATCCTCGGCCGATACGCCATTATCGAAGATAAGCAAGCGTGATGACTTGATACGTACATCGGCATTAGGGTCGATAAGGTGTACGCAGTCTACAGCCGATGCTGCACGCTGGTCAAACTGACCAGGAAGGAACTCAACAGCCAAGTGGGGCTGCGAAGCGAGATCACACTCGTCGCTTACCAAGTCGGTAACAACCTCACCGAATACTGAGTAGCGGCTACGCTCGAGCAACTCGTCGCTAAAGCCGAACAAATCATAGACGTTAATGTAACGTAGAGTCTCGATATTCAGACCGAGGTTAGCATTGAGCTCTCGACGAAGAGTCTCTGCCTCGACCTGGAAACGAGGATATTTCTCTACATATATGCGGCGATTCTTCATAATTTTGTTTGAATCTTGAATTATACGAAATCTTTTTAGTTAAGTTTGGGTTGCATCATTTGCATTACAACTCTGCAGCGAGCACCTTCTCTGTCTGAGCCTTACGGAAGGCGATCAAACGCTCCTCCAAAGCCTTGTCAGTAAGCGCGAAAATCGAAGCTGCGATAAGCGCTGCATTCTTAGCACCGTTGATAGCTGTGGTCGATACAGGGATACCACCAGGCATCTGAACGATCGAGAGCAAAGAGTCCATACCTCCCAATGCCGATGTCTTGATAGGTACACCGATTACAGGAACTGTTGTAAGCGCAGCTGTAACACCTGCCACGTGTGCTGCACCACCTGCACCAGCGATGATAGCACCGATACCACGCTCACGAGCCGACTCGGCATACTCCACCATAAGGTGTGGTGTGCGGTGTGCGCTGATGACACGCTTCTCGTACTCAATACCCAACTCCTCCAACGTCTCAACGGCTGCCTTCATGATGTCCCAGTCGCTCGTTGAGCCCATAATAACTGCTACTTTCATAATTGTTTGTATTTTGTAATTTAACTTATATTTCAAAACTAAGCGACCGCCAACACCCTAAGCGTCAGCGGTCTGCGATATTTTATCCCTTAAAAATTGCCATTCGAGTAGCCACAATGCGGACATTCTGCTGCTCAGATACACCCTCCGTGGCGAGGTGTTGATGAGGGCTATTGTTCCTCAATCGACACATCACCGCCTGTGTGTTTTGCAGCAAGCCTGCACAACGCGATATTTCAACTCGATTATTCATACGACAAAGATATAATTTATTTCGCATATTAAAAAATACGCGCGCGACATTTTTCAACTTTTTTTTAACAAAGTTAATAGTCCAGAAAAAAGTTAGCGATAACCACCCTTCTCGACACCCTCTTATAGGCGTATCGCAAGCGTGATTATCGCGCTTAATGTATAACTTTATCTATTCTATATTATTTATCTGTATATATGCAACTTATACACAAAGACTCCTACTTTAGCACAAAGAGTTCCCAGCAGAGTTTGATAAAGAATATTGCCAATACAAAAATGATGATTGGTTTTACAAATCCAGCACCTTTTTTCGTAAAATATCTTGCGCCAATAAAGTTGCCGGCAATGCCAAAAACAGCAGCGACTAAAGCAAGTGGAAACAGTACCTTTCCGTGAACGAGATAGACACTAAGAGAGGCTATGTTTGTCGATAAATTTATCACTTTTGTACTACCCACAGCCTCCTCCATACTAACATGAGCAATGCAAATTAGCATAAGCATAAGAAAGGTGCCAGTACCTGGTCCATAGAAGCCATCGTAGACACCCATCATCAGTGCCAAAATGGAGATAATCACAGCAGTCTTACCGCCCGAAAACGGAGACCTATGCCTCCCTAAAGCCTTTTTATTCAGTACAAAAATAGCCGTTATCGGAAGAACGATAAGCATTATGATTTTGAATATATCATTCTCCACAAGCAAGGCAAGTCGAGCACCAATCCACGAGCCAATCAGAGCCGTAGCAATCGCTGGAATTAGCTCCTTCCAACGAATAAAACCACAACGCGAATAGCGCATTGTTGCGACAAATGTACCGCAACTTGCACTAAACTTATTCGTACCGATAGCATCAATCGGACTAAGACCGACAATCATATATGCTGGCAGAGAAATCAAACCTCCGCCACCCGCAATAGCATCTACAAAACCACCCAAAAAGACAAGTGGACAAACTATCAAATACTCTAACATTTCTCCAATAAATTGCGCAAAAGTAACAATAATATCCTGAACTATTCGCAACATTTTAGAAAAATACCAAAACTTACGATGTAGACCAAGCTATGACCTAAAACGACCAAGCCTCGTATGCGTAAATTATTATATAAAAACTCGCTATTAACTATTGCGAGGTTGGTAAAAAATACTTATCTTTGCGCAAATTTAGATATGAATATGAAGCGTTCGACAAACATAGTTAGCAGACCATCTCTACAAGCTACTGAGTGTAAGGCTAATAGCCGATGCTTCGTTAATTCTGGAAATACTGTTTTTGTTTAGATAATGGCGGCTCTTTGGGTCGCCTGTTTTTTTATCTATGGCTAAAGAGAGAATTATAATCAAGGGTGGCACTGTTAAAGGTGCCAATATTTGCGGTAAGGTAGATATCGCAATCGAGGGCGAACACATCGCCGATATCGCCGAGAATATCGCTACGACAGAGAGTGATAAGGTTATCGACGCCTCTGGATTGGTTGTTGCCCCTGCCTTTGTCGATGTACACGTACACCTTCGTGAGCCAGGCTTTGGCTACAAGGAGCGTATCGAGACAGGTAGTCGTGCAGCGGCTCGTGGAGGCTACTCTACGGTATGTCCTATGCCAAACCTTAACCCCGTTCCCGACAACTTGGCAAACCTTCAGCAGCAGCTCGACATCATCGAGCGCGACGCTTGCATCGAGGTACTACCCTACGCTGCAATCACCGTTGGTCGCAAGGGTGAGGAGCTCGTAGATATGGCTTCACTCAAGGATAAGGTTTGTGGCTTTTCGGATGACGGCAGTGGCGTGCAGCGCGATGGCATGATGGCCAACGCTATGCAGAAGGCTGCGGAGCTAGACACTATCATCGCAGCACACTGCGAGGTCGAGGAGTTGCTTCGTGGTGGTTACATCCACGATGGCGAGTATGCTCGTCAGCATGGCCACAAGGGTATATGCTCGGAGAGTGAGTGGGAACAGGTACGCCGCGATATCGAGTTGGCCGAGAAGTATGGCTGCCGCTACCATGTTTGCCACATCTCGACAAAGGAGACCGTACAGCTTGTTCGCGAGGCTAAGGCACGTGGTGTGAAGGTCACTTGTGAGACTGGCCCCCACTACTTGATCTATACCGACATGGACTTGCAGGAGGATGCACGTTGGAAGATGAATCCACCGTTGCGCTCAGCCGAGGATAGAGCTGCTCTTATCGAGGGTATCGTAGATGGCACAATCGATATGATTGCCACCGACCATGCTCCACACAGCATCGAGGAGAAATCACGCGGTTTGAAGGATAGTGCAATGGGCATCGTAGGTCTTGAAACTGCGTTTGCAGCGCTCAACACACATCTTGTGAAGAAGGGTATCATTTCGCTCGACAGATTGGTCGAGGTGATGAGCCTTAACCCCCGCAAGGTATTCCGCATTGAGGGAGGTTTGAATGTTGGTGATCGTGCCGATGTAGTACTTCTCGATACGGAGAAGGAGTGGAGAGTGGATAGCTCGAAATTCTTCTCAATGGGCCGCATCACGATGTTTGATGGCTGCGATATGCAGGGCGATGTTGCAATGACTATGCACCGCGGAGAGATTGTATACGACAACAAAACAAAATAACATATAAATCAAGAAAGTAGATGAAACCTTTTACCAAAAAACTTGTACTAGAAAACGGTAAGGAGTTCCCAGGCTACGGCTTTGGCTCGAACCGTGCGACAGTATGCGAGTTGGTCTTCAACACCTCGATGGTGGGTTATCAGGAGATCGTTTCTGACCCCACCTACACAGATCAGATTGTAGTTATGACCTACCCGCTTATGGGCAACTATGGCTTTACTGATGAGGATAACGAGAGTAAGTCGTCGTCGATTGGTGGTATGGTAGTTCGCGAGTGCTGCGAGGCCCCCAGCAACTTCCGCTACACAAAGACGCTCAACGAGGCTTTCGAGGAGATGGACATCCCTGGCATCAGTGGCGTAGATACTCGTATGATTACTCGCATCATTCGTAACGAGGGTACTCAGAAGGCAGCTATCGTAGATATCGCAATGCCTACCGAGGAGGCTATTGCTCTCATTCGCAACACGGAGCTTCGTCACGATCAGGTAGCTCGCGTGAGCTGCAAGAAGCGTTGGTTCTCACGTACTCCCAACCACAAGTGGGATGTAGTGGCTATCGACTGCGGTATCAAGTATAGCTTCGTACGCCAGCTTAACTCAAAGGGTTGCAACGTAACAATCGTTCCTTTCGACTCAACTACCGAGGACATCTTGGCTTTCAACCCCGATGGTATCTTCATCTCGAATGGCCCTGGTAACCCAGCCGATGTAGCATCTATCAGCAAGGTTGTCGAGGATTTGCGTGGTAAGTTGCCAATCTTCGGTATCGGTCTTGGCCACCAGATTATCGCTGCGACATATGGTGCGAAGAACAACAAGATGAAGTTCGGTCACCGCGGTGCTAACCACCCTGTGAAGTATTTGGCCAATGGCAAGCTCGAGATTGTTAGCCAGAGCCACAGCTACGCTATCGATGAGAATTCGCTCGAGGGTACATCTCTCGATATTACTCACCGCAACCTCTTGGACAACACCATCGCTGGTGTAGAGTCGTTGCGCGACAAGCTCTTCTCGGTACAGTATCAGCCCGACTGCACTCCCGAGGCGAGCAGCACATACCTTTTCGATAAATTTATTAAATTGATGGAGGAGAACAAACATGCCTAAGAGAACAGATATCAAGAAAGTAATGGTTATCGGCTCTGGCCCTATCGTCATAGGTCAGGCCGCAGAGTTCGACTATGCCGGCACACAGGCATGTCTTGCACTCAAGGAGGAGGGTTACCACGTAATTTTGGTGAACTCTAACCCCGCAACCATAATGACAGATACACATATCGCCGATAAGGTTTATATGGAGCCTTTGACATTGGAGTATGTGGCAAAGATTATCCGCTATGAGCGTCCCGATGCTATCGTTCCTGGCTTGGGTGGACAGACAGGTCTTAACCTCGCTGTACAGCTTGCTAAGAAGGGTATCTTGGATGAGTGTGGTGTCGAGATTTTGGGTACTTCGTTCACCTCTATCGAGGAGGCTGAGGACCGCGAGCTCTTCAAGGAGCTCTGCTTGCGCATTGGTGAGCCCGTTATCCCCTCATACATTACTAATACTATAGAGGAGGGTGTCGAGGCCGCTAATAAGATTGGCTACCCTGTAGTTCTTCGTCCCGCCTTCACGCTTGGTGGTACAGGTGGTGGTTTTGCAGATAACGAAGAGGAGTTGCGCGATATGATGCGTAACGCTTTGGCTCTATCTCCAATTCACCAGGTGCTCATCGAGAAGAGCATCAAGGGCTACAAGGAGATCGAGTTCGAGGTTATGCGCGATAAGAACGATACGGCGATTACGATCTGCTCTATGGAGAACGTAGACCCCGTTGGTATCCACACCGGTGACTCTATCGTTGTTGCTCCAAGTCAGACATTGGCAAATAAGGAGTACCAGATGTTGCGCTCAAGCGCCTTGAAGCTTATCCGTGCCTTGAAGATCGAGGGTGGTTGCAACGTGCAGTTCGCACTCGACCCCTTGTCATTCAAGTACTATATTATTGAGGTGAATCCTCGTGTTAGCCGCTCATCAGCTCTTGCATCAAAGGCTAGTGGCTACCCTATCGCTCGTGTTACTGCGAAGGTTGCTGTGGGTATGACTCTCGATGAGATTCGCATCGCTAACACCCCTGCCAGCTTCGAGCCTACACTTGACTACATCGTAACTAAGGTTGCTCGCTTCCCATTCGATAAGTTCAGCAACGCTTCAAACGAGCTTGG
>JAFYXB010000027.1 GCA_017546345.1 Alistipes sp. | reverse complement strand
CTTAGGCATGTTCTTAGATGTGTACTCGAAGATATCTGCGATAATCTTCATTGAGAACTCTGGTGGGTAGATATAGGTATTACGCACCATGAACTCCTTGAGGATATCGTTCTGGATAGTACCAGCAAGCTGATCAAGTGTACAGCCCTGCTCCAAACCTGCAACGATGTAGAAGGCCAAAACGGGCAATACGGCACCGTTCATAGTCATAGATACAGACATCTGATCCAATGGAATACCATTGAACAACACCTTCATATCCTCTACAGAGCAGATAGACACACCAGCCTTACCAACGTCACCTACTACACGTGGGTGGTCAGCATCGTAGCCACGGTGTGTAGCAAGGTCGAAGGCTACAGAAAGACCCTTCTGACCAGCTGCAAGGTTACGACGATAGAATGCATTAGACTCCTCAGCTGTAGAGAAACCTGCATACTGACGGATAGTCCAAGGACGCATTACATACATTGTAGAGTAAGGACCGCGCAAGAAGGGCGCGATACCTGCTGCATAGTTGAGGTGCTCCATGCCCTCGAGATCAGCAGCTGTATAGTTCTCCTTTACGGGAATGCGCTCGGCAGTCAACCAATCCTCCTTAGGAGCGTTCTGCTTGCCACAGCACTCTACAGCTGCAGCCTTATATTCTAGATCTGAAAATTTTGCTCTCATTGCTATAATTGATTAGATGCCTAACTTCTTTAAGTAATCCTTCAAAGTCTCAAGCACGTTGCTCTTCACGTTGATGAAGTTGGTGATACCCTGTGCCTCCAACTCAGCAGCGCAAGCAGGAGCACCAGCAACTACAAGGATAGCCTTGTCGCCAAGAAGCTCCTTAACACGAGGTGCTGCTGTTGCGTAGTCATCATCCGATGCACAAACAACAACGATCTCTGCCTTAGAAGCCAAAGCTGCCTCAACACCCTCCTCAACGCTCTTGAAGAATGTGTTATCCTCAACACGGATACCAGCGCATGCGAAGAAGTTGCAAGAGAACTGAGCACGTGCACGTGCCATACCCAAAGTACCACATGTGAGCATGAATGCCTTAGGAGTCTTGCCCGAACGGTCAACCTTCAAGCGCATATCCTCGAATGCCATAGCACCACGGTAGGGAACCAATACGTTAGCATCGGTTGTCTTACGCTCAACAGCGCATGCTGTGATATTCTGGTCAGCAACCTCAGTAAAGTTAGGATACTGGTTAGCACCGAGAAGGATAAGACGACGTGTAGCGATGCTCTTGTCCTTAGCCTCTGCCGAAGCCTTAACGAGAGCTACTACGAAGCCCTCCTTGAATGCAGCGATGTAGCCACCCTTATCCTCTACCTCGCGGAACAATGCCCAAGCCTCAGTAGCGATATTCTTTGTAAGAGTCTCGATGAAGTATGAACCACCTGCTGGGTCGATAACCTGATCGAAGTGTGACTCGTGCTTCAACAAAAGCTGAGTGTTACGAGCGATACGTGCTGAGAACTCAGTAGCTGGCTCGAATGCGTAGTCGAAAGGAAGTACCTCCAAAGAGTGTACACCTGCGATAGCTGCAGACATAGCCTCAGTAGTGCCACGAAGCATGTTCACATAAGGATCGTAAACAGTCTGATTCCATGTAGAAGTTACGGCATGAGCAATCATCTTAGCTGAGCAATCCTTTGCAGGGTTGTAAGCCTTAACGATGTTAGCCCACAAAAGACGTGCAGCACGGAACTTTGCCATCTCCATAAAGTAGTTTGAAGTAACGGCAAATGTGAAACGGATCTTGCGTGCAGCCTCATCGATTGTAAGACCCTTCTCCATCAACTTTACGAGGTACTCGTGAGCAGCGGCGAGTGTGAAACCGAGCTCCTCAACGATTGTAGAACCTGCGTTAGAGAATGTTGCACCAGATACGTTTACAACCTTCACGCGCTTATACTCTGCAGTAGCCTTGGCCAACTCTGCGATAGTGTCGAAGCAGTTAGCACCCTCTGCGCAACCGCAATCACCCTTAGTCGAAAGACCCTTGATGATAGGATCGATGCAGAAGTTAAGACGAAGCTCGTCCTTCTCTACGTCAGCATACTTAGCGAGCACCTTCTTAGCCAATGTAGCCAAGCCCTGAGTGTCAGAACCGCAGAAAGTGAGCTCAACAGCTGTAGGAACGATATCCTTGAGAAGAACATCAACATCAACCTCAGCAGCGCAAGCCTCGCAGAAGCAGAAACCAAGAGAGTCAACGCCTGAGTTGAGAAGCTTGAGAGCTGTCTCGTTAGCGCACTCTGCGCACTTTACTGAAATTGTCTGGTGTACGCGCCAAGTGTTGTCCTTGCTGATGCCGCGTACATAGGGGAATACTCCGGGCTCTGAACCGAGGAACTCAACCTCTGAGAGGTTCTCGGCGCGATAGTAGGGACGTACGTTGAATCCCTCGCCGGTCTTCCATACCAACTTGCGCTCGTAATCTGCGCCCTTAAGGTCAGTTGTGATAACGGCCTCCCACTGCTCAGTAGATACTGGTGGGAATTCCGCGAACAACTTTTCTTTGGTATTAGCCATAGTTGTTTTAGATTTAATTGTTTTTAAGTGTATGATGTTTAGAGTTTTATCTCCGTAAATCTCTCTCTGTCTTGCTCTCCTTTTGCCTTTGTGCTACAAACTCGTTGGTCTTTTGCGCGCGGGCGTAGGGTGTTAAAACTTAGCAAAGTTAAGAATTTCACACACGAAAAGCAAATTTTTCCCGCTCTTTTTAACGCATAGCGTATAAAATGCCATTATCCTCGGCGAACTCTACTTGCGGAGTTCTTGGTAGCACTATGTTCTATTTCGGAACGGTTAATCGATGAATTTGTCAGTTTTTCGCACGGATACATAGCAAAAAAAATAGGCTATCCAACGAGCGTTGGACAGCCTATTTTATGAGTGCTTATCGGAGTTACTCAGCAGGTGTAAGAGCTGCGATAACTGCCTGAGCGTTAGCTACGTTTGCGCCAGCTGTTACGTTCTTCATCGCTGCGATAGCGTTGTCGAACTGCTCCATCTCGTTGTAAGCAACACCGAGGAGGTAGTAAACGTCGCTACGGCCCTCATCTGTAGTCTGTGCTGCGATAGCTGCCTCTGAAAGCTCTACCATCTTAGCATAGTTCTTCTTGCCGTAGTAAGCCTGCATAGTAATCTTCTGAGCCATAGCTACATCGTCGAGCTGCTCTGCCATTGCGATAATGCCATCGTAGTCGTTAGCCATCTGAAGCTTTGCTACCTCGTTGTTAGTGTACATATCCATCTTAGACTGAGCCTCAGCGATAGCCTCTGCATACTTGTCTGCGTTAAGACCTGTGATAGCTGTGCAGATGCGCATACCATCCTGGTACATATCGCTACGGAAGTAGCTCTCGGCGAGGTTAAGTGCCATGTCGGTATTACGTGGGTCAGCCTCATAACCCTTAGAGAATACTGCGATAGCAGTTGCGTAGTCCTCAGAGTTGAAAGCGTCAGCACCCTGTACCTGGTATACCTGGCCGATGAGTGACTTGTTCTTGTTCATAGCTGCTACGTCCTCGTAAAGCTCAGCGTAGTTAGCTGCATTTGTGAAGTGCTCGATAGCCTGGTCGTAAGACTTTGCGTTTACGGCAGCAACACCCATCTTGTTGTAGCAAGTTACCATAAACTTCTTAGAACCTGCGATAGCCTTTTGCTGGTTTGCGTCTGGCTCGTCGATGTCGTAACCAGCCTCGATAACCTCCTCAAACTGAGCGATAGCCTCAGTGAAGTTGTTTGCCTTGGCATTTGCCAAACCCTGCTGGAAAGTTGCTACTACGTCTGTCTGAGCGTAGAGTGATGTTGCACCAAGAAGAGCAACAACGGTCATGATAATCTTTTTCATAGTTTGTGTAGTATTTTAATTTTTCGTTATAATTGCTTATCAAGCACGATAATACTCGTGGCCTATAGCGGGGCAAAGGTACAATATTTTTTTGAATACAAAATTGTCGCACCCACTTATTTGCGTAATGAGCTGAAAAATTCCTTCATAACCTGCTCGCACTCTTCGGCCAAAACACCTCCGACAACCTCTGTTCGGGGGTGCATGATGCGCTCCGAGTAGGTCGAATATCCGCGTTTGGGGTCGGCAGCACCATACACCACGCGGCCTATCTGACTCCATGCCAAAGCGCCTCCACACATCACGCACGGCTCGACGGTTACATAGAGCGTACAGTCGTTGAGATACTTGCCGCCAAGGGCCGACATCGCAGCCGTAATTGCCTGCATCTCAGCGTGTGCCGTAGCATCGCACAATGTCTCTACGAGGTTGTGACCACGGCCTATGATTCTATCTCCAGCGACCACTACAGCGCCTATCGGCACCTCCTCCTTATCCAACGCGCGCAGTGCTTCGGTTATTGCCATGCGCATATATTTTTCATCTTTAGCCCTATCGGTTGAAAATTTTTCTGCCATATACGCGATAATTTCCTTTTAAATTATTATCTTTGTGGGTTGCAAAGATATAACTTTTGAACGAAACTAAAAACTATCATACTATGTACAGAACACACAACTGCGGAGAACTCCGCATTGAGAATGTCGGTGCTACGGTAACACTTGCTGGTTGGGTACAGAAGGTGCGTAACCTCGGTGCGATGACCTTCATCGACCTTCGTGACCGCTATGGTATCACACAGATTGTTGTTGAGGAGCACTCTGCAGCCGAGGTAAAGGCTGTCGCTGAGGAGCTTAGCCGTGAGTACGTACTTCAGGTTTGTGGTACGGTTATCGAGCGCCAGGCAAAGAACGCAAAGATTGCTACAGGCGATATCGAGATCTCGGCTACCGAACTTCGTATCCTCAATCGTGCTGTGACACCTCCATTTACTATCGAGGAGGAGTCGGACGGTGGTGACGACCTCCGAATGAAGTACCGCTACCTCGACTTGCGTCGTCCACCATTGCAGCGTGCTATGATCTTGCGTCACCGCATGGCTCAGGCCGTACGTCAGTTCCTCGACAAGGAGGGCTTCCTCGAGATCGAGACTCCCTACCTTATCAAGTCTACGCCTGAGGGTGCACGCGATTTTATCGTGCCTTCACGTATGAACCCCAATCAGTTCTACGCTCTTCCTCAGTCGCCTCAGACTTTGAAGCAGCTCCTTATGGTTGCGGGCTACGACCGCTACTTCCAGATTGTACGTTGCTTCCGTGATGAGGACTTGCGTGCTGACCGTCAGCCCGAGTTTACACAGATTGACTGCGAGATGTCGTTCGTAGAGCAGGAGGACGTACTCGAGATCTTCGAGCGTTGGGCACGCTATATGTTCAAGGAGGTTATGAACGTTGAGTTTGCTGAGCCTTTCCGCCGTATGCCTTGGATCGAGGCTATGGAGAAGTATGGTTCGGATAAACCCGACTTGCGCTTCGGTATGACATTTAGTGATATTACTGACCTTGCACACGGCCACGACTTCGTGGTATTCGACTCTGCAGACTACGTCGTAGGTTTCGCGGCTGAGGGCTGCGCAGGCTACACACGTAAGCAGATCGACGAGCTTACCGAGTTTGTTAAGCGTCCTCAGGTGGGTGCTAAGGGCTTGGTATGGATCAAGGTTGATGAGGCTGGCAACTGCAAGTCATCTATTGATAAGTTCTTCTCAGCGGATGATCTCAAGCTCATCGCCGAGCGCGTAGGTGCTAAGGCTGGTGACCTCGTACTCATCCTCTGTGGCGAGAAGTTCAAGACCCTTACACAGCTCTGCACACTCCGTCTTGAGGTTGCTGAGCGTCTTGGCTTGCGCGATCCTAAGAAGTTTGCACCACTTTGGGTTGTCGACTTCCCAATGTTCGAGTGGGATGAGGAGACACAGCGCTTCTACGCTATGCACCACCCCTTCACATCGCCTAAGCCCGAGGATGCTAAGTACTTCGACAGCGGCGAGCTCGGTAAGATGCGTGCTAATGCCTACGACTTCGTATGTAACGGTACCGAGATTGGTGGTGGCTCTATCCGTATCCACGATGCTGAACTTCAGGCTAAGGTATTCGATGCTCTCGGCTTCACGCCCGAGGCTGCTGAGGAGCAGTTTGGCTTCTTGATGAACGCCTTTAAGTTTGGTGCTCCTCCTCATGGTGGTTTGGCCTTCGGCTTCGACCGTCTATGCTCACTCTTCGGAGGTTCGGACTCTATTCGTGACTACATTGCCTTCCCAAAGAACAATGCAGGTCGCGATGTGATGCTCGATGGCCCATCTCCTGTAGCACAGGCGCAGCTTGATGAGCTATATCTATCACTTGTCAAACCAGAGTAATTTCTTGTGATAAGGCAGCATCTGCTGCATCTCAATCGTTGGACTGAATGGGAAATACGTCAAGTATGTCCCATCCAGCCCAACTTCTTTATCGATGCACCATCTGCTACCTTCTAACAAGAAATTTAATTTCTCGTGATAGTGGCGAATCTGCGGCCTCTCAATCATTGGCTCGAATGGAATGTACGTCAAGTACTATCCATCCGAGTCAATTTCTTTATCGAGGTCACATCTTGCAGCTTCTAACAAGAAATTAAGGTCGTGGGGAGATTAAAAGTGTTTTTCTAACTCTCCTATCTACCTCTCCTTTCCTCACCACAAAAAAACACCGCCCTAAAAGCGGTGTTCTCTGTTAGCGTATCTTAAAGTCGGGGTCAGCCATTTGGGGAATAGGCTTAATATACTCGCCACGCTCGAACTTTGCGCGTACAGCTTTGAACGTATTGATCGTATACTCCACATCCTCCATCGTATGTGCTGCCGTGGGAATGACGCGCAGGATAATTTCGCCCTTAGGGATTACGGGATAGATGACAATCGAGCAGAACAAACCATAGTTCTCACGAAGATCTACGATAAGGTTAGTGCCCTCCTCATTGCCACCCTTCATATAAATAGGTGTAACGGGCGACTCCGTAACGCCAATGTCGAAGCCGTTATCCATCAAACCCTTCTGCAATGCGTGGGTGATTGTCCAAAGTCTCTCCTGGTACTCGGGGTGTTTGCGGATAAGCTCAAGGCGCTTCAATGCGCCGATAACCATAGGCATAGGTAGCGACTTAGCATATAGCTGCGAGCGCATATTGTAGCGTAAAAGGTTAATAAGCCAGCGAGGGCCTGCAACGAATGCCCCGATACCCGCCATCGACTTAGCAAAGGTGTTAAACAGCACGTCGATATCATCCTGTACGCCAAAGTAGTCGCCCGTACCACGGCCACCCTTGCCCATAGTGCCGAAGCCGTGAGCATCATCCACAAGGAGACGGAAGCTGAAATCCTTTTTACACTTCACGATAACATCCAAGAAGCCGAGGTCGCCCTTCATGCCAAATACACCCTCGGTGATTACCAAGACGCCACCACGTTGTTGCTCGGCAAGTTCCGTTGCGTGTCGCAGTTGTAGACGCAACGAAGCCTCGTCGTTATGTGCATAGGTGAAGCGCTTGCCGGGGTGCATGCGCAGACCGTCGATGATACAGGCGTGGCACTCCTTGTCGTAGACGACAACGTCACGTGGAGTGAGTAGGCAGTCGATAATCGAAATCATACCCTGATAACCGAAATTGAGCAGGAAGGAGTCCTCCTTGCCGACAAACTCGGCGAGCTCGCGCTCCAGTTGCTCGTGATGCCTCGTCTGTCCCGACATCATGCGGGCACCCATAGGGTAGGCCATGCCATACTGCTTTGCTGCCTCGGCATCAGCTTTGCGCACCTCGGGGTGGTTGGCCAGACCGAGATAGTTGTTCAAACTCCAGTTGAGCACTCTCTTGCCACGAAACATCATATGGGGACCGAGTTCGCCCTCGAGTTTCGGAAAGGCAAAATAGCCATGCACGGCCGACATATATTGGCCAATAGGGCCACCAGCGTTATTCGACAAACGCTCAAAAATATCCACCATTTTGTGAAATAATAGTTTAATTAAAAATTCTCATACCTTTGATGCTGTCACTTCTCTATTCACCACACCAAATGCGAATAGGAGCATCTTTGCATCGTGACAAAGATACTCCTAATGACGAGTATTGCAACCTTAATGAGTTGTGAATGAACTGTTTTCGACTAAAAATATGTAAAAATGCGTAGCTGTAAAACAGGCCTAAGCGCGCTCGAAATGGCGCAGTGTCGAGAAGAGTCTAAGCGAGGTGAGCAGTGCTGCTGAGCTAAGACCGATGATAAGACCTATGGTCAGACCGTGGCAACCCATACCGAAGTGGTAGGCAAGAGTACAACCTATAGGGATGTTGAGAAGTAGGTATGAGCAGGCCACTATTGGCATGATGACCTTCACATCCTGCAATCCGCGTAACATGCTTATAGATAGTCCCTGCACGGCATCCGAAAATTGGTATATGGCGATGAGCATCATAAGTTCGGCCGTAAGCCTTATGACCTCCTCGTTATCCGTAAAGATTGATGCTATTTCGCGGTTGAAGAGTACGAATGTCGTAGACATAATGAGTGCCCATAGTAGTCCGAGGTGGTATGTCGCCTTGATTGTGGGACGTAGCTCATGTTTCGCATCAGCACCATAGACGTGTGCCACGACGATTGTCGATGCCGAGCCGATAGCCACCGTAATCATCCACGCCACGTTGGCGATACTGAACGACACCTGCATAGCTCCTGCCGATATTGCACCGAACGATAGCGAAAGAATAGATGTGAGGATAAAGGCTGCCGACTCCAAGACCATCTGAAACGATATGGGCATGCCGACGCTGGCAATACTCTTCAGGTATGCGGGGCGTAGGGCGTGGCTCTCGAATAGCGAGCGGTAGATGCGTAGGCGACGCGATAGGAAGAAGTAGGCAAGGATGATTGCCATCTGCACGATGCGCGAGATGAGCGTAGCCCAGCCTGCACCCTCCGTGCCCATCGCCTCGAAGCCGCAGTGCCCAAAGATGAATATGTAGTTGAGCAAGATGTTGAGTCCATTACCTGCAAGTGTTGTCCACATAGCAACCTTCGTGTTGCCTATGCCTTCGAGGAACTGCTTGACACATAGAAAGAACATCAATGGGATGATACTCCATACGAGTAGGTCGTAGTAGGGTAGTGCCATAGCCGACACAGCGCTTACATCTTCGCCACCCTTCGACATCCACACACCGAGCGTCGAGATAAAGGGACGCAGGGCAACGGCTGCAATGGTCGCCACAACGCCGATAATAGCGCAGTAGAGTATCGAGTTTTGGAATAGAAGACCCACGGCACGTTGATCGTTGCGTGCGTAGTGCTCGCCAACCAGAGGTGTTATACCCAATGCAAAGCCTAATGCTGCAAGGTATATGAGCAGGAACAAGGAGCTGCCTAATGCGACGGCTGCTAATGGTACGGGGTCTTCGCCACCGAAGTTGCCAACCATAGCCGTATCGGCAAACTGCGTAGTGAGCTGCCCCGCCTGTGCAATGACAACGGGGAGCGCAAGGCCGCAGATACGGCGATAGTAGGGCTTATATCTGTCGATAAATGTCATCGACGCTTAAATCTCGGATGTGAACTTGAAGCTAATATCCTTGAAGTTCTCCTGAGCCATTGCCAAGCCGTAGCTTGTGTCGGCGAGGAATACATCGCGACCGTGCTTATCGACAGCCATATTAGTGTGCTTACGACGCTTGAAGTCGGCGAGCTGTGCCTCGTTCTCCGACTCAATCCAGCAAGCCTTATAGATCGAGATAGGCTCCCAACGACACTTTGCGCCATACTCATGCTCCAAACGATACTGGATAACCTCGAACTGGAGAGCACCCACCGTGCCGATAATCTTACGGCCGTTGAGCGACGAGGTGAAGAGCTGCGCTACACCCTCGTCCATAAGCTGGTCGATACCCTTTGCCAACTGCTTGAACTTCATAGGATCGGCATTCTCGATATAGCGGAAGTGTTCGGGCGAGAACGAAGGAATACCTGTAAACTTGAGCTGCTCACCCTCGGTGAACGTATCGCCAATCATAAATGTACCTGTATCGTGAAGACCTACGATATCGCCAGGGAATGCCTCGTCGATGATAGATTTCTTCTCGGCCATGAAGGCTGTGGGTGATGAGAACTTGAGCTGCTTACCACTGCGCACGTGTAGGTAGTTCTTGTTGCGCTCGAACTTACCCGAACATATCTTCATAAAGGCGATACGGTCGCGGTGGTTGGGATCCATGTTGGCGTGAATCTTAAAGATAAAGCCCGATAGCTTATTCTCCGATGGCTCTACAAGGCGTGTCGAAGTTGTTGCCTTGCGAGGTGATGGTGCGATGCGGATGAAGCACTCCAAGAGCTCGCGCACACCGAAGTTGTTTACTGCCGAGCCGAAAAATACGGGGGCAAGCTCACCTGCGAGATATGCCTCGCGGTCGAAAGGCTCGTATACGCCCTCCACCAAGTCTACATCCTCGCGGAGCTGATTTGCGAACTTCTCGCCGATATACTTATCTACCTCCGATGATGTGAGGTCGTTGATATCTACGGTTGAAGCATCGGCCGTCTGTCGCTCGTCAGATGTGAACAACGAGAGGTTGTGCTCGTAGATGTTGTATACGCCCTTGAACGTGTCGCCCGACGAAATGGGGAATGCCAAGGGACGTACCTTGATCTTAAGTTCGCGCTCTACCTCGTCCAAAAGGTCGAATGGCTCCTTGCAGGGGCGGTCGAGCTTGTTGATGAATACGATAACTGGAGTGTTGCGCATACGGCATACCTCCATTAGGCGGCGTGTCTGGGTCTCGACACCCTTCGCACCGTCGATAACGATGATTACCGAGTCTACGGCAGTAAGCGTACGGTATGTATCCTCGGCGAAGTCCTCGTGACCAGGGGTATCGAGGATGTTGATCTTTACATCCTTATACTCGAAGCCCATCACAGAGGTAGCTACCGAGATACCACGCTGGCGCTCAATCTCCATAAAGTCGGATGTTGCACCCTTCTTAATCTTGTTACTTTTAACCGCTCCCGCAACGTGAATTGCGCCACCAAAGAGAAGAAGTTTCTCGGTGAGTGTTGTCTTACCCGCATCGGGGTGTGCAATGACGGCAAAGGTGCGTCGCTTGGTAATCTCGTCGATAAGTGCCATATTTCGCTGATGTTTACTCCTATATATATAATTATTCGGGCGCAAAGATACAAATAAAAAGCTAACTGCCTAACGCCAACAGAGAGAAAAGCTAAAAACAAAACAGCAAAAATAGTAATATTGGATAAAATGTGATTTTTTTTGGTGGATATGTTGCAAATCGAATAATAATTCATATATTTGCATTAAATTCCGAGAATATTTGCTGATATGAGGTTTCTTGGAGGTATTTACGGAATAAATTGTTAGGTAAAAGTAATCATTATGCAATAATTGAATATTAATGCAGCTATTTAATAGTTATTGCAAACGGGGAAATATTGCTACATGACGAATAGAACATAATTAACACAATTAATAAAACTACAACACTATGAAAAAACTTTACTTTTTGGCGATGGCCTTTCTTGCCACGCTAAGCATGGCTACGTTTGTGAGCTGTGAGAATGCCGACATTCCTGAGGATCCTACCCCCGAGAATCAGCCTGTGATCGAGATCGAGGATGTTATCGAGGTGGCTATTGATGGCGGTGCTAAGATCATCAACTACACCATCACAAACCCTGTAGCGGGCGCTCACCTATCTGCAAGCACCGATGCATCGTGGATTACGAACCTCTCAACCTCGGTAGATGGTATGATTACATTTATTACGACTACCAACAACACTAACGAGATACGCGAGGCTGTTGTTGAGCTTGTATATGCTTCGGCAAATAAGAGCGTTATCATCCGTCAGCTCGCATCAGGCGTAATGGTTGAGTATGGCTTCGAGGCTTCAATTTCGGAGCAGAGCTACCACTACTGCAAGATTGACCTTGTTCCAGAGACTATCGAGCTTTCATACGTTATGGATATCTTCCTTGTAGAGGATCTCGAGGAGATTGGCGTTGATACCGATGAGGAGATCTACAACTACCTCTACGAGTATAGCGACTATATCGGTAGTATGTCTGGCTTGACAGGTGGTCAGGTGCTCGCAATGAATGCTAAGCAGGGTATTAAGAAGGGTGTTAAGCTCTCAGGTCTTAAGCCCGATACAAAGTGCTTGTTCGTGGCATTCTATTTCGATACAGATGCTTGTGAGCGTATCTCAGATGTATATCGCTACGAGTTCTCAACATTGGCAGCGGAGATTGGCGAGATGGATTTCGAGTATGCTTTCGAGATCGATGGTCCTATGGCTACAGCTACTGTAACTCCTGCGAACAACGACGTACACTACTACTTCGATGTAATGCCTTGCAGCCTTTTGGATGAGGTTAGCGCTACTGATGGCGTAGATAAGACCGAGTACGTTATGAACTGGTGGAAAGAGACTGTATATAACGATATGCTCAACGATGCTACAGCAGGTCACATCTTGGATACACAGTGCTCTAAGGGCGTTGATAGCTACACATTCGAGCTTTTGGCCGATACTGAGTACTATATCTTCTCGTTCGGCGTAAACGAGTTCGCAGTATGCAACACAACTCCTAAGTTCGAGGTATTTAAGACTGGCGTTGTTGATTCGTCAACCTTGAGCTTCCAGTTCACCGTATCAGACCTTACAAAGTGTGGTGTGAAGATCGCTATTGATGCCTCTAACGACACAGATCCTTATGTAGCAGGTCTTCTTACAGCTGAGGAGTGGAACGACTATGGCCGTACCAGCGCAGAGCGTCTTCCTCAGATTCTCGAGCGTTACGACTTCCCTGATGCAGGTTATGGCGATAGCGTATTCGAGGAGCAGAAGCAGCTTACACCCGATACTGAGTATGTATTCTTCACATTCGGCTACTTCGGTGGTGTGGCTACAACAGCGCTCTATAGTGTAGAGTTCAAGACCCTTGAGGATATCCCTTCAAAGGAGACAATCTCGGTTAAGGATTTGGGTTACTACGATATCTGGGATATCAATATGTATGATGAGACCTTCGGTTACCTCGGCATGGATGATGACAACTTCGCTGTGATGCCCGTAGAGTTCGAGACAAGCACTGATGATCTCCTTATCTACTTCTACACTTGGGCTATTGATCCATACTTCGATCTCGAGTGGGTTACTGATGCAAACCGTTTCGGTCGTTACCTCTACTGGGCTCCTCGCTCTGGTAGTATGTGGACAATCGTGGCTTACGATACCGATGCATGGGTAGGTGCTATGGGCCGTGACAAGGATGGTTACTACACTGAGGAGTATCTCGACAAGCGTCCTATCACACGTAAGGGTGTAGGCGATCCTGAGGAGTTCCTCGAGTGGTACAACTCACACGACGTTATCGCGGATCCATCAAAGTATATTGATGTGCTCTACGGCGAGAACGCTGAGTAGTAGTGGCGAGATAAGTCGCTAGCTTAAGCGAGAAATCCAAATGGGTTTCTCGCTTTTTGTTTGCATCATTACCCATAAGATTAGCCTCGCGATATAACTCTATACGAAAAGAGACTATCCGTAAAATCTGTCGGATAGTCTCTTTTTCTTTGTATATGTAACCCGAATAACGAGCTCGCAGCGTTTTATTCGTGTAGCCCTATTGCGTCGATTGTAGAGGCTCTGTGCTGTGATGTAAGTATTTGTGTAGTCTTTGTGTCTGCAGTGGCTCAGAGGCTTTGTAATCGCGCCATACACAAACAAAAAAGGACTGGCTGTAGCCAATCCTTTTTTAATCCCTGACAAGTCAGAGATTAATTGTACTTAAATGTTGCCTCATCAGATACGGTCAACTTCTTGCGACCCTTTGCGCGACGGGCAGCCAATACCTTGCGGCCATTGGCGGTAGCCATTCTCTGACGGAATCCGTGCTTGTTGATTCTCTTACGACGAGAAGGCTGGTAAGTTCTTTTCATTGCCATAGTCCTATCTGTTTTTTGTGTTTTTTAGTCAACTTAGTGCTTCTTATGCGAGGTGCAAAGGTACAACGATTTTTCGGAATTGCAAATATTTCGTGAAAAATAATTCGTTTTTCGACACTTCAATCCTCTATTTCGTGAATTATCCGCACAACCTACTCCTCAAAGAGGTCCAACTCGCCACGCTCCGCAGCCATAAATATCGCAGCAAGTTCGGCTACAACGGGCGAAACGATAGCCAATGTATCCTCTACGACGCTCTGTTTCTCGCCCTTAATGCGGTAGAGCATGGCGGCATAGAGTACGCGGAAGCAGAGCTCCGTATCCGACGTGTCGTCGTGGTCGAAGAGATCGCGTAGGTAGGGTAGCGCAGGCTGTAGTGCTGCGTATGTCTTGCGATAGTGCTCGCCTACGGGCAACTTCATCAACTGTAGATGTAGGTTGTGGAGGTCGGCGATGAGGTGTAGCGTATGGTCGATATGGCCCTTTTCGCTCTTGCCCTCTTTCTGTAGCAGCTCTACTATCTGCATATACCAATTAAAGATATTCTCCTTCTGCTGCTCATCCGTGCCTTCGCTCTTGGCAACAAGGGTTGAGTAGATAGCCTCGGGGCTAAATTGTAGGGCGCGGAGTATATCCTCCACCTGCCATAGGTAGAGGATATACTCTGCGATATTCTCCTTACGTTTGCTTAGTGCAACAATCATTTCTATAGTGTTTTAGTCGTTTTATAACCAATCGGCGGGGAATACTACGCTCTTTGGTGCGTTGGGCACATTGTCGAAGTAGCTAAAGCCAGTGAGCTCCTCGAGCTCCTCGATCGAGATGATATCTCGCGATTCGGGCTTATGCCCCTTGCTCTGCT
>JAFYXB010000026.1 GCA_017546345.1 Alistipes sp. | reverse complement strand
GTTCTGTTCGGGGTGTAGTCGTATGGGAGAATATCCTCTTATGGTAGAGGCACCACGTTAGCGAAGCCCATAAAGGCCATTGCTAAGAGGCTCGCGGTGATAAGCGCGATAGGTACACCGCGCAACGCCTGAGGTACATCCTCGACATCCAAACGCTCACGGATACCCGCAAAGAGTACCAAGGCCAAAGCGAAGCCGATGGCCGTAGCAACCGCGTAGATAACACCCGTAATAAGCGAGAAGTCCTTCTGCACCATAAGGATAGCTACACCAAGCACGGCGCAGTTGGTGGTAATGAGCGGAAGGAAGATACCCAAAGCCTGATAGAGCGCAGGAGATACCTTCTTAAGCACGATCTCGACCATCTGCACCAACGCGGCGATAACGAGGATAAAGACGATAGTCTGCATATACTCGATGCCGAATGGTACGAGGATATAGCTCTGCAAGCACCATGTTACGATAGCGGCCAAAGCCATAACGAATGTTACAGCCATACCCATACCCATTGATGTCTCGACCTTTGATGATACACCGAGGAAGGGACATATACCGAGGAACTGCGACAGAACCACGTTATTGACAAAGATTGCACCGATGACAATAGCGATAAGGGTGATAGGTGCTGCCTCGACACTACCTGTCTCGAAGGCGGTGATCACCTCTTTAGAAATGTTAATCGTATCCATAGTTCTTACTTACGTTTTGCAATTTTGTTGAACAACACCATCAAGTAGCCCAATGCGAGGAAGCCACCGGGTGCGAGGACAAATACCAAAGGCATCACATCCGAGGCAAACGAGTAGCCAAAGATAGCACCTGCGCCCAAGATCTCGCGGACAGAACCTACAACGGTGAGCGAGAGGGTAAAGCCCAAACCGATACCTATGCCATCGAGAGCCGAGTCCACGACACCATTCTTCGAGGCGAAAGCCTCAGCACGACCAAGGATAATGCAGTTTACAACGATAAGTGGAATAAACACACCCAACGATGCGTACAACGCTGGAACGTAGGCCTTCATCAACATCTCGATAATGGTTACGAAAGAGGCGATAACCACGATGAACGCTGGGATGCGCACCTTATCTGGGATAAGGTTCTTGATGAGCGAGATCACCATATTAGACATGATAAGTACGGCCATTGTTGCCACGCCCATACCCATACCGTTGATTGCCGTAGATGTTACGCCCAACGTGGGACACATACCCAAGATAAGGACAAACGTAGGGTTCTCCTTGAGTATTCCCTTTGTAATAAGTTGCAGTTTACTCATTGCTTATCTCTCCTTTCTGAGCCTCGGGCTCCTGCTCATTATATTCGTTTGTTAGCGTTGCACCACTTGTGCCATCTTCGTTAAGTGTAGCACCCGACTCAGTGTCTGTGTTCTTTGTAGCACCCGACATTGCGTCCTCATTTGCCGACTTTGTAGCACCCGACTTTGCGTCGCCACTCTTTGGCAAAGCATACTTAGCCCAGAGGTAGCCTGCATAGGCACTCTCCACGGCATTAGCATAGGCACGTGACGAAATGGTCGAACCTGTGAGGGCATCGAACGATCCCGAAGCGTCATCCTTCTTTACTGAGAAGACCATCGTTGCGGGATTCTGGCCTACAACACTACGCTCCAAAGAGTTGCCCGCAACGACCATATTAGCACCAAGACCTGGGGTCTCCTTCTGCGAAAGCACCTTGACACCATTGATAATCGTACCCTCAGCGCTCTCAACAAAGCCTACCATAAGGTAGATGCGATCGGCATAGCCATTCTTCGTGATGCTGGGTGCCTCTACGGCATATCCCACCAACTCGCCATTGCCATCCATAACCTTTGTGATGTTGATGTTAAGGCTACCATCGTTTATCGAGCAACTTACTTCCTCGTACGTTGGTGTGCCCTCGAAGGCTGGAAGTACCTCCAACTTAGCCTTAGCCTTATTTGCAAGCTCGGTTTCGAGGATTGTGTTATACGTAAGATTGTTTACCAAGCCCACGAGTAGGGCTGCCACTGCGGTAATGGTGAAGAGTACCAAAACCATATTTTTAAGTGAACTTTTCATACCTCTACCTCCTTATTTAACACCGAAACGCTTTGGACGACAATACTTATTGATGAGCGGTGTTGCGGCATTCATGATAAATATCGCAAACGACATACCCTCGGGATAAGCACCCCACAAGCGGATAATCATAGTCAAAAGACCGATACCCACGCCATAGATAATCATACCCTTATGTGTCATAGGCGATGTAGAGTAGTCCGTAGCCATAAAGATAGCACCGAGTAATGCGCCACCTGCCAAGATGTGGAACAGAGGCAACTTATAGAGCATTGCGCCACCGTCGCCCAACGCTACACATAGAGCAAAGAGTGCCATAGTGCCAAGAACAGCTACTGGGATGTGCCAAGTGATAACTCTGCGCACCAAGAGGTATAGACCACCAAGGATAAGTGCCAATGAGCCGATCTCTCCGAGTGAACCGTTCATCTGACCATAGAGCATCTCTACGAGGTTGATATCCGCTACGCCTGATACGCCAGCCTTAACCTCGGCCAAGAGTGTAGAGCCCGACAAAGCATCGGGTACATTCGTTGTCCAGTCGGTCATCTGCACGGGGTAGGCGATAAGCAGGAAGATACGACCTGTGAGTGCGGGGTTGAATGGGTTGCAACCCAAACCGCCGAAGGTCATCTTGCCGATACCGATAGCCACCAACGCTCCGATAACTACGATCCACCATGGAATACCCACGGGGAGGTTGAAGGCGAGAAGCACACCTGTAACCACTGCTGAGAGGTCGCCAATGGTTGTGCCACGCTTAAATAAAAATCGCTGAATGAGGTACTCGAAGAGTACGCAGGCTAGAACTGCTACCGCCGTGGTGAGGAGAACACGCCAACCGAGCACGTAGGTCGATACCGCGAGTGCTGGGAGCAATGCCAAGACCACATCACCCATAATGCGGCGTGTAGATTCGCCACCGTGGATATGGGGTGAGGGTGCAGCAAAGAGTCTGAATGCCATAATCTATCTGTTTTTTTCGTTATTTCAATGAGTCGTGTGGATACTACTTTTTCATTGCGCGCGCACGTATGTTACCCATCACCGTCTGCTTACCGATGCGGATGTAGTCCAACAGCGGAAGATTTGATGGACAGGTGTATGAGCAACAACCGCACTCGATACACTCCATAATCTTGTGCTCCTCGGCTCTATCCCAAAGCTGACGCAACGATAGCTTCGAGATAAGGTAGGGCTCCAAGCCCATAGGACATGCCGACACGCACTTTGCACACTTGATACAAGCGAGCTCCTTGCCGCGCGATGCCTCGCAACCCGAAAGAACCGTAATACCCGAGCAGCCCTTCATCACAGGGGCATCGAGGTTTACTACCGAGCGACCCATCATAGGACCGCCGTTGAGCACCTTAACATCACCCTCGGGAAGGCCACCTGCCGCATCGAGTACGCTCTTGATAGGAGTGCCGAAACGGAGTAGGAAGTTGTGTGTATCTTTGAGCTGCTTACCTGTGATTGTTACAACACGCTCGATAAGTGGCTTGTTCTTCTGTACTGCCTCATATACGGCAACAGATGTCGATGCGTTGCATACCACAGCGCCTACCGAGATAGGTAGTGCTGGGGGAGGTGGCACCTGGCGACCCGTAACGGCTGCGATAAGCTGCTTCTCACCACCCTGTGGGTAGCGCGTCTTGAGGGCCATAACCTCAATGCCTCGATAGTTGCCCTTAGCAATAAGGTCGTTAAGGTGGGCTACTGCGTCGGGCTTGTTATTCTCAACACCGATTACGGCACGCTCCACATTCAGTGCGCGCATCAAAATCTCGACACCCGTGAGCAACTCCTCGCCACGCTCCAACATTGTGCGATAGTCCGAGGTGAGGTAGGGCTCACACTCTACACCGTTGATGATGAGTATCTCGGCCTTCTGGCCATCGGGTACTGTGAGCTTGACGTGTGTGGGGAATGTTGCACCGCCCATACCGACAATACCAGCATCCTTAATCTTTGAGATGATATCCGCAGGGCTGAGCTTACACTCACGCTTAAGCTCCGTGCTGCGGTCGATAGACTCTACCCACTCATCGCCCTCACGCTTGATAACGATCATCTGGCGATATAGACCCTCGCCATTTGCAAACTCGTCAATAGCCTTGACAACACCCGAGATAGGTGAGTGAATATTTGCCGATACGAAGCCCGTAGCCTGTGCTATAATCTGGCCCGTAAGCACCTTGTCGCCCTTTGCGACGATAGGTGTGGCGGGAGCACCAATATGCTGAATCATAGGGATTGCTACCTCGTCGGGTAGTGCCATCACCTCGATAGCCTTATCCTTGCTCCACTTCTTATTGTCTGACGGATGAATACCGCCTATAGGGAATGTTCTCATAATGTAGCTCTGTTTTTCGTTAAGCCTTACTCTCCGCCGCCTTGTTCTCTACACTCTTAGGCTCCTTGGGTAGTGGCTCCATGTTTACGATGCGGATAGCACCCGTAGGACACTCGTTCACGCACTTACGACACAACTTACACTTCTCGGCGTCGATATATGCCAAATTACCCTCCATAGATATTGCTCCGAAGGGGCATACCTTAGCACACTTTCCGCAGCCGATACAGCCCGCCTTGCAGGCCTTCATTACCACAGCACCACGGCTCTTTGAGCGACATGCAACATAGATCGCGCGGTTCTTAGGCCACTTCTTGCGCATCTCGATAAGTGCCTTAGGACACGCCTTGACACATGCGCCACATGCCGTACACTTGTCAGCGTCGATCTCGACAAGACCTGTATTGGGGTTTATTACGATAGCTCCAAACTGGCACGCTGCAGCGCAGTCACCATAGCCCAAACAACCATAGGCGCATGCCGACTCACCCGTATAGAGCGAGTTCACAACAGCACAGCTGCGAGCACCATCATAGCTATTTACCTTAGGGCGCTTGTCACACGAACCACCACAGCGCATAGTGGCTACCATGGGGCCCTTCTCTGCTGCCGACTTACCCAAGTAGCTCGCAATAGAGACCATTGTTTGAGCACCTGCTACAGGGCAGTAGAGCGACGATATATCATCCATTTTGACCAATGCCTCAGACATAGAGCGGCAGCCTGCAAAACCGCAACCGCCACAGTTAGCGCCGGGCAACATCTTCTCGACATCGTCGATGCGAGGGTCTTCCTCGACCTTGAAACGCTGTGCCACGAAGTAGAGGATAACAGCCAAGATGGCACCTAACACACTGAGCGTTAGAATTGTCAATACTAATGCGTTCATTACTCCTTTATAATTGTAAATTTAATTTTTCTCTCAATTGTGTGTCTTAGAACATACAACACCACATAATAGGTGGCTACGCTACATAGAGAAACTATGGCTGCCATACCATCACTGCCACCTGCGGCCTTGATGCCAAATAGTACAGCCAACATAACCACAAGAGGTAGAACATAGCCCCAAACTACCGAGCTAAAGCCCATCTGAGTACTAAGAAGCGCTACCACGACACGCTCACCAGGTTGAAACATCGAAGCATGGTCGCTATCTACCTTGATAACTCGCTTCTGGCCATCTACGCCGCAGATACCCTTGGCGTGACACCCTGCGCATGCCGACTCTCGCTCGACACTAACCGTGACAATGCGACCATCGACACTCTCGACAACGCCTCTATGCTGCAAACACTCCCTCATAGCCTCTCTTAGTTCGACTCTCGGTTAAGGATGATAAGTGCTCCGATTACACCAGGTATCCAACCGCAAAGCGTTAGAAGGAAGATGATAAGCACAGAACCACAACCCTTATCCAAGACAGCCAAGGGAGGAAAGAATATCGCTAAAATTGCACGAAGCAGTGTCATTATCGAATAGTGTATTGATGTGTGTTATATGGGCTGAGGAGCTCACAACATTCGAGATGCTGCACAGCCCCTCACTTTTTATCGTTTGCTTAATCGCCGTAGTGGTTTACCAAAGGCATCAACCACTCGTGACCAAAGGCGCAAGGTGAAAGACGCAGTACGGGAGGGAACTGATAGCGTTTCTTCTCATTCTGCATAATCATAGAGTGGATCTTCTCGACAACATCCAAGTCGAAGCCCGCATCTACAATCTCCTCGCGGTGCTGCTTCTTTTCGATCATGCGGAACAAGATAGCGTCGATAACCTCGTAGTGGGGTAGATGGTCGCTATCCTTCTGATCGGGACGAAGCTCCGACGATGGCTCCTTGTCGATGATGTTATCGGGGATTACATTGCCAAACGTAGCGTTGATGTATCGTGCCAAGTCGTAGATCTCGCCCTTGTAGAGGTCGCCCGTAGGGCTGAACGTACCAGCAGTATCGCCATAGAGCGTACACCAACCAAGTGCATTCTCGCTCTTGTTCGACGAGTTGAGCAACATATAGCCAGTCTTGTTCTGCAAGGCCATAAGCATCGTTGTACGGATACGTGTCTGGATGTTCTCCTCGGTAGCGTCAAACTCCGTACCGCCAATAACGGGACGAAGCGTGTCGATAATCGAGTTGTATGCATCGACGATGGGCAACACGCTGTACTCCACACCGAGATTCTCGGCGAGCTTCTTGGCATCCTCCACGCTCTCGTTAGGCGTAAAGGGCGAAGGCATGAGCAACACGCGTACATTCTCCTTGCCGAGTGCACCCACTGCCAAGCAGGCAACAACAGCTGAGTCGATACCGCCCGAAAGACCTACGCAGGCCTTGGTGTAGCCATTCTTTGCGAAATAGTCGTGAAGACCAAGGCAAGCGGCGCGATAGACAAGACGTGTGCGGTCGTTGTAGGGTGAGAAGGGGACTTCGATAGCCTCGTGTACATCGTCGATATCGAAGAGCTGCAAATCCTCATCGAAGCTCTTCATGACCATCACGAGCTTACCATCGCTGTTGAGAATACCCGATGTACCGTCATAGACGATCTCGCCAGAGCCTCCCACCTGATTGACCAAAATAACGGTCTTACCCTCAGAGAAGGCGAAACGGCTGACCTTGTCGAAGCGACGTGAAAGGATACCCTTGCCGTAGCGACGAGCATTTACTGAGATGATTGCATCGATATCCTCATCTACCTCCTCGATGTGGCTGAGGTCGTCACCAACAACTACGCTGAGGGCGTGGCCTGCAACGTGTACTGTCTGGCTACCAATCGAAGAACCAACGATGTATCCCATCTCGCGGCGAGCTTTAACGTGACGCTTGCCGATGTATTCGATTTCGCCATCGTTGTTGATGAATGCAGCTGCGCTGATAGGACCCTCGGCTGTGAGGTAGGGAGTACCGACGATTGCCGATATTCCGTGGCAACTGTCGGCGATGCGCTGCACCGCCTCCTCACAGAGCGTGAGGAAGGTGGTCTTTGTCAGAAGTCCGTATGCCGGAGTGCCCGATACGGCGAACTCGGCAAAAACAACCAAATCGGCGCCCTGAGTCTTGGCGCTCTCGATTGCTGCTATAATCTTATCGGCATTTGCGTTTACTGCACCTACCGTAAAGTTAAGCTGGGCTAATGCTATTTTCATATATCTGTCTTAAAAATTATTGCTCTCGCTTTGGCTTATCTATACCTATGGTATAGTATAATCGCGACAAAGGTAGTAAAAATATAGTGAATAAATCACGTTGTAGGATAAAAAGTTTGTGCACTTGTCGAATTTTTATTTTAGACCATTGTCGAGGTGCTTAAATCGTGCTTAGAGAAGACTATGAAACGAATATTGCAGCGTAAATTGCGCTGCAATAATATGGTTGTAAATAGTGGTTATTTAGCGGTTTGAGTTGGTGCAAAAATGTCTAAAAAGCTTCGTTGATACCGATTACGAATCCGTAACATTTACGTCCTAATCCGAAGTCAAGACGAATGTTGGAGTTGCTGCGTACCTGCCATCTGAGGCCTACGCCATAGGTCGGAAGTATCTCTTTGAAGCTAAGATCGCTCCACGTAGAGAATGTCGTTCCGCAGCCTCCCCACACGGCACAACCCAATCTGTCCCAGATGTGTTGGCGTAGCTCCAACTGTGTAGATATCATATTGTTGCCGTTGTAGCGGCCTTCGTAATAACCTCGCATTCGGCACTCGTCGCCAAGTTGCGAGCGTAGTAGCCAAGGGGTGTTGTCAGGACGGAATTCGCCATACAGATCGTAGGCCAAAGTCGCACCGTGCCACAGCGAAACGTAGAAGTTGAACTGTGTTGTGAGCTGCCATAAATCGTGGCTAAGGTTGCTCAACTGGTGAGGCCTAAAGATGTACTCAACTCCGAGGTATAGACCCTGTCTGGGGTCGGTGAGTGAGTTGCGCGAATCGTATGCGAGGTTGATACCAAAACCTGCGGTAGATATGCTTCTCGATCCATTGCCGACAATGTGGCTCGTGTGGTCATCGCACTTTGCGGCGCTTAGATAGCGGTAGTCGCCATAGACTCCAACGTAGGTGTGGCGAGCGAAGGCATAACTATATCTTAGCCATGTGAAGTGACGTTTCGAGGTGTAGCTTCCGTAGGTGTCACTGTTCGACTCACTGTAGCTAAGTCCCCAAAACTTAGTTGGTTGCGATGCTGTTTCGATGTGGTAGAATAGGCGATGTCGCCCTGTGCCCAAGAAGTTGTAGCCATCGACAGCTACGCGGTAGTAGCCCGTGATTGATGCTTCGGCCGATAGCTCCAGACGTGATGGCTCAACATCGAGCGACATGCTACGTGTGCGGTAGGCCATATCGCCAATGAGCTTGAGTCGTAGGCTTGTGGCCGATGAGTAGGCAGGACCTCCGATAATGGAGTAGTTCGCGCCATAGCCTACGTCGTTAATGTCGCGCGTTACAAATTTATTAACCCACCGACTAAAGCCACTCTCGCCGTTTGAGGCGGAGGTGCTTTGATCGATGGGTGTATATTTCACGGTGATTGTATCACCGCCGATGATGCGTTGTTCGCTCTGCTGTGCAGCAAGTGGTGTGCTGAGTGATAGAGCTAAAAGTAATACTATGAGGGATAATATCCTCATATTCTAACCTTTAGCGATACTTATCAGCAACCTCCAAGAAACGCTGCTGCTCAGCCTCGTCCATCTCGCCTTTGTGGGCGTAGACAAGCTCACAATCGCGCGATACGATCATAATCACAAACTGGTTGTTGCAGTCGCCAAGACGCCATGCGCTGCTGATCCAGTGGTCGGGGTCGCAGACAATAGTTGCGCCATTCTTTGCAGTACGTGCATCGGCAATCTTGCGCACCAAAGAGTTGGGATATACCGCATCCTTAAGGTTTACGATACCGAAACCCTCGATATTTGGGCCCTCAAGACGCTTAGTCTCCTCGATCCATGTGATGAAGTCGTGGTTCTGCTTAGGTACCTCGGGATCTACGTAGAAGATGAGCAAATTCTTCTCACCCCACCATGGTAGACGAGCCTTCTTGGTATCCAAATCCTGTACCTCCACGTTACGTACTTTGCGGGGTAGACTCTGTGCCTCGGCGCTATATGAGATAGCTATAGATGCAACGATGATAAGCAAAAGAGCTTTTAGTTTCATAGTCATTGTATGTTTATTCGTTTTCGATTTTGGCTATATTAATCCAATTATAGTGGCGCAAAGGTATAAAAATAATTGCGGATTTAGGCTCATATTGCGCAATGTTTTTCCGTTTTGAACCAAAAATGGATGATAAAACAGCGTGATGGTCGATGAACTCCGAAATTTAATCAACGAAACTATCATACTAATTGGCTTATTTTTGCATTGTCGTGTGGCTTGTTCGTGAAAAAATGGTATCTTTGCACAAACGACAATAGATTGAGATATGAAACAACGCATACTTTTTGTTTGCCTCGGAAATATATGTCGCTCTCCAGCGGCCGAGGCGATGCTTCAACAGATGATTACTCGTGAGGGTCTTGCAGAGCATATCGAGGTGGATTCGGCAGGTACGTATGGTGGCCACGCGGGCGAGCGCTCTGATGTGCGTATGCGCCGTGCAGCCGGTGCACGAGGTATAGAGATGACTCATCGAGCGCGTCAAGTGCGCGAGGAGGATTTCGACCGCTTCGACCGCATTATCGCTATGGATGATAATAACTACGAGGCTCTGTTCCGTCTGGCTCCCGATCGTGCTGCGCAGCAGAAGATATTTCGATTTAGGGAGTATCTACGTCACCATCCCGATTGGAGCTACATTCCCGACCCTTACTACGAGGGTCACGAGGGCTTCGAGTTGGTATTGGATCTCTTGGAGGATGGTTGTGCGCAGCTACTCTCCGAATTAAAAGCATAAGCGTATGAAAAGTAAATGGCTGCTCAGAAGCAGCCATTTACTTTTTATCTTTTGCTTGTTGTTACCGTGTCGAATGATATCTCCTCGTCGATGATAGGCTCCTCTATGATGAAGCCCTCGGGAAACGAAGGTGTCGAGGGCTTGATGCTCTCTACTTTCGTCTGTGGCTGTTTGGGCGAGGATGGCCACAATGCGGGTTTTACAATGCCAAACATAAGCCATGCGGCAAACATCGCAACGATAATGTTAAATAGCTGTGCGCCAATAAACGAGAATAGTAGACGACGATTCTCGTGCGAGATAATCTCCTTTAGGCGTGTGCCCATGCCGATACATACGAACGAGAGCGAGAAAAAGAAGGTCGAGAAGGTCTTGGCCATTGATGTTTCGACGATCTTACGCTTAGCGTCGAGCGTCAGGAGCTCCTGCGTCTGCAAAATGCTAAATACGGCCGATGCTACGATAAAGCCGAGGATAAACTTCGGAAATTTATCCCAAACAATGCCAAATGAGGGAATATAACTTCTCTTACCTTGGCCACGTGCCGAAAGATACAGAGCGATGAAAAATGCCACGAAGCCAATCAGAACGTTCTGTGTAGCTTTAACGACAATGGCGGTCTTCTGTGCAATATCTCCAGCCATCTCCGATGATGCACCTACGCCCGATGTGGTGTCAATCGTTCCGCCAATCCAAGCACCAATAATCTCTCGCTGTATGACTGGATCATCGGTAAATAGGGGTACAATCATCTCGGCCAGCCAGGGCATAAGGTAGATCATCGGTACGACGATGATAAGCACCAGCGAGATGATATACGAGAGTTGCTTCTTGTCGGTATCGGCAACACCCGCAGCGGTGATACATGCCGAGACACCGCATATCGAACAACCACTTGCCAATGTCATAGCTGCGGCCTCTCCCACGTTGAGTTTGCGTGCAAGCCAATAGCCGAAAAACCATACGATGCCGACAACGACAATAGCCTGAATAAGACCTGCTGCGCCAGACTTCATAACATCGCTAAAGAGCACCGTGGCACCAAGGCATACAACGCCAATCTTTATGAAAAATTCGCCCTGAATTGCAGGTTTAAGCCACTCGGGGATGCGGAATAGGTTGCGAACAAGAAGGCCGAATAGAACGGAGAAGAATACCGCTTCGAAGCCGTAATGCCTGACAGTCTCGATTTTGGCTATCCACTGTGCGAGTAGTGATATGGAAAAAATAACGATAAATGAGCGTATAAGACCCTTAGTTGGACGTTTCAGAAGAGTATTTCCAACGTAGAGAAGTAGAAGGGCTATTATGAAAAAGAGGGCTATGTCGTACCACGCCGTATGTTGTGTGAGATCGGCTGCGACTTTGAACCCATTGTTAGGCAGAAACGAGGCGAGTCCTGCGATGATAAGAAGGGGTATGCTCAGGAAGGTAGCTACCCAATCTTCGGTTAAGAACTTTTTCATAATATTCAGTAAAGTTTTAGATTGGAAAGAGCTGCCGAAATCGCGAATTTCAACAGCTCTTCATTAATTCTCGTATTTAGAATATCGCAGTAACCATCAGGTTAGCACCGAAGTTGTTGCGAAGATCTTTGGGCATATCGTTTAGCTTCTCGTATGTGAGGTTAAACTGCAGACGCAAGAACTTGAAAGGTTTGTATGCCGCACCGAGGCCGAAACGCTCACGATCCATGATGCGGATTTCATCTTTGAGGAACTCGTAGCGTGCAAACACTGACCAAGGCTCGTCGAAGTGGTAGCCACCCAAGACATAGAATGCGTTAGTGAGGTTGTCATCGAAGTCGGCCTGAGCAAACTCTGAACGAACTACCCAATGGCGCGACTCGTAGAGCGCACCTACAGCCCAACGAGGACTCTTAATATCGTTGTCGAGGTAGTTGGTCTTGGCGTACATGTATGATCCAGTAAGGGCAAAACCCTTGAATGGACGAACGATAAGGCGAGCAATGAAATCCTTTGATGAATTGTCGTCCTTGCGGTTGATGCCCGAACCGTTGAATACACCGATGTTATACTTGATAAGGCTCTGGCCATCGCGATTTACCAAATCACCATAAACCTGGAAACCAATGTCACGACCTGTCGATGCAATGCCATCATAGAGACCGTTGTTGCGTGCAAGATATGTGGTGATGTACGAGTACTCGATGAACTCTACAGATGCAGGACCACAATTCTCGTTCTCGTATGAGAAAGGAATCTTGAACTGACCAATCTCGAGGTTAAGCTCGCTGAAGGGCATATAGCGAACATAGAGGTCGCAAATCTTTGGCGAACCCGCCATATCTACCTGCAAGCGGTAGTCGAACTTCTCCTTAAGAAAGTCGCCGGTAAGACTTACACGCGCGCGTTTAACGTAAAAAGATGTCTCAGGGTCGTTGATCTGGTTCCACTCGAAACCTGTCTGAAGGTATCCCGAGAGGTTGAGGTGCTTGTCGGCAAATGCCTTCACCTTGTTCTCCTTCTTCTCTACTGCAACGCTCTGCTCTGCTACGGGGCTAGCCTCGGTTGCATTCTGCGCCATTGCTGATCCGCTAAAAAGTAGTAGTGCAGCGGCTGCAAATAAATTTTTCAAACTCATAACGCTTAAAAATTTTGTGCAAATGTATTATTAAATTGTTTACTGAATATTAGTACAAATACTTAAACCTGTGACCCTAAAAGTTCAAAATTAAACTGTGCTTAATATTTAGACCTTTATAGGCAGATCTTTAGCTGAGGGTTGGGGTATAGGTTCTTTATGTGACAACCATTTTTTCGTGCTCGACGTATGGTATATTCCGTTCCGCTACGCGATCCGTCCCACCAAGCTACGATATGTGTGGCATTCTCTACAAGCATATTGTTTCTACGATTGTAAATACCTGCATGATAACGCTCTGCGGCATAGCGCACTATGGTCGCATGGCTCAAAATATTGTCGTAGCACGCACGCTCCTCGCTGTCGAAATATTGGGCAAATGCGGGGTAGGGTATGCAACACTCCAACACGATATTGCGTTTGTCGTTCATTAGCTCTACGACAGTCTCGCCAGAGGCTAAGTCGAAGCCCTGGGCCATACCTACGCAGAAGTGACGTGCACCCTCCTCGTAGAGCGAGGCTACGGTGTCGCGCAGTTGCTCCTTGGCCTCGTGAGCATAGCTGCGATGGCCCGTGAAAGCAACAACAATCTTGGTCGGTATCGGTTGAGTAGTCATATCGGGCGCAAAGATATGAAAAAAAAGAGTATCACACGCCTCTTTTGGCCTGGAGTTTGCGATATATCGAGTGCATTAACAACTAAAACATTGTATTATGAAAGAGAATTCAATCTATTTGCTTTGCGCCTTGGGTGGTGCTATCGTTGGTGCTGCTGTGGCAATGCTCACTGCTCCTCAGAGCGGTAGAGAGCTTCGAGGTAAGATTCGCAGCGTCGTAGACGAGACTATGGCTGAGATGTGGCACCATCACGCTCACCACTGCAACTGCGAGCATCCTGCCACTACAACAGCTGCTGAGCAGAAGTAAAACACGAAAACTCGCTGCAAGGTATGGTTCTCGTCTTTTTCTTGGTTACTACGATGCTCGGTATGCTGCTACTTAGCGTAGCGCTTATCTTGGGGCTGAGTGCTCTGTTCGGATCGTTCGTATATGCGTTGATTGTGGTTGGCGTAGCCTATATTATCACAGCTCTATTGCTATACTACCTATCGCTGCGGCAGAGTATGTTGGAGCTCAATCAACAGCTCGAGGCTGTTTACGAGATTAGTGCAACATTGACTCATCTATACAACAAGGCTAAAGGTTATGTCGAGTTAATTAAATCGTGGTTGTAGAACTTGATGAGAATCGAAAGCAATGGAAGAGGGTGCCCTTGAAGGCACCCTCAAACTGTTTCCTAATAAAAATCCTTGGCAAGACCACCCTCGCCCGTCTCTTTGTAGATCGAAGGTAGGTCGTGGCCCGTCTGCTTCATAACCTCTACCACGCGGTCGAACGACACGCGGTGATGACCGTCGGTGTACATCGAATAGAGGTTGGCATCGAGGGCTCGTGCTGCGGCGTAGGCGTTACGCTCGATACACGGAATCTGCACAAGGCCGCAAATCGGATCGCAGGTCATACCCAAGTGGTGTTCCAAGCCCATCTCTGCGGCATACTCAATCTGTGCAGGTGTGCCACCGAAGAGTTGGTTGGCGGCAGCTGCGGCCATAGCACATGCTACGCCGACCTCGCCTTGACAGCCCACCTCAGCACCCGAGATCGAGGCGTTGTGCTTGACGATATTTCCGATAAGGCCGGCTGTTGCCAATGCCCTCACGATGCGCTGCTCGGAGAACTCACGGGTCTTCCACAAGTGGTACAATACGGCGGGAAGTACGCCCGATGAACCACAAGTTGGTGCTGTGACGATACGGCCACCTGAGGCATTCTCCTCGCTTACGGCCAAGGCGTACGAGAAGATAAGACCGCGCGATTGTAGACTCTGCTTATATCCCGAAGCACGTACGTTGTAACGCATAGCGCGGCGAGGAAGATTAAGCGGACCGGGTATCACGCCATCGGTCTCGATACCGCGCTCTACGGCCTCGCGCATCACACGCCAAATCTTCGATAGGAATATCCAAATATCCTTGCCTTCGTATAGCTCGACATACTCCCAGAAGGTGCGGCCATTCTGCGTACACCATGCGAGGATGTCGTTAAGCTTTGTCAATGGGTAGATGTCAGCGCTCTCGATAGGGCGGCTGTTCTCCTCGGCGAGTGCTCCGCCGCCGACGCTGTAAACAACCCACGAGTCGGTGATGTTGCCATCGTCGTCCAACGACTCGAAGCGCATGCCGTTGGGGTGGAAGGGTAGGAACGTAGAACTCTCCCAGACAAGCTCCACAATGCCGTGTGGCTTTAGTGTGTCGAGGATAGCTACGTCGGTAAGGTGGCCTTTGCCCGTTGCGGCAAGTGAACCGTAGAGTGTTACGCGAAAACGCTCACACTCGGGATGACGGTGCTGAAATATCTCGGCGGCACGGCGTGGAGCCATAGTGTGGCTACTCGAAGGGCCTGTGCCTATGCGGTATAACTCCTTAATGGACTTCATAAATACTCAGTTTAATTAAAACTACTACTGCAAAGATAGCTATTTTTCTAAAGATTTGGCCGATGTTTCTAATTTTTTCGTAACTTTGTTACCGTTATGGCAACGCTATATATACATATTCCATTTTGTAGGCGTATATGCTCCTATTGCGATTTCTATCGTGTGGGCGCTATGTCGTTGTTGCCAAATCTTGTGCCGCAGTTGATTGCCGAAATGGAGCAGCGTGCAGAATATATTGCCGATAAGCGACTTACGTCGATATATTTTGGCGGTGGTACGCCGTCGCTACTCCCGCCCGAGGAGATCGAACGTGTTATATCTCGTGCACGAGAGTTGTTCGACTGCTCGGCTGTTGAGGAGATAACCATCGAGGCCAATCCCGATGACCTCATGGAGGAGTATGTGGCGCGTCTGGCGGCTACGTCGGTAAATCGCGTGAGTCTCGGTATACAGTCGTTCGACGACGCGGTGTTGGAGTTTATGAATCGCCGCCATACAGGTGTGGAGGCCGAAGAGGCTGTGGCGAGGTTGTATCGTGCGGGATTTCGCAATATCTCAATAGATATTATCTTCGGTATTGCGGGCTATGGCGATCGCCTTGCAGATACGCTGCGCCGTGCTATCGCCTTGGATGTCGGCCACGTATCGGCATATCATCTTACTATCGAGGAGAATACGCGTCTTGGTCTGTTGGAGCGTCGTGGCGAGTATCAGCCCGTTGGTGAGGAGCGCTCCGAGGAGGAGTATCTTGCGGTGCATAATGCCCTTGTGGCAGCGGGATATGAGCACTACGAGGTGTCGAACTATGCTAAGCCTGGTTGTCGCGCAAAGCACAACTCGGCATATTGGCGTGGTGTGGAGTATCTCGGCATTGGAGCAGGTGCCCACTCCTTCTCGCGTGATAATCGTACATGGTGTGTGTCGTCGGCCAAGGAGTATTGCGAGGGCGTGTTTCGCTATGAGGGTGAGGAGCTAAGCGAGGCGGATCACTTAAACGAGTATGTGATGACGGCACTGCGTACGGCCGAGGGTATAGACCTCGGGTTGGTAGCTTCGCGTTTTGGCGATTCGGAGGTCGAGCGCTTGTTGAGGCTCGCCGAGTCGTGGATCGAGGCATCTGCGTTAAAACTTAAGAACAATTATCTCTATATTCCTGCGGAGCGTTTCTTGCTCTCGGATGCGGTTATCGAATCGCTATTCCTATAGCTTAACTGCATAGTATCGAACATAGTGGAGCGCGAAAAGTGACTCTAAAGGCCCTCTAAATTGTGAAAAATGGTCGTATTTTCGAATATTTTTTGCAATTTAGAAAAATAGTTCGTAACTTTACTTTGTAAAACATACGTTTTTCTGTTCCTACACCCTTGATGCAAGTTCTATTGTTCAGATCCATAGTGCGTTAGGGTGTATGCGGTCACATATTGGATTGAAATATTAAACTATAAAGACCAAGTAGATTATGTCAGGACTAACATTTGACAAGCGTGAATTGGGTAACTTGGAGTACTCGCTCGATAGAGAGATGCTTGCTACGGATCGTCGTGGTGGCTATATGAGTACAACAATCGTTGGTTGCAACACGCGCAAATACCACGGTCTGATGGTCGCACCTATCGACCAGAGCGATCGTACCTATGTGCTACTGTCGTCGCTCGATGAGACTGTCATCCAGCACGACCAATCATTCAACCTTGCGTTGCACCGCTTCAACGGCACGTATGAGCCCCGCGGTCACAAGTACATCACCGACTTTGAGTACACGCCAACGCCTACGATTACCTATCGTGTAGGAGGTGTGATACTTCGTAAGGAGTTGTTGTGGATACACAAGCGTACGCAGTTGATGATTCGCTACACGTTGGTCGATGCTCACTCCGAGACTACGTTGCGTCTGCGTCCATTGCTCGCATTCCGCGATAAGCATGCGTTGTCGAAGGCCAATATGGAGGCTGACGGCCGTGCATATCCCATCCCCTATGGTGTTAAGTGTAAGCTCTATGATGGCTTCCCTTGGTTGTATATGCAGCTAAATAAAGAGGATGCTGAGTTTGTGCCAGCACCCGATTGGTACTACAATTTCGAGTACCACAAGGAGCTCGCTCGCGGATATGAGGGCCATGAGGATCTGCTCACTTCGGGCTATTTCGAGTTTAAGATTAAGAAGGGCGAGAGCGTTATCTTCTCGGCGGCTACCGATTTGATGGCCTCACCCGAGACTATTTCGGCCGTATACGAGGCATCTATCGCACGTCGTACACATAAAATCGACTTCCTAAGCTGCTTGCGTCACTCGGCACGTCAGTTTGTCATTCGTCGTCCCGAGAACCGCACGGAGGTTATCGCAGGTTATCCTTGGTTTGGTCCACTCACACGCGATACGTTCATCGCATTGCCCGGCCTTACCCTCACTCAGGGATACAAGGAGGATTGTATGGATGCGCTCGATACTTTGGTGGGCGATATGCAGGATGGCGATTTTGCGGGTAGCGGTTCGGCTCGTGTTGCTGCGGATGCACCACTTTGGTTCTTCTTTACGTTGCAGAATCTCGAGAAACATATTGGCGCGAAGGAGCTTTGGGCTAAGTATGGCGAGGCTATGAAGAGCGTATTGGAGGCTTATCGCCGTGGTCATGGCGAGGAGGTTAAGTTGCACGATAACGGCCTTATCTGGGCAGCGGCAGAGCGTCCATTGACCTGGATGGGTACAATCGTCGATGGTAATGCCGTGACACCACGTCGAGGTTACCCTGTTGAGCTTCAGGCGTTGTGGTATAACGCAGTAAGCTACACTCTTGCACTTGCTAAGAAGCAGGGCGACAAGGCGTTTGTTGCCGAGTGGAAGGATATGCCTGAGCGCACTAAGTCATCATTCTTGAGCCGCTTCTGGCTATCTGAGGGCTACTTGGCTGACTATGTTAATGACGATGAGATCAATAAGTTCATCCGTCCTAATATGGTTGTTGCCGTAGGTCTTGACTATACGATGCTTGACGAGGAGAAGAGCGTACGTGTACTGCAGACTGCAAAGGAGCATCTGCTCACACCTCGTGGCTTGCGTACGTTGTCACCACGCAACATACTCTATAAGTCGAACTACAACGAGGATCAGCGTTCGCAGGATCTCGCATCGCGTAATGGCTCAGCGTGGGTTGCTCCACTCTTGTTCTATGTTAAGGCTTGCTTCGCAATTAGTGGCGAGAAGTATGTCAGCGATGCACGTGCTATATTGGATAACTTCGATGCGGAGCTTCAGACAAAGTGCGTAGGTTCTATCTCGGAGCGTTTCGAGGGTGATCCTCCACACAACCCACGTGGTTCTGTGTCACACGCAACATCGGTTGCAGGTTTGCTCCATATCAACGAGCTTATCGACTCTTTCGAGCCTAAGAAGCCAGCCCGCAAGTCAAGTGCTAAGAAGGCGACTAAGGCTGAGGAGGTAGCGACAGAGGAGAAGCCTAAGAGAAAGTGCGTACGAAAGAGTGTTAAGAAGTAAAAATGTAAAAATATATATAGTATGAGAGTCTTAATGTTCGGTTGGGAGTTTCCTCCCCATATCGCTGGTGGCTTGGGTACTGCCTGCTATGGTATGACTCAGGGCTTGGCTCGCAACGATGTAGAGGTTATCTTTGTGATGCCTAAGGCGTCGGGTGACGAGGACCAGAGCTTTGTTAAGGTTGTCAATGCCAGCGACATCGAGGCACGCTATTGTGACTCAAGCATTGAGGGTGCTGACGATATAATGCGTAAGATTTCGTTTATCCATATCGACTCGAATATGGTACCCTACATCTCGCCTGAGGAGTGGGCAACATACCGCGAGGGCTACGAGCGCACAGGTAAGAAGTTCTGGGAGCGTAAGGGTGATAGCTGGACACAGCGTTACACCTTCTCGGGTAAGTATGGTGCAAACATCATGGAGGAGGTTGCTCGCTATGCTGTCGTTGCAGCCGAGGTAGCACGTCAGCTCGAGGGTCAGTTTGATGTTATTCACGCTCACGACTGGTTGACATACTTTGCAGGTATTGCCGCAAAGCGCGTGTCGGGTAAGCCACTCGTAGTACATATGCACGCTACGTCGTTCGACCGTTCGTCGAGTGACAATATCGATACACGCGTATATGAGATCGAGCGTGCGGGTATGGCCGCTGCGGATATGGTTATCGCCGTATCTAATCTCACACGTAATATCGTTATCAATAAGTATAACATTGAGCCTGAGAAGGTTGTGGCTGTGCATAATGCTGTACAGTTTGCCGAGAACGATAATCCTGTGCCTGAGCGAGGCGTTGAGGATAAGATTGTTACCTTCCTTGGTCGTATCACCTTCCAGAAGGGTCCCGACTACTTTATCGAGGCGGCAGCTAAGGTTCTCCACCGCGTGCCTAACGTACGCTTTGTGATGGCTGGCTCGGGCGATATGATGAACCACTGTATTCGTCGTGTTGCGCAGCTCGGTATCGCGGATCGTTTCCACTTTACGGGCTTCTTGAAGGGTGACGATGTGCAGAAGATGTTCCAACTCTCGGACGTATACATCATGCCTTCGGTATCGGAGCCTTTCGGTATCTCGCCTCTCGAGGCTATGCGTTCGAACGTACCTACAATCATCTCGCATCAGAGTGGTGTAGCCGAGGTCTTAGACTATGCCATTAAGGTAAACTACTGGGATGTGGATGCTATGGCCGATGCTATCTATGGCCTTATCACCTACCCAGCATTGGCTAAGATGTTCTCGGAGAAGGGTATGGACGAGGTTAATAACCTTAAGTGGATCAACGCTGCTGTTAAGATTAAGGATGTATATCAGCAGGCTATCGACAAGTGTAAATAATAAAAAAGAGTATATAGTATGAAGACTGTTTGTTTCTATTTTCAGGTACACCAGCCCTGGCGTTTGAAGACCTACCGTTTCTTCCAGATGGGCAATGACCACAACTATCTCGACGACTTTACCAACCGTGCTATCATGCAGAAGGTTGCTCGTGAGTGCTACTTGCCGATGAATGCTCTTCTTCTCAGCCTCATCCGTGAGGGTAAGGGTGCGTTTAAGTTCACATTCTCGATTACAGGCTCGGCTGTCGAGCAGTTCAAGGCCTACGCTCCCGAGGTTCTCGAGTCGTTCAAGCAGCTTGCCGATACAGGTTGTGTAGAGTTCCTTGGCGAGACATACTCACACTCGTTGGCATCGTTGGCATCAGTGGATGAGTTCAAGAATGAGGTTAAGCTCCATACTGCTATGCTTAAGGAGGAGTTTGGTGTTAAGCCTACGGCATTCCGCAACACCGAGCTTATCTACTCTGACGAGATTGCACAGAGCGTTGAGGCTATGGGCTTCAAGACGATGTTGGCTGAGGGTGCTAAGCATATCCTTGGTTGGAAGTCGCCAAACTTCGTATATACCGACGCTGTGGATAATAAGCTTCGCCTCTTGTTGCGCAACTACAAGCTTTCGGACGATATCGCTTTCCGCTTCTCTAACGAGGGTTGGAACGAGTGGCCTCTCACGGCTGATAAGTATGCCGATTGGGTTGCTTCGGAGACTGGCGATATAGTAAACTTGTTTATGGACTACGAGACATTTGGTGAGCATCAGAAGGCTGCTTCGGGTATCTTCGACTTTATGAAGGCTCTTCCAGCGGCTTTGCAGAGCCGTGGCATAGAGTTCGCTACAGCATCGGAGGCTGCTAAGAAGCTCCAGCCTGTAGCTGTTCTCCACTGTCCTTATGCTATGTCATGGGCTGATGAGGAGCGCGACGTAACAGCATGGCTCGGTAACGACTTGCAGAACGAGGCGTTCCGTAAGTTGTATGCCCTTGCACCTCGTGTTAAGAAGGCTAAGAACAAGGATTTCGACTTTGTATGGCACTTTATGCAGAACTCAGACCATTTCTACTATATGGCTACCAAGTGGCTATCTGATGGCGATGTTCACTCATATTTCAACCCATACGATTCGGCATACGAGGCATTCATCAACTATATGAATGTGTTGGCTGATTTTGAGATTGAGCTCAACAAACTGTAATTTCTTGTGATAAGGGGTCGATTGCGGCCCCTAACAAAAAAAATGGCGACAATGGGACGTACGTCACAGTACTACCCATTGTCGCTATTTTTGCTGAGTGTAGCACTCGGCACCCTTCTGACAAGAAATTTCTTGTAATAAGCCGCAATCTGCGGCCTCTCAATCATTGCCCCAAATGGGAAATACGCTTAGTATGTCCCATCTGGGGCAATTTTTTATCAAGGCCACATCTCACGACTTCTAACAAGAAATTAGGGCGTGCAGATAAACGAGGGGTACCCAACGATGACTTATTGTAATGAGTCTGGATTAAACGGGGAATGAACGAACAAATACCTAAATAAAATAGTAGCTGAGCATCTGCTCAGCTACTATTTTATTTTATATGCCAAAGGTCTATTTCAAGATTATCGTACCCTCGTATTCCAACGATACGCTCTCGCCAGACTCCATTACAAAGTAGGCGCGGATGTTGTGCAACGGGTAGCCCGACTCATGCTCCGCATCAGCGATTACCTCGACCCAACCCTCCGTAAAGCGATTAAGCTCTCCATCGGTCTCGAGCGTGAGATAGCAATACTCGCGGTAGGCGCTATTCTCGAAACTGTCAGCAAGCAGATAGCGACCCGTAGAGAGCATCGTGTTGAGCTCCGAGGTGTAGAGGTCGATATACAGGGCGTAATCGCGCGATGCCTCGTAGAACGACAGATAGTCGTTACGCAAATTATCTGCATAGCTTACATAGCTCGTGGCAGTCAAACCTCCCGAGAGCTTGTATGTAGCATCGGGGAGTGGCTGGGGATTCTCCATCCACGAGTTATCCTGCTCGTTGCCCGTATTCTCCTGGCCGCCATTATCCTTGTTCTCCTCGTCCCCTTCGTTCTCCTTGCCGTTCTCCTCTGAGCCCTCGTCTGTTGTCTCCTCCTCTGTGTTCTCCTCCTGGGTAGGTACATCAATAGGGTCTGATACAGGCTCGCAGCTGGCGAAAAGTAGTCCGAAGAGTAGGGTGGCAGCGAATAAAAAACGCAATGCTTTCATCTCTCGTCTATGCCTCCTTATTACTGTTGTGCTCCTTAAGCGCCTCGCGCAACTTCGATGGGAAGTCACTCTTGATATCGCGCTCCATAGATACAATCATGCTACATATTGCACGAGCCGATGAGCTACCGTGACCGATCATTACGGGAGCATTAACGCCCATAACCTGCAAGCCACCAACGCTTTCGGCGTTCATAGCATCCCAGAAGTCCTGCTGCCAGTAGAGCTTTGGTACGATGCGACCAAGCACGGGGCGCAAGAAGTTCTTAATGCGTGGCTTACCACCGCCAAGGCGGAAGTTGATGCGGTACAAAGCCTCGGCCATCTTCAAGATGCTGTTGCCGACGAAGGCGTCAGCCACAACGACATCGGCAATCTTGCCAGTGAAGATATACGATGACTCGACATTGCCCACAAAGTTGAAGCGATTGTCGGCCTTCATAAGGTCGTAGGTAGCCTTAGCCTGAGCATTACCCTTGCCCTCCTCCTCGCCGATGTTGAGCAACGCTACGCGAGGATTGTCGGTCTTGAGAGCCGACTTTGCATAGATAGAGCCGAGAAGACCATACTGAGCCAAAACCTCGGGTTTTGCATCTACGTTAAGACCTACGTCCATCAATACGCCGCGCTGGATGCCCTTCTCAGCAGAGATTGTGGGGATGAGCGTAGCAAGCACGGGGCGGATAACACCCTCGATAGGCTTGATGACCTGCATAGAGCCAACCATCATAGCGCCTGTCGAGCCGGCACTTGCAAAACCGTCGATCTTGCCTTCAGACAAATAGCGGAAGCCTACGGTGATGCTTGAGTCCGATTTTGATATAAAGGCCTTTGCGGGGTGGTCACCCATTTCGATAACCTGTGAGGTGTGTACAATATCGAAATTCTTGACGGGGCAGTTGTGCTTCTTGAGTAGCTCGACGATGCGTGCCTCATCGCCGAAGAGCACGATGCGGCTATCCTTGTCAAGCTTGCTGAGCGACATGATAGCACCTTCGATAGCTACCTCGGGAGCAAAGTCACCGCCCATAGCGTCTATACCGATTCTAATCATAGGGATCCGTGTTTAGGTGTGTAAGTAGAATTGTTAGAATACAAAAAGAGCACGACCGACATGCGGTTGTGCCCTTTTTGTGTTGTGAAGACTACTCAGCAGCCTTCTTCTCGATAGCGAGCTTACCGCGATAGAAACCGCACTCGGGGCATACGCGGTGGTAGAGTACTGCAGAACCGCAGTTTGAGCAATTTACTACAGTTGGAACTACTGCCTTGTAGTGAGTTCTTCTCTTGTCTCGACGTGTAGAAGAGACTTTGTGTTTTGGATGTGCCATCTTACAATATAATTTTTAAGTTATTATGTTTTCTTTTTGTTCTCGCAGCAACCTGACGGATAAGCTACCACTCGAACCCTATATCTATTTATCCTCCTCCATTTTGCTCTTTAGAGCCTCGAGCAACGACTTATTGAAATCGTCAAGGCCAATCACGTCGCCCTCAGCGGCTGCGGCCTCCATCTGCTCCAACTCCTCCTCGCTAATCTCGGCTACGAGCATATCGGGATTGCACTCGCCCTCCTCGTGTACGCGGCTATATGGCAACGAGAGAATGATGCTCTCGTAGATATACTGCGTGAGGTTAAGCATATCCTCCGAAGGTGAGATCCACATCACATCGCCATCGTAGTAGTCGGTCTCGTCCGAGAACTTCACAACGAGATCTCCCGAGTAGTCGATAGGAATGGGACACTCCTCCAAACAACGGTCGCACTCACAAATTACCTCGCCCGAAATATCGACATTGAGTTCCAACATCGACTCGCTGCGCTTAAGTGCTACCTTGACACGACAGTCGCCGCCGAGTATCTCCTCGGCTTCGTAGGCTTTGAATAGCTTGTTATCGACCTGAAAATCAAAGCCATAGCTACCATTTTTTAGCCCTTTATAGGCTATCGTATATAATGCAATCTGCTCCATTTCAGCACAAATAGTCTGCAAATTTACAACAAAAAACCAAAATGTGCAAATTATTATTATTTTTGTAGCAAAGTTTTATGCTAAAAATTAAAAAATGACAACTATGAACCCCTATATTATAACCGTTGAGGGCGATAAAAACGAGTGGCAGTACAACCTAAAAATTATGGGTGAGGCTATAGCTGATGGCGAGCGTGTCGATTTCCTTAGCTATAGCGATGATGTGGCGGAGTTGGGTTCCGACATTCGCACAGCACCCACCAACTTTCGACCACGTGGCGTAGTGCGCCTCGAAAGCCACTCTGCAAATGCGCTTACATTATATATATATAGTATCCCTCATACGCTTCCCGAGGTGCAGAAAGTAGAGGATGCTGTAAGCCCAGAGCTTCATGTTATCATCTCGCAGGGCGGCGATGTACTTTACAATCGACGTCATACGCTTAACCCGTGGACGGGTGCTAATATAAAAATTGAGATCGGCGCTGAGGAGTAGCCACGGTGTGCAGCACAAGTATCGAGTGGTTTATTGTAAAATAAAATAATAGGGAGTTTCCGAATGTGAAGAGACCCCAAAAGTTTAGACAAAAAACTTTTGGGGTCTCTTCAAAATCTAACCTTTAATTTGAACTATCTTACAAGATTAAAGTAGATAGTTGCCTTATTTTTTAGATGGCAGATTACATCATGCCGCCCATACCTGCGCCTGCGCTGGCGATAGTTGAAAGAGGACTATCCTCCTTCTTCTCAGCCAAGACACACTCCGTAGTGAGGAACATCGAAGCGATAGATGCTGCGTTCTCCAAAGCTACGCGCGATACCTTGGTTGGGTCGATGATTCCTGCTGCGAGCATATCCTCGTAGCGGTCGTCACGTGCGTTGTAGCCGAATGAGCCTGTGCCCTCCTTAACCTTATTAACAACTACCGAGCCCTCGCCACCTGCGTTAGCAACAATCTGGCGCAATGGCTCCTCGATAGCGCGCTTAACAATCTGGATACCTGTTGTCTGGTCATCGTTCTCGCCCTTGAAGCCCTCGAGTGACGATACGGCGCGGATGTAGGCAACACCACCGCCAGGAACGATACCCTCCTCAACAGCGGCACGTGTAGCTGCCAATGCGTCGTCTACGCGATCCTTCTTCTCCTTCATCTCAACCTCGGTAGCAGCACCTACATAGAGAACTGCAACACCGCCAGCGAGCTTCGCCAAGCGCTCCTGCAACTTCTCGCGGTCATAGTCCGAAGATGCATTCTCGATAGATGCACGAATCTGCTGTACGCGTGCTGCGATAGCCTCCTTAGAACCTGCACCATCAACAATAGTAGTGTTCTCCTTATTGAGGGTGATCTTCTCTGCAGTACCCAAAGCCTCAAGACCTGCATCCTCAATCTTCATACCCTTATCAGCTGAGATTACCACACCACCTGTAAGTGTTGCGATATCCTCCAAAATCTCCTTACGACGGTCGCCAAAGCCTGGAGCCTTACAAGCAGCGATCTTCAACGTACCGCGCAACTTGTTTACTACCAATGCCGACAAAGCCTCGCCATCGACATCCTCGGCGATGATCAAAAGCGAACGGCCGCTCTGTGCCACGGGCTCCAAGATGCCCATAATCTCCTTCATCGTAGATACCTTCTTATCGGTGATAAGGATGTAGGGCTTGTCGAGCTGCGCCTCCATCTTCTCGGTGTCGGTGATGAAGTATGCCGAGATATAACCACGGTCAAACTGCATACCCTCAACAACATCTACGTGAGTCTCGGTACCCTTAGCCTCCTCAACGGTGATTACACCCTCGTTGTTCACCTTAGCCATAGCCTCGGCGATGAGCTTACCAATCTTACGATCGTTGTTAGCCGAGATTGTCGCTACCTGCTCAATCTTATCGAAGTCCGAGCCTACAACCTGGCTCTGAGCCTTGAGCGACTCAACAACCTTTGCTACAGCAGCGTCGATACCACGCTTAAGGTCCATAGGGTTAGCACCTGCAGTCACGTTCTTGATACCTACAGAGATGAGCGACTGTGCCAAAACGGTTGCTGTAGTAGTACCATCACCAGCGTCGTCGTTGGTCTTAGATGCTACCTCGCGTACCATCTGTGCACCCATATTTGCGAATGTATCCTCGAGCTCTACCTCCTTAGCCACAGTAACACCATCCTTAGTGATGTGGGGAGCACCGAACTTCTTGTCGATGATTACGTTGCGACCCTTAGGGCCGAGTGTCACCTTTACGGCGTTGCATAGTGCATCAACGCCCTCCTTCAAAAGCTCACGAGCCTCTACGTTATATTTAATCTCCTTTGCCATATCTTGTCGATCTTAAATTTTATTACTCAATAACTGCGATAATATCAGCCTGCTTCATAACGAGGTACTCCTCGCCCTCGTAGCTAAGCTCCGTGCCAGCATACTTGCCATACATAACCACATCGCCAACCTTCACCTCCATCTTGATATCTGCGGTGCCGGGGCCTGCGGCTACGACCTTACCCATCAAGGGCTTCTCCTTTGCTGTGTCTGGAATGAAAAGACCACCTGCGGTCTTCTCCTCTGCCGGATTGGGCTTTACCAATACGCGGTCTGAAAGTGGTTTTACTGCCATAGTTTCAATTCTGTTTTATGTTATTAAATTATATTTCTGTTTTGAGCCAAAGCACACGCAATCTCTATGCCAAAAGCGTGATTGGCGCTTGGCGTCATATATATTATATATGTAACTGACATTTTGTCAGCCTCTATTTGTCATATTTGCCACCCCATAGTGCACGCATACGCTCGGCAATCTTCTGCTCCTGAGCATTCTGCTCGTTGGGTACATAGAAACGTGTCCCCGAGAGAGTGTCGGGGAGGAACTCCTGCACTGTGAAGTTGCCCTTATAATCGTGCGCATACTTATACTCAGCACCGTAGCCCATCTCGCTCATAAGTTTCGTCGGGGCGTTGCGCAGATGTAGAGGCACGGGACGATTGGTCGTATCGTGCTCGACAAAGGCAAGAGCCTTGTTTATCGCTGCGTATGCCGAGTTGCTTTTTGGGCTTGTTGCCAAGTATATCGTAGTCTCGGCAAGCGTTATGCGTGCCTCGGGCATACCAATCTTATGTACTGTGTCGAAGCAAGCGTTGGCGAGTAGTAGGGCATTGGGATTAGCCAAGCCGATATCCTCGGATGCGAGGATGACAAGTCGGCGGGCTATAAAGCGAGGCTCCTCGCCACCTGCCAACATTCGTGCGAGGTAGTATATCGCAGCATTGGGGTCGCTACCACGTACCGACTTGATAAATGCCGAGATTACGTCGTAGTGCTGCTCGCCCGTCTTGTCGTACAGCGCTATGTTCTGCTGTAGACACTCCGTGACGCGCTCATCCGTGATGATGATATCGCCCTGCGTAGCACCTGCGATGATATCCAATATGTTGAGTAGCTTGCGAGCATCGCCTCCCGAGAACTTAAACAACGCCTCGCTCTCCTTTATCTCGACATTGCGCTTGCGAAGCTCCTCGTCACAACTTATGGCACGCTGAAGCAAGGTGTTGAGCTCGTCATCGTCCATTGGCTTGAGTACGTAGACCTGGCAACGGCTGAGCAGCGGAGATATAACCTCGAACGAGGGGTTTTCCGTAGTTGCACCAATAAGCGTCACAATGCCCTGCTCCACAGCACCAAGCAGCGAGTCTTGCTGCGACTTGTTGAAGCGGTGGATCTCATCGATAAATAGGAAGGCGGGACGGGCGTTGAATAGATGCTGATTCTTGGCCTTCTCGATAACTTCGCGCACATCCTTCACGCCCGACGTTACGGCCGAGAGGGTGTAGAATGGGCGATCGAGAGCCGAGGCTACGATACGAGCAAGTGTCGTCTTGCCCACACCCGGAGGTCCCCACAAGATGAATGAGGGAACGCTACCCGAGGCTATGAATTTGCGAAATACGCCATTGTCGCCTACCAAGTGGCTCTGACCGATGTAGTCGTCGAGAGTTTGTGGGCGGAGACGTTCAGCGAGTGGTTGCTGCGACATATACTATTATATTATTCGCCGATGTGAGACATCTTATTAGGGTCGTGCTTATAGCGGAAAAGCACCATAAAGGCGATGGTTACGACCAAGGCGTAGCCCGCAAAGATAAACCATGTATCTTGCCATCCATTCGTAAACTCCTCACGCGAGAGAAGGTGGCCACCCTGCCATGAACAGAAGTGATCGACAACTTTGCCAGCGATCCAAGTGCCGACCGAAGCACCGATACCGTTGGTCATAAGCATAAAGAGACCCTGAGCGCTGCCCTGCATAGCTTTGGGTGCCTCCTGCTGTACGAACATCGCGCCCGACACGTTGAAGAAGTCGAAGGCAACGCCATATACCAAGCAAGATGATATAAGTGCCAATATACCGAGTGTAGTCTCGGTGCTACCCACGCCAAAGAGTCCGAAGCGTAGCACCCATGCAAACATTGCGATAAGCATAACGCGCTTGATGCCGAAGCGAATCAAGAAGAACGATGTCATGAGGATACATAAAGCCTCCGAGATCTGTGATACGGATACGAGCATCGTAGGATTCTTTGCAAACCAGCTATCCGATACCGATGCGAAGCTCTCGATATATGGCGTTGCAAAACCGTTGGTAATCTGCAGCGACACGCCTAAAAGCATAGAGAAGATGAAGAACATCGCCATCTGTTTGCTCTTGAACAATACGAAAGCATCGAGACCAAGACGCTGAGCAAGACTCTTCTTCTCGCCACCTGCTGTGATAGGACATGCGGGCAAGGAGAATGAGTAGAGACCGAGAATGATGCTCAATGCGCCGCTGATGATAAGCTGCATGTAGGTCTGCTGTGCCGAGAGCTCCAAGCCGAACGAGAAGCTATTTACAAGCCACATCGAGGCGATAAAGCCGATGGTGCCAAGCGTGCGGATAGGAGGAAAGGCCTTTACGAAGTCGAGGTTGGCACGTGTGAGTGTGCCAAATGCTACGGTATTCGACAGCGCGATAGTTGGCATATAGAAAGCCACGCTAATAAGATAGGGTATAAAGATTGGCCAGATGTTGCCCACGAACTCCACATTCTCGGCATTTGCCGCAGCAATATGCGTAGCCTCAATGCCGAAATATGCTGCTACGAGCATAAAACCACCGGCAAGGAGGTGTGAAATGCCGAGCAGACGCTGTGGCTGCACATACTTATCGGCGATAGCGCCCATAATTGCGGGCATAAAAATCGAGACTATACCCTGCGCAATGTAGAACCATGAGATGTAGCTGCCGAGGCCAACTTTGCCTAAAAACTGTCCGATGCAGGTTAGATAGGCTCCCCATGCTGCAAACTGCAAAAAATTCATTACGATGAGTCGTAACTTGATATTCTTCATAATCAGTGACTTATAAGTTATACAATAACTGTTGCTCCAAAAATTTTAACAAAGGTATGAAATTTTTTCGCATTTTTCTTTGCAAATCAAAAATAAAGTTCTACTTTTGCATCGTAAAAAAAAAATTTTGGGCTTTGGTGTAATGGTAACACTACAGATTCTGGTCCTGTCATTCTTGGTTCGAATCCAGGTAGCCCAACTTAAGCGACTCTTTCGAGAGTCGCTTTTTTTTGTTTCTTATTATGTTTGCAAGAGGGTGTAGTACCTACACCTGTCGTGTGGTGCTTGTGCCACTGATGCAAGCATCGTAGCTCAAACACTCCACGCCATCGCGAGCTCTCCTCTTGCAAACTTGGGGCCGCTCAACCGTCGACCTTGTGCTTTGGTCTGCCTGATTCTCACTTGCGTTGGTTGAGCCGATATGATAATGGCTTATTGCTCGCCCTTCGGTCTGCGCCGGTTTTTATAATGTATCGGCTCTACTTTGCAGGCAAAGTTCGAATCCAGCTATCCTACGTGATACGAATACCCTATATATCATCTTGCAATAGTTGTGCTATTGTCGCAATTCGCAAAATATATTCAAAATGGGTTAATGTCGAGGGAAAACAATATTTCGATTTGGTGAATCGTTATATTGGCACGAGTGTTGCACATAACCCGTACAGCTACGACGGCAGAACCGCGTAGTTAGGTTTCTTCATTTATTTATAAGTCGGGCAAAGGAGTAGTTTTGCACTGAGGGTATAAATGAGGAGTAAATAAAAGAATTATTTAGTCAAATACTTTGGCAAGGTATTTGCAAAATAATACGATAAGTGGTTGAAAACCACTAGGTTTCTTCATTTATTTAAGTTTGGGTTAGTAGTTTACAGAACTTGTTTCTGGGGTATAGGCGGCAGTCGTGAGACTCCCGCCTATTTCTTTTGTTTATGTTCTGTAAACTCCTGACTGCTCCCGCGGCGTGGCAGAGTTGTCTGCGTGTGGTGTGGCGAGGGCATATTGCTACGCAACATAACAAACTGCAATATTATGACTATCAGTGAGCAAGCTCCCATAGTCATAATATCGCAGCTCTATGCCTACGGCATTACCCTCGCCACACCACTCTTGCTCTGCTCAAGCCTTAAGGAGAGTTAGTAGCTTGGATACGGAATTGTGCTTGCGCAATAATTTATATTAAACAGAACTTGTTTCTGGGGTATAGGCGGCAGTCGTGAGACTCCCGCCTATTTCTTTTGTTTATATACTATTATATATTTGTAGCTTATACCTCTATAAATAAAAATGAAGGGGTTGCGGTTGTGCGTTTCGAATTTTTCATTACCTTTGCAGCCGAAAACAATGTGGATGGATTTGAGCTGATTGCAACCACAATAAAAAAGTGCTAAAACGGTATTCTAAACTATCTCCGCTGCACTAAATATTTTGCAATCAACCGAACAACTTCTGCGTTGTTGGGGCGTTATACCATATAGGTATACGACCAGGGTTTAATAACAAAATTATAAAATATATAAGGTATGGCATTTTTGTTTACATCGGAGTCTGTCTCAGAGGGACATCCCGATAAGGTTTCGGATCAGATCTCAGACGCTATTCTCGACGAGTTCTTGCGTCACGACGCCAACTCTAAGGTTGCGTGCGAGACGCTCTGCACCACAGGTCTTGTAGTGGTGTCGGGTGAGGTGCGCTCGGAGGGTTATGTCGATATTCAGGGTGTGGCACGCCGCGTAATTGATCGCATCGGCTACAACCGTAGCGAGTATCAGTTTGACGCTGCGTCGTGCGGTATTTTGTCGGCTATTCACGAGCAGTCGGCGGATATCAACCAGGGTGTAGATCGTCCCGAGGGCGAGGAGCAGGGTGCAGGTGATCAGGGTATCATGTTCGGCTATGCCGTAGATGAGACTCGCGAGTTTATGCCCGCAACACTTATCCTCTCACACGTTATTCTCAAGGAGCTTGCTGTAATTCGTCGTGAGGGCGAGGTTATGCGCTACTTGCGTCCCGATGCAAAGAGCCAGGTGACTATCGAGTATGATGACCAGCGTCGTCCACAGCGCGTACACACAATCGTTGTATCTACGCAGCACGACGAGTTTATTCTCCCATCGCACACACGTAGCGATGCTGAGGCCGAGAAGGAGATGCAGCGCATCATCGCTAAGGATGTTCGCGAGATCCTTATCCCACGTGTTAAGGCTCGTTTGGAGCGTGCTAACGATCGTCTCTCGGAGCTTATTGGCGAGGATTACATACTTCACGTGAACCCAACAGGTAAGTTTGTTATCGGCGGTCCTCACGGTGATACAGGTCTTACGGGTCGTAAGATTATCGTTGATACCTACGGTGGTCGTGGTGCTCACGGTGGTGGTGCCTTCTCTGGTAAGGACTCTTCGAAGGTGGATCGCTCGGCAGCTTATGCAGCGCGCCACATCGCAAAGAATATGGTTGCTGCAGGCATCGCACGTGAGGTACTCGTGCAGGTTAGCTACGCTATCGGTATCGCACAGCCTTTGTCAATCTATGTTGATACATACGGCACGGCAAATGTAAATATGACCGATGGCCAGATTGCTGAGAAGATTGGTCGTCTCTTCGATCTTCGTCCTGCGGCTATCGTTGAGCGCTTTGGCTTGAAGTATCCTATTTTCGAGGCTACGGCATCTTATGGCCACTTTGGTCGCCGTCCCTACACCGAGATTGTACGCTTCGTAGGCGGTGGTAAGGAGTTCGCTAAGGAGGTAGAGTTCTTCGGTTGGGAGAAGTTGGATGAGGTGGATCGCCTTAAGGCAGAATTCTCACTCTAATCTAAAAGGCGCAGTAGCAATGAGTTAGCTATTGCGCCTTAAAATTTTTCGAAAATTTTTCGAAAAAAGTTTGGTGATTCGAAAAATAGTCTATATATTTGCACCCGCAAACCCGCAAAAAGCCCAGGTGGTGAAATTGGTAGACACGCTACTGTGAGGGGGTAGTGAGCGCAAGCTCGTGTGAGTTCGAGTCTCGTCCTGGGCACTGAAGCTGATCAGAAATGGTCAGCTTTTTTTGTGCTTATACCTCGGCCTCTGGCGGACTATCTATGCGTGAGAGGGTGCGTGTGTGGTGTAGTCGTAGCTTATATGTTAAAATGGGGTTGTGGGATTAAAATAGGGTGCAGTCTTGGTGGAGTGCGGTCGGATACAATAAGAGCCATCCAACGTGTGTTGGGTGGCTCTTATTGCGTTGTACAACGGCCTATGTCTGTTAGTACATATTATCGTACTGCGTGACGCTCTTGTCGAACTTAAGGTCGGCAAGCGATGCGGCCTTAACACCGATGTTAAATGCCCAGCTACGGTGAGCGCCGAATGGTATCCACGTGAAGGACATCTGCCAGCAGTGTAGGTCGCGCGTGAGCGTAATAGAGGTCATAGACATCTTACGCGTGATAAAGTCGTAACCCGTCGATGCGGTAATCATCGTCTTGGGTGTGATTGTCGTACTTGCGTTGAAGTTAATCGTCGAGTTAATATTCTTACGATAACCCGTCGTTCCGTTATTCACATACTGCGCATTATAGCTGATGCTATAGTTGAAGCCAAAGTTCCACGGTATCGAGAAGTCGTAGTATTGGCCAGCCATCCACTGTCGGCGCATTGCGGGATTTAGCTCTCCATAGGGGTCGGACCAGCAGTTGAAATACTCGGCGGGTAGCGATGTGATATCGTTACCTGCTACAGAACTCTTATCCTGACGTGAGCGGAAGGTGTAGCCGAAGCTCCAACTTGCACTCTGCACACGACCAGGCAGACCGCGAGCCCACATTAGCTTATTGTAGCGCACACCCTCGGGTGACACCTCGTATGGGTCGAGGGTGAACGATAGGTTGAGGGCGATGTTCTGATAGATTGTCGTGCGCAAAGATATGGGCAGATTCGACAGACGAAGCGAATCGGCAAGGAAGTTGTATGAACCAGTGATAGAGATCTGGTCGATAAGCTTTATCTTCTTGACCGTATCTTTGGTGCGTATCTTGGCCTCGAGGGTTTGTGATAGACCAAAGGTGATGGCGAGCTGCTCACCGCTGCTGGGTACGCCGTAAGCGTTATCCGTAAATGGTGAGTATACCTTAAAGCGGCCTGTTGTATCGGTCTGCACAGTCTCGTAGAAACCATACTTCTGACGGCTAAAGTCGGGGGCGTAGGCAAAACCAATGTTGGGCGTTAGGGTGTGACGCACGGCTTGTAACTTACGCTCCTTCTTTTTTGCTACGTATGTACCATAGATAGTGGTATTGGCCGATACCGAGGCGTTGTAGTTGTATATACGCCAGAAGCCATACTCTGGCTCGAGTGTCTCAAGCTGACGCGTCTCGTTATTCCACTGCTGGCTAACCTTCTTGAAATACCATCTCTCGGTGTAGTTGAACGAGGGGCTTACGTTGATATAGTTGAAGAGCGATAGCGATGTCGATACGGGTATCGTGTGCTGAATACCGTTCTTCATCTTGTAGAGTGTCTCCTTTGTGAACATATCCTCCTCGGTGGTGTTCACCGTATTGGTCATTTTCATCGAGTAGCTCATCTTGATCTTCTCGTACCAACGTGTCTTACCTACGGCCTCTCTGCGCTTTAGCGGGTTGAAGCTCGCCACGTTGAAGGTGATGGTAGGAAGTGTTACGGCGATAGTCTTATCCTTAGAGTTCTGAGATACGGCCATGTTCAGAGCAAGAGAGAATGGTGTACCCTCCCAATTCTTCGAATACGAGATTGAAGAGTTGGTCTGTGTTGCAAGGATGTCGTTTACCGATGTTGCCGAATATTTGCTATAGCCACTTGACGTAAGGTTTACCGATGCCGAGAATGTAGATCCAGGGTTAGCCTTAGGATCCTGCGAGTGTGTCCACTGAATCTTGTAGTTGTTCTGCTGAACGAAGTCAGGCTCGCCCTTCTCGCCCGAGCGCACAGCGGCATACTGAAGGTTGAAGTTGCCCTTGAACTTATATCGCTTCACGTACTGCGAAAGTGCCGATACCTCCCACGAACCAAGGGTGTAGATGCCACCTCGAATAGCCAAGTCCATGTGCTCGCCAAGCTTGAAGTAGTAGCCCAAATCGCGAATGAAGAAACCTTTGGCATCCTCACCATAGGTAGGCATCAAGATACCCGACTTAGGGCCTTGGCTGATAGGGAAGAAGGCCTCGGGGATACCGGGGAAGTAGATAGGTACATCCTCCATAACAAGGTAGGCATAGCCGGTGACAATCTTCTTGTTGGGGATAATCTTGGCCTGCGTCATATTGATATAGAAGTGGGGGTGGTCCGTACAATCACATGTCGTGTACTTGCCATCGCCAATGTGAATGCTCTCGTCGGGGTGCATCTTCACCTCGTTACCAATCAGCCAACCATCACCCTGCTGTGTTGCGATACCCTTAATCTTAGCCTTGCGCGTGTCGAGGTTGTAGGTGATCGTATCCATCGAATATGGCGAACCGCCATCCGAGAACTCGGGGTGTGTCTGCTTAGCCTTGCCGTCTACGGTGTCGCTATAGCCGTGTGCAAAGATATCCTTGGTCTGCATATCAACACGCATATAGTCGGCCTTGAGGTTCATGCCCTGATATGTTACATCGCCACTCTTGTAGCTGTATATCATCTTATTGCGTGCGTCGAATACTACGGAGTCTGCGGCCTTACCCTCGACAATGTCGTTGAACGATGATTTAGCTTTGCGACGTACCGTATCGCGTCTTTCGCTTGTCTGAGATTGTGGTGCTGTCGATCGTGGCGCAGGCGAAGATGTTGTGCTGCGCTCTGGTGGTGTCATTGTCGATGCCTCCATTACGGACGATGTCGCGGCGCTACGGTGCATGTTGGCCGTGTCGATGCTGTAGAGCAGGTCGAAGCTGCTTGCACCAACGCCAACAACTCCGCTTAGAAGCGAAGCTACGATTGCCACGAGGAGTGTCGAAGGCAGATATTTTGTGAATAAATGTCTCAAAATTCAATAATTTTTTGTACCTTTGCCGACAAGTCGGCAAAACCGCCAGAGGATACTCTTTTCGAGCATTTTCTGAGGGTGTGTTTTCCCGCGCGGGTGTAGTTACAACCTGCAAAGATAATAAATTTTTGCACAAATTTTACAATTTATGAGAAAACTCATAATAGCAATATTGTTTGTCCTATCCCTACCCTTTATGGTAAACGCTGCGGATGGCCAAAATGTTGCCCATGAAAAGCGTCAGCGAGTTGTCGTTCTTGATCCTGGTCATGGTGGTTCGCGCCCAGGTAAGGCGGTCGGCAAGATATATGAGAAGACGCTCAATTTGGATGTCGCTTTGGAGGTGAAGAGCCAGCTTGCGAAGAAGATGCCTGGGTTGGTGGTATATCTCACTCGTTCGTGCGATTCGATGTACGATGCCAACCGCGATGTAGACAACCGTATGCGTGCCGAGTTTGCAAATCGTAAGGGTGCAGATCTTACGATCGGAATACACGCTAACGCTCACGAAAATACAGCGGCTCGTGGTAGTGAGGTGTGGATTCTCTCGCTTAACGATAAGGTGCTGAACTACAATAAGCAGAAGGCTAATCGCTTTGCTGATGAGGGTGATTATATCGACATCGAGAATATCGACCGCAGCTCTATGGGCTTTATGCTCGCTTTGGCGCGTCAGCTCGATAACGAGCCTCGCAACCGCAATTTTGCACGTGTACTATGCAATAACTTTAAGACTATAGGCTTGCACGATCGCGGTGTTCACGACAATGTGGTATGGACTCTGCTCTACTATCTTGAGGGTCCAGGAGCATTGGTCGAGACGGGCTATATGTCTAATCCCGAGGAGTTGAAGTATCTCGCTTCGGATAAGGGTAAGAAGGAGGTGGCTAGTGCTATCAGCGATGCTATTGTCTACTTTATTAAGGGTCTCGATGCTGCGGGTGAGTATGCGTCGGCGAGCGTGGAGAGTAGCTCTGCGGGTCAGCCTGTAGCAGAGGTGTCGCAGAGTAAGGCTACTACCGATGCATCGGGTAAGGGATACACTATCCAACTTATCTCGAGCCAAACGAAGGTCAATGTGAACGACTCGCAGTTCAAAAGCTATCGTGGCCGTGTGATGTTGGTTGAGGGTAGCGGCTCGTGGAAGTATAAGTATTGCTACGGCAGCTATGCTACGGCCGAGGAGGCAAAGCGCGATTTGGCCGAGGTGCGCAAGAGTTTTAAGGATGCCTATGTTGTGCGCTATGAGGCGGGCAAATTGGTGAAATAAGGATGCGTAATTGTCAAACTGAAAAACAAAAAACGATTAAATATATGAAATTCAACAGAGAGCTTAAAGTCGGAATTTTTGCTATCATCGTGATTGCAGTATCATGGTGGGGTATCAAGTGGTTGGGTGGCCAGAATTTGCTTAAGCAGAGTAACACCTATTCGGTATACTTCGATGATGTAACAGGTCTTATGGAGTCGTCACGTGTCAATATGCGTGGTGTGGCTGTGGGTAATGTGCAGGAGATTGAGCTTTTGGGCGATAGCGTAAAGGTGGATATCGCTATCGAGCGATACTACGCTAAGATGATCCCTTCGAACTCTATCGCTGAGATTGCATCGGCAGGTCTTATGGGTGGTATGCAGATCTCGATCCTTCAGGGTGATGCTGAGGATAGTATCGAGGATGGCGCAGTGTTGCGTGGTCGCATGAAACCCGATATGATAGCAACGCTTGCTGAGCAGGGTGGCGAGCTTATCGAGGGCTTAAATCGCACGGTTGAGGGTGTGAACGAACTTATCGAGGGTAACAGCACGGCTATCACTCAGCTTGTTGCAAACCTCGAGTCGATGACAAGCTCTATCGATGGCATTATTCGTAGCTCGGCATCGGACATCGAGGGCGCTATGGATGATCTCAGCACGTTCACCTCTACGCTTGCAGCAAACACGGGCCGTATCGAGTCTATGCTCAGCAACGTAGATAAGGTTACGACGGATCTTGCTGAGGCTGATTTCGTAGGTCAGCTATCGACTGCTGTTAGCTCGATTAACGCTATTCTTGCGGCTGTAGACGAGGGCCAGGGCTCTGTAGGTAAGCTGCTTACGGATGACAATCTGTATGTTTCGCTCAATGAGGCTGGTGAGAATCTCGCTCTGCTTTTGGAGGATTTGAAGGCTAATCCTAAGCGATATGTTCACTTCTCGCTCTTCGGTAAGTCGGATGCTCAGATTGCCGAGAAGGAGGCAAAGAAGGCTGCTAAGGCCGAGGCTAAGGCTGCAAAGAAGGCCGCTAAAGGTGGCGTTGTAGAGGAGTAGGCTTAAAATATAGTAGTGATGATATATCCAGCAAATTTCGAGAGTAGAGTAGGCTTCGATCGTATTCGTATGCAGATTGCCGAGGGTTGTTCTATGCAGTCGGCACGCGAGCTTATCGAGGCTGAGAGCTTCTCGCGTTCGCATAGCGAGGTGGAGCGCAGGTTGCGCCTTGCCGACGAGATGCGTACGGTAATCGCTATGGAGCCTGGTGCCGAAATAGGTGAGCAGGAGGATATACGTCACATCGTAGATAAGGCGGCTGTCGAGGGTGCATACCTCAGTGCTGAGGAGTTTGTGGTGCTCAGCCGAGCACTGCGCGCAGCATCCTCCATCGTGCGATTTGTAATGTCGCGCAGGGAGGATAGCTATCCTATGTTGCGTAAGTTAGCTTCGGGTGTGGAGCTCTATCCCGATCTGCTTGTCGCAATCGAGAGAATCGTCGATGAGAAGGGTGAGGTTCGCTCTTCGGCATCTCCCGAGTTGGCATCGTTGCGTCGTGCCATCCGTGAGCACGAGGGTCAGGTGGCGAAGCGCTTGCAGCAGGTATTGCAGCGAGCTAAGGCTTCTGGTATTGTCGATGCCGATGCGATGATATCTATTCGTGATGGCCATGCCGTTATTCCTGTTGCTGCGGCCAACAAGCGCAAGATCTCGGGATTTATCCATGACGAATCGGCTACGGGACGTACCTTCTATATCGAGCCAGTTGAGGTTGTCGAGCTCAATAACGAACTCCGAGAGTTGGAGTATGAGGAGAAGCGCGAGGTAGTGCGTATCCTCAGCGAGCTTACAGCCCTGCTACGTGGCGACATCGAGGGTTTGTCGCGTATCGAGATCTTTTTGACACATATCGATGCACTGCGTGCTAAGGCTCGTTGGGCGTTGGCCTATGGCGCTGTGCGTCCTATTATCTCGACAGATGGTCGTTTGGTGTTGCGCAAGGCACGCCACCCATTGTTGGAGCAGACGCTCAAGCACCAGAATAAGGAGATTGTGCCGCTCGATATGGAGCTAAATGCCGAGCGACGCATACTCGTTATCTCGGGCCCTAATGCTGGTGGTAAGTCGGTATGCCTTAAGACCACGGGCATACTTCAATATATGGTGCAGTGTGGCTTCTTGGTGCCTGTGCTTGAGAATTCGGAGTTCCCGCTATTCGATTCGTTGATGATTGATATCGGCGATCAACAATCTATGGAGAACGACCTTTCGACCTACTCATCGCACCTTCTAAATATGAAGACGATGTTACAGGAGGCCTCTTCGCGCACTATGATTCTCATCGATGAGTTTGGCTCGGGTACGGAGCCTACGATTGGAGGTGCTATCTCGGAGGCTATCTTGGAGCGTTTTGTAGATAAGGGTTGCTATGGTGTGATTACTACACACTATGCAAATATCAAATATTTCGCATCGCGTCATGATGGCGTAGCTAATGGAGCTATGGCTTTCGATGTTAAGCAGATACGTCCACTGTTCAGCTTGGAGATGGGTAAGCCAGGTAGCTCGTTTGCTATTGAGATTGCTCGCAAGACGGGACTTCCCGAAGATGTGGTGCGTAGTGCTATGGAGCTTGCGGGTGAGGATCATATCAACCTCGAGAAGCAACTCCGCGAGATTGCCCGCGATAAGCGCTATTGGGCCGAGAAGCGTGACCGCATACGTGTTACAGACCGCAAGGTCGAGCAGTTGGAGCAGACCTATAGCGATCGATTGCAGAGTATCAAGGATGAGCGCAAGGCGATTTTGGATAAGGCTCGTCGCGAGGCTGAGGAGATGATTACGAATGCCAACCGCACGATCGAGAATACGATACGTACTATCCGCGAGGCGCAGGCCGATAAGGAACTTACGCGTATGGCACGTAAGGAGTTGGAGAGCTTTGCCGAGGGTGTTAGCGATGGTAGCAATGCGCATGATGACCGTATCGAACGCGAGATGGAGCGTCTGTCGCGCCGTCGTGAGCGTCGTGAGCAGCGTGCTGCCGAGCGCGAGAAGGGCGTGGAGCAGCCAGTGGCGGCTAAGACCGAGGTTGTACAGCCTATCGAGGTGGGCTCGAAGGTGAAGATCGAGGGTCAAGATGTCCCAGGTGTGGTTCAGATGATCAAGGGCGGTAAGGCTCAGGTGGCCTTCGGTCAGATGATGATTATGGTCGAGAAATCGCGCTTAAAGCCTATCTCGTCATCGGAGTTTAAGCAGGCAACACGGCCCACAACAGCACGTACGGTTGTCTCGGTGGATATTCGCGAGCGCAAACTCAACTTCCGCGATAGTATCGATGTGCGTGGTATGCGTGCCTCGGAGGCGTTGGAGGCTGTCGAGGATTTGATTGATGATGCTTTGATGGTTGGTGTTTCGGGTGTTACGATCCTTCACGGTAAGGGTACGGGTGCACTTAAGGAGGAGATACGTCGCTATCTACGTACGGTGCGCGATGTGGCCAGCGTTGCGGATGACCATGCTGATCGTGGCGGTGCGGGTATCACGGTTGTGAGGTTTAAGGGTGAATAGCAATATTTAACGATATATGTACTACTTATTATCGGAAATAGCCGCGATTGTCGGTGGTAGGTTCTCGGGTAGCGACCTCGTTGTAAGAGGTGTAGCTACGGACTCGCGCAGTGTGGTGTCGTCACAAGATGTAATCTTTGCGGCCATGGATGGCAAGAACCACGATGGTCACAACTATATCGAGCGTATGTTGCAGCGTGGCGTACGTGCCTTTCTTGTCGAGCGTGATGTAATGATAGATATGAAGGGTTGTGGCGTGGTCGTTGTGGAGTCTACGATCGTCGCTTTGCAGCGTTTGGCAGCACATCATCGTACTCGCTTCGAGGGTAGGGTGGTTGCCATTACGGGCTCTAACGGCAAGACGATAGTTAAGGAGTGGGCTTCACGCTCGATGCCCGATACGGTGCGTTCGTTTGCATCGCCCAAGAGCTATAATTCGCAGCTTGGCGTAGCTCTGTCGTTGCTTATGCTCGAGGGTGAGGAGAAGATTGCCTTCATCGAGGCTGGTATCTCGGAGCCTGGCGAGATGGAGCGCCTGGAGGCTATGATACGCCCCGATATCGTCGTGTTTACCTCGATTGGCGATGCCCATTCGGTGAACTTTAGCTCTACGGAGCAAAAAATTGATGAAAAACTTATACTTGCCAAGCGTGCAAGTACAATTATATATAGTAGCGAGTATCGTTCATTGGCGCGCCGTATCAAGGAGCGCTATGGCGATCGTGAGTTGATAGATAGTAGCGCGGAGGCTGTCGAGGATCTGTTGGAGCTTAGCGATGCTTTGATCATTGATGCTTGCCACGTATCATCGCTTATGCGCTACTTGGGCTACGATGTCGATGAAGCTGTCTTCTCGGCAAATGTGGCTATGCGCCTTGAGTTGAAGGAGGGTATCGATGGCTCGATGATTATCGATGATACCTATAACTCGGATATCAACTCGGTGCTTGTTGCCCTCGATGCGCTTCATGTGCAGTCTATGGGTCGTCGTCGTGTGGCTGTGATTTCGGATATCCAGCAGAGCGGCATGCCTTCGGAAGAGCTGTATGGCCGTATTGCCGAGGCTGTGAAGAAGGCGGGTGTGGATCACCTTATTGGTGTGGGTGAGAATATCATGTCGTATCGCTCGCTGTTCGACCGTACATCGTCGTTCTACTTCACTACCGAGGAGCTTATCGATAACTTCGATAGGGAGAGGTGGGCTTCGTCGGTGATTTTGGTTAAGGGTAGCCGTGATAGCCGTTTTGAGCGTCTTAGCCGACTGTTGGAGCGTCGCACACATACGACAACCCTGGAGGTGGATCTCTCGGCTATGAAGAAGAATCTCAACTACTTCCGTCGTCATCTTCCAGCCTATCATCCAATCGTGGCTATGGTCAAGGCTTGGAGCTATGGTATGGGTGATGTCGATGTCGCGAGAATGTTGCAACACGAAGGCGTTAAGTATTTGGCTGTGGCCTTTGCTGATGAGGGTGTCGCGCTCCGCTCGAAGGGTATCACAATGCCTATCGTTGTGCTCAATGCCGATCAAGATAGCTTCGATGTGATGATCTCGCACGATTTGGAGCCAGAGATCTACAGTTTCCACTCGTTGGATGAGTTCCGCCGTGCTGTGCATCGCGCTCATCGTGAGAACTATCCTATCCACATTAAGCTCGATACGGGTATGCACCGTCTCGGCTTTATGGAGGATGATATCGATACGTTAGGCCGTGCGATACACAGCGATACGTCGTTGCACATCGCCTCAATATTCTCGCATTTGAGCTGTGCTGATGTCGGGTCTGAGGATGAGTTCACACGTCGCCAAATATCGCTCTTCGAGTTTATGAGCTCGCAGCTTATCGAGTGGCTCGACTATCGTCCGTTGCGCCATCTGGCCAACTCGGCAGCTATAGAGCGTCACCGCGATGCACACTTCGATATGTGTCGCTTGGGATTGGGCCTCTATGGCATAGGTTATGAGCATAACGACAACCTCATACAGGTCGCTACGCTCTCGACACGTATCGTTCAGATTAAGCAGCTTCGCGCTGGTGAGAGCATTGGCTATGGCCGTGCTGCGCGCCTCGATAGTGATAGTGTGATAGCTACAATACCTATTGGCTATGCCGACGGTATGGATCGCCATCTGGGTAATGGTCGCTGGAGCGTGTTGGTGCGTGGCTCTAAGGCTCCAATCATCGGTCGCGTATGTATGGATAGTATGATGATCAACATTACGGGCATCGATGGTGTTGAGGTTGGTGATAAGGTTACGATCTTCTCGGCCGAGGAGGGTAACACGTTGGAGGATATGGCAAGTGTACTCGATACGATTAGCTACGAGGTTATGACCTCGCTATCGGCACGTATTAAGCGAATTTATACAGAGAAATAATGCAGAATAAAGGAACAATATATATGATTCCCTGCCCCATTGCCGATCACGAGTCGGTGTGGGAGGTGTTGCCCGAGGGTAACCGCCGCATAATGAATAGCTTGGACTACTTCATTGTCGAGAATACACGCTCGGCACGTCGCTTCCTTTCGAAGGCAGGTGTGGAGCGTCCTATTGCGGAGTTGGAGTTTGTCGAACTCAACGAGCACACCACCTCGCCAGCCGATGTGGAGCGTATGCTCAAGCCCGTGCTTGCTGGTCGCTCGGCTGGTGTAATATCCGAGGCGGGTGTTCCGGGTGTTGCTGATCCAGGAGCCGATATCGTGGCGTTGGCACATCGTAAGGGTGTGCGTGTGGTGCCGTTGGTAGGCCCTTCGTCAATACTCATGGCACTTATGGCCTCGGGACAGAATGGTCAGGCCTTTGCCTTTGGTGGCTACCTGCCCGTAAAGGATATGGAGCGTGGACAGCGTATCAAGGCCTTGGAGCGCAGGGCGAAGCAGGAGCGAGAGGCGCAGATCTTTATCGAGGCGCCATATCGTAACGTGAAGCTCTATGATGCTCTGTTGCGTAGCTTGTCTGGAGGTATGCGACTTACGGTGGCAGCCAATATCACGGCAGGTGATGAGTTTATCGCAACGCATACTGTTGAGGAGTGGCTGCGTATGCCACGCCCCGATATCGAGAAGAGACCAACAATATTTATCTTAGGCATATAATTTGTTCAAATATAGGTGAACATGTTTAATAAAAATATATTTATGAAGAAGCAAACTATTGATAAAGAGCAAGATATAAATATGGAGAACGAGGCTGCTCAGGAGCAGGAGGCACAGGGTGCAGAGTCTCAGACTGACACTATGACAGACGCTGCGACCGAAGATGCTGACAATGTGTCAGCCGAGCCGTCGCTCGAGGAGCAGATTGCCGCATGGCGCGATAAGTACCTTCGTTTGCAGGCCGAGTTCGACAACTTCCGTAAGCGTACCGTAAGAGAGAAGATGGAGCTTGTGGAGCGTGGTTGCGAGGGCGCATGGAAGGCTATTCTTCCGATTATGGATGATATGGAGCGTGCTGTTGCTGCATCACGTAAGAGCGATGATGTGGAGGCTTTGCGTCAGGGCGAGGAGCTCGTTATGAAGAAGTTTGAGAGTGTATTGCAGGCTGCAGGCATCACGCCTATCGAGTGTGTCGATAAGCCCTTCAACGAGGAGGAGCAGGAGGCCGTAGCTCGTTTTGCTGCGGGTGAGGAGAAGCGTGGCTTGGTTATCGACTGTGTGCAGCGTGGCTATAAGCTCGGTGAGCATGTGTTGCGCTACGCTAAGGTAGTTGTTGGCGAGTAGTTTAAGAAGCCCGAAAAAGGAGAAATAGAGGAGAATCTATGGCAGAGAAGAGAGATTACTACGAGGTATTAGGCGTTGAGCGCAACGCCGATGCCGATACCATAAAGAAGGCCTACCGCAAGGCGGCTATCAAGTATCACCCCGATAAGAATCCTGGGGATAAGGAGGCTGAGGACAAGTTTAAGGAGGCTGCCGAGGCCTACGATGTGTTGTCAAACGAGGATAAGCGTGCACGCTACGACCGCTTTGGTCATGCGGGTATGGGCGGAGCAGCCGGTGGCGGCGGCTTTGGTGGCTTCTCGGGTGGCGGCTTCTCGATGGAGGATATCTTCGAGCAGTTTGGCGATATCTTTGGTGGTGCTTTCGGTGGTTTTGGCGGTGGCTCACGTAGCCGTGGCCCAAGAGTAAATCGCGGTAGCGATATACGTATCACCGTGCGCCTCACGCTACAGGAGATTGCCGAGGGTGTTACGAAGAAGCTCAAGATCAATAAGACCGTAGCTTGCGACAAGTGTGGTGGCTCGGGCGCTAAGGATGCGTCGTCATACTCTACTTGTTCGCAGTGTAACGGCTCGGGATATGTCATCACCGTTCAGAACTCGTTCTTCGGCCGCATGCAGACACAGAGCGTATGTCCTACGTGTGGTGGTGCGGGCCGTGTCATTACGGCTAAGTGCGATAAGTGCGGTGGCGAGGGTACGGAGCGTGGCTCGGAGATCGTCGAGGTTAAGATTCCCGCAGGTGTTGCCGAGGGTATGGCTCTCACGGTACGTGGCAAGGGAAATGCTGCACGCAATGGTGGCCAGAATGGCGATTTGCAGGTGGTTATCGAGGAGGAGCACAATCCTCAGTTGGTGCGCAATGGCGATGATTTGGTACACCAGCTCAATATCACTGTTACCACAGCAATACTTGGTGGCGAGGTCGAGGTACCTACGATTGATGGTCGTGCACGTATCAAGATTGCACCGGGTACGCATGCTGGCAAGATCTTGCGCCTAAGAGGCAAGGGCCTCCCCAATGTGAATGGCTATGGCAGAGGAGATATTACGGTGATTGTCGATATCACAATCCCAGATGAGCTCACCAAGGAGGAGCGTAAGCTTGTGGAGCAGCTCGCCGAGCAGCCTCATTTCAAGCGTGCTGCCGAGCCTGAGAATCAGAGCATCTTAGAGCGTATGAAGAGTTTCTTCCACGGTTGAATATCGCAGCTGGTATCAGCCTTGAAAGATTTAATACGCTTTTAATTTGAAGTAATAAAAGTAAGATATAGCGATGTCGATATTTCGTCTGCATAAGAGCAAACCGCGACAGTTTAACTACATCCCACGCTTCTACGATCCCGTCAAGGAGCAGCGTGAGCAGCGTCGTCGTGAGCTTCACGGTACATCGTCGAGTGATGACGAAGTGCCCTATACCCCTGGTCGTTACATCCGCACGCAGCGCGAGGCGCGTGAGGTAGCGCGCGAGGAGAGTAGTGGCTCTATCATGGCCCGTATGCGCATGCTCATATTGGGTGTGGTGCTTGTTGTTGTGGCTATGATGTTGCTTTTGCCACGTTTTATGCGCTTTGTCGAGGCTGCCAACTACGAGAAGATGGCTGTGCCGCAGACTACGCAGTCGTACGACGAGACGGAGCAGAGTGGTAGTATCATCCTGCATGAGCAGTACGAGGATATCGACTTTAGGGAGTTCGAGACGCTCAGTCCCGAGATTATCAACGAGATTGAGGAGTGGCAGAACTCTGTTGGCAAGATCACGATTTACGATGACGATGTCGAGATTAGGGATGGTCGTCGTGTCGAGAAGTAGGACGAACTCAAAAATTAGATAATGAACCGCATACAACTATTACCCGAGATTGTTGCCAACCAGATTGCCGCTGGCGAGGTTGTCAATTCACCATCTAACGTTGTCAAGGAGATGATGGAGAATGCCCTTGACGCGGGGGCATCGTGTGTGCGTGTCAATTTTCACAACGGCGGTAAGGATCTTATCTACATTGCCGACGATGGCTCGGGAATGTCGGCTGTCGATGCCCGTATGGCCTTCGATCGTCATGCTACGAGCAAGATTCGTAGCATCGAGGATGTCTATGCTCTACATACGTTTGGTTTCCGTGGCGAGGCTTTGGCCTCTATTGCGGCAGTTGCCGAGGTGGAGCTCAAGACACGTTGCGAGGGTGACGAGCTCGGTACGCAGACCTTCATTAGTGGTGGTGAGTTTCGTGGTCAGTCACCAGTGTCGTGCTCGAAAGGCTCGCAGTTTATGGTGCGCAACCTGTTTTATAACGTGCCATCGCGTCGTAAGTTTATCGATGGCGATAACTCGCGTCTTGCACAGCATATCAAGCAGGAGTTTATGCGTGTTGCGCTCTGCAATCCCGAGGTGCAGTTCGAACTTAAGCAGAACGATGCACTTCTATACTCGTTGCAGCCAACCAATCGTGCTAGCCGCATTGTAGATCTTGTAGGTCGCCACATCAAGCAGAACCTGCTCGAAGTCGAGGTCGATACCTCGGTGGTGCGTATAGAGGGTTTTGTGGGACGTCCCTCAGCCGCAAAACGCCGCAATAACGAGCAGTATCTCTTTGTTAATGGCCGCTACTTCCAGTCGCCAGCTATGCAGCGCACGATTATTCGTGCCTACGAAAAGCTAATCCCAGAGGGTAGCCTACCCTCATACTTTATCTATATCACCGTACCTCCCGAGCAGGTAGATGTCAATGTTCATCCGCAGAAGACGACGGTTAAGTTTGCTGATAACGATCTTATCTTGCAGATTTTGCAGGCGGCGGTGCGTGAGACATTGGCTAAGACGGGCGCAGTGCCTATGATGGACTTCTCGGATGAGGGACATGTCGATATCCCGGTTATGGGAAGCAGTAGGGGAGTCTATAGCGAGCCACGTACGGCAACCAACAAGTCGTACAACCCGTTCAGTGCCGAGTATATCGACCCTACGGCACCATCGCCCGATGTTCCGTTTACGGGCTTTGATGTGCCCTATGACGGACTTTCAGCCCCCGCAGTATCGCCTATGCAGAGCATTAGCTTTGCCGAACCAGAGGATGAATATACGCTTCATAGCTCATCGCAAAGTTCGGTTATCGAGTATATCGACGATGAGGACGAAGCAGGCGAGCAGGGCGTTTTCGAATACATAGAGTCGGCAATGGTTGCGCAGACAAGACATTTCGACGATGTTATGACACTCGCTTCGGGCTATGCAGTAGCACTCTATGGCGGACGATGTGTTGTTGTCAGCCTACGTCGTGCTCGCGAGCGCATACTCTATGAGGATATGCTCAAGTCGCTAAACTGTGGCTCGGCGCCTACGCAGCGTATGTTCTTTGCCGAGGAGCTTACGCTATCTACGGACGAGTACGAGCTTATGGAGAGTCACGCTACGGAGTTTGCCGCCTTGGGCTTCGAGGTAGAGTATCGCGGTGAGGGACATATTGCCGTAAATGGTCGTCCTGCGCTGCTCGATATGGCAACACCTTTGGATGAGCTTATCTACGAACTGCTGCACGGCATCGAGGAGGGTAATATGCCTTTGGATGAGGAGCGTCGTCGCCTGGCATCGCTTATGGCACGTCGCGGTAGTTCGGGCTATGGTCGCAATCTGCGTAAGGAGGAGGCTAAGGAGCTACTTAAGCGTTTGGAGCAGTGCGACGATGTGAGCTTCACGCCTACGGGAAATCCTATTATGGCGGAGCTTACGGCCGAGGAGATAGCCGCAAAACTTACCCGTTGTTAAACAATTAGAAAGCAAACAGAAGCAAACAGAGAATATGGCAACACTCAGAATACAGAATACAACACCCCCCGTGGTTATGAACCTACTTATAGCCAATGTGGTGGTCTACTTGGCGATGACCTTGCTCAACAAGGTGGTTATGTACGAGTATTTCGCTCTCTTTCCCGTGGGTAGCCCCTTCTTCCACTTCTGGCAGCCGCTCAGCTATATGTTCATGCACGGCAGCTTCTCGCACCTCTTCTTCAATATGTTTGCGTTGTGGATGTTTGGTCGAGGTTTGGAGATGGAGATGGGTTGGCAGCGCTTCCTCATCTATTATGTAGTCTGTGGCGTGGGCGCAGCTGTTGTGCAGCTCGGTATGGCACAGCTCGACTTGATGCGTGTTGTGGCCTACTCACCCGCATATTGGGATTATCTCTGTACACCTACCGTAGGAGCTTCGGGTGCAGTCTTTGGTCTGTTGCTCGCCTTCGGTATGTTGCACCCCAACGCTGTTATTATGCTTCTCATCCCACCTATTCCGATTAAGGCAAAGTGGTTTGTTGTGATATATGGCGCTTTGGAGCTATTCTTCGGCGTTTCGGGCCGCTTGGATAGCGTGGCTCACTTCGCACACCTTGGCGGTATGTTATGGGGCTGGTTGCTCCTTCTCTGGTGGCGTTACCGCGATACGAAGCGCAACAATTTCTACTACTAATCCTTTCACACACACAATTCAGCAAATAAGGACTCGTGTAGTCCACAATATAGAGACACTATGGCACGTAAACAAGAGACATACAATAACTATCCCTATGGTAAGTCGGGTGGCAATAAGCGCCGCCACTCGTTGCTGGGCACTCTACTATTTATCATTCTGTTAGCCTTGTCGCTTTCGTTCTCCGTAGCTTTGGCTATTGCCTATGTTACACCCTACGTGTCGCCCTCGACATTCGGCTCGCTGACCATCGTAGGTATCTTTGCACCAATACTCTTCGTCTGTGTGGCATCATGTATGCTACTGTGGATTGTTATGTGGCGTTGGCGTATGGCTTTGGCTCTGTTTATCGTCTTGTTGCCAGGTATCATGCGCTTCTCGGACTTTTATAATATCGATGTCATGCGTGAAGGCGAGCTGCCTCGCGAGAAGGGCTCGTTTACGGTTATGAGCTATAACGTGCGCTCGTTGTATGACGATGATCACAACACGACGACAGATAGCCTGGTCAATTATCTCTCGAATAACGAGCTTGCCGATATCGTCTGCTTCCAGGAGTTCCGTCGCGATGCTGAGGGTGTGGAGCGTATCGACTCGCTGTTTAATCGTCGCTATAAGCGCTGCTATGTGAGCGATGCTGTGGAGTATAGCAATGTTGTTATGCGAACATATAGCTGCTATCCGATTATCGCTAAGGGCGAGATGCAGAATATCTATCGTGGCACGTCGCAGTGGTGCGATATCGTTGTGGGTAGCGATACTATGCGTCTGTTTAACAACCACCTCTACTCGATGCACATCTCGGGTGATGAGAGTGCCGATATCCATAGTGGCGAGATCCTCGGCGATAGTGACCGTATGATGAGCATCGTGGATCGTATCGCGGGTAACTCGGCAATACGTGCCGAGCACGTAGATATGTTGCGTGAACTTATCGATGAGTCACCATATAAGAATGTGGTTCTTGGCGATTTCAACGATGTGCCGATGTCGTTTGTCTACAATAAGCTTATTGACAACCTCGTCGATACCTTCGTGGAGCAGGGTAGTGGCTATGGCTACACGTTCCGCCCGATGTATGGTATGTTGCGTATCGACTATATCTTGCACTCGCACGGTATAAAGTCGCTCTACTACTACGCTAACGAGAATGCCGAGGTGTCGGATCACTTGCCTATCTTGGTGCGCCTTAAGTTCGAAGATAAGTAGTGTGCCGATAGCTGTTAATGCCTAAAAAATAACGAAATATGATTCTTGATTCACTCAAAAATGCGGAGCGCTACTATGCTCTGCTTCCCGCCTTGGAGCGTGTTGTTACGTTCTTGCGCAATACCGATGTCGCAGCTTTAGATGTAGGCCGCCACGATATCGATGGCGATCGTCTGTTTGTCAATGTGTCGGAACTCGACCTCAGACCTTTGGACGCCGCTCACCTTGAGGTGCACAACCGCTATGTCGATGTTCAGGTCGTGCTTGGCGGCGAGGAGACCTTCGGTTGGAGCGAACGTAAGGATTGTAATATGGCCGAGGGCACGTTCGATGCGGAGCGCGATATATTGTTCTACTCGGATCGTCCGCAGACCTACTATACGGTGCGTGAGGGGCAGTTTACGCTTCTTTTCCCTGAGGATGCCCACGCCCCCATGCTCGGTAAGGGCAAGGTCCGCAAGCTGATTTTTAAGATTGAGTTATAGAATGTCGTTCGATTATACTTTTATCACCTTTTGTCTATGACAAGAGGTGATTTTTTTGTCTATTTATCTATACAGTGTCCCTTCTTGAGTGTTGTTTGTTTGAGAAATATTTTTTAATTTTGTAACGCTATTGGATAAATAGCGGACATATAGAAAGTGTTTTCGCAGTCCTGAATAGAAAATGTGGAAGTTTTCATAAGAGAGGACGAACGAACAACACTCATTTCTTGTATAGCTATGTGGCTATGCACGTTCTGTGCATATACCCCATACTATCCAAGTGTGGGGCATTGTATCGTTTATTCTCTTAAGGTCTTTCCACAACCTTCTATTCAATAAACGTGAATCATCTCCACACTTTCTTTTTGTTTATACACCATACCATAGAGGAGTGTATGGTTTTAAGTGAAACTAATTTTAACTTAAAACATTAATGATTGTGAGCTCAAAATTTTATGATTACTACCTTGCGCCTGATATCGAGGTAGTTAAGATACTTGTTGAAGCAGGCTTTCAAACATCATCTAATATTGAAGATCCAGTGGAGGACAATTTTCAGAATTGGCAATAATTTATAAAACACAAGCACAATGAAAAAGTTTTTTTTATTCGTACTTGCTGCATTGACTTTTGCAGCGTGTACGCAGAACGATGTTGAGGAGCTCGCAGCTAACCGCGCAGATGTTCCCGAAACTTTAACCGTCGGCTTCGAGGGCGACGGCACACGTATTCAGCTCAATGCTGCACAGAAGACCGTATGGAATAAGGGTGATGAGGTGTCGGTGTTCTATGGTGCAACAGACAATCTAAATGGCCAATTCAATGGCGAAACGGGAGATCGTGTTGGCCAAATCGTTGTGTCAGACACAAACCGCGGAGATAATATTATGGATAAGTTCGTTATTGTCTACCCATATAACGATGAGTATGTTCTTGATCCAAATAACCTAACAATTAAGGCAGATATTCCCGCTACGCAGAGCTATTTGCAGGGTAGTTATGGTTTGAACGGAAATATCATGGTATCGGCAAGCGATAATACCCATTTTGTGCTACATAGCGTATATGGTTGGCTTAAGATTCAGCTTACGGGTAATGGCGAGTGTGTAGAGCGCATTACATTGCGAGGTAATAACGACGAACAGCTATGGGGTGCTGCCACCGTAGATCTTGGTGATTACTCGGTACACTTTGTCTATGAGAGTGAGATGCCCGAGGATGATAGCACTGTTAGTGGCGATTTGGTTCTCGATTCGGAGTTGTGTAATAAGCTAACGCTCGATTGTGGCGAGGGCGTGAAGCTTGGCGAGAAGGCTACAGCCTTCTATTTTGCTGTTCCTCCACAGACATTTGAGTGTGGTGTTACCGTAGTTGTTGAGTGTGAGGGCTACGAGCCTATGACTCTCTCAACAACTGAGGCATTGACCATCGAGCGCAACCATATCAAGCCTATGGAGAGCGTGGAGCACGATGTAGAGCCTGTAATGCCCAATAATGAGATCCACTACACTGCAACTGCTAAGATTGAAGCCCATTCAAATTATCCTTGGACATTTGACACTTTCGGAGCAAATATTGTTTCTCATGAATGGAATAGCACAACAAATGAGGGTATTGTCACTTTTGATGCTGGTGTAACGACGATTGGAGAGGATGCATTCTATAATTGTGACAGACTTACAAGCATCACTATCCCCGATAGCGTAACGACGATTGGAGATTATGCATTCGCTCGTTGCTACAGCCTTACAAGTGTCACTATCCCCGATAGCGTAACGACGATTGGAGAGTATACATTCTCTTCTTGCGACAGCCTTACGAGTATCACTATCCCCGATAGCGTAACGACGATTGGATATGAGGCATTCTTTGGTTGCTCCAGCCTTACAAGTATCACTATTGGCGATGGCGTAACGACGATTGGAGAGTATACATTCTATAATTGCTACAGCCTTACGAGTGTCACTATTGGTGATAGCGTAACGACGATTGGAAAGGGTGCATTCTATTATTGCTCCAGCCTTACAAGTGTCACTATTGGCGATAGCGTAACGACGATTGGAGAGTATGCATTCTATTATTGCACCAGCCTTACAAGTGTCACTATTGGTGATAACGTAACGACGATTGGAAAGTATGCATTCGAATATTGCTCCAGCCTTACAAGTGTCACTATCCCCGATAGCGTAACGACGATTGGAAAGGGTGCATTTATTAATTGCGACAGCCTCACAAGTGTCACTATAGGCGATAGCGTAACGACGATTGGAGATGGGGCATTCTGGAATTGCGACAGCCTTACAAGTGTCTATTGCGAGGCTACAACACCGCCAACTTTGGTTGAAAGTAG
>JAFYXB010000025.1 GCA_017546345.1 Alistipes sp. | reverse complement strand
GAGCGTTTGAAGGAGGAGCTCACGAAGGGTGGCACGGGTGTAGATATCGTTGCTGGTCCCGATTCATACCGCGACCTACCACGCTTGGTACGCGAGGTGGACAATGGCTCGACGGGTGTTAATGTGGAGCTCTCGAAGGAGGAGACCTATGCCGAGATCGCCCCTGTGCGTCTTGATCGCAACGGCGTGAGTGCCTTCATTGCCATTATGCGTGGTTGCAACAACTACTGTTCATACTGCGTTGTGCCCTACACTCGAGGTATTGAGCGTAGCCGCGATGCTGCAACTATCGTTGCGGAGGCTCGCACGTTGTTCGAGAATGGCTACCGCGAGGTGACGCTTCTTGGTCAGAACGTAAACTCATACCGTACGGGAGATGTCGATTTTCCGGAGTTGTTGAAGCTCGTTGCCGAGATTTCGCCTCTCTTGCGTGTTCGTTTTGCAACATCACACCCCAAGGATATCAGCGATAAGTTGCTCGAGACTATGGCTTCGATGCCCAATATCTGTCGCGCTATCCACCTCCCAGCACAGTCGGGTAGTACGGCTATGCTCGAGCGTATGAACCGTAAGTACACGCGTGAGTGGTACTTGGAGCGCGTAGCGGCTATTCGTCGCTATATGCCTGATTGCGCTATTACGACAGACCTTATTGCGGGCTTTGCTCACGAGACTGAGGAGGAGCACGAGGCAACACTCTCGCTTATGCGCGAGGTGGGCTACGACTTTGCCTATATGTTTAAGTATTCGGAGCGTCCTGGTACATTTGCTCAGCGTCACTTGGGCGATGATGTCCCTGAGGATGTTAAGACTCGTCGTCTTACCGAGATTATCGACTTGCAGAACCACCTTTCGGAGGAGAGCAATAAGCGAGATATCGGCAAGGAGTTCGAAATTTTGGTGGAGTGCACATCGAAGCGTAGCGAGGAGCAGCTCTCGGGTCGCACGTCGCAGAACAAGATGGTCGTATTCGATCGTGGCGATCACAAGGTGGGCGACTATGTTAAGGTGCGCATTACGGGTTGCTCGTCAGCGACGCTCTTTGGTCAGGAGGTCTTCGAATAAGCGAACGTTGCACTATACACAAGCGGGATTCCAATCTTTACCTCGGGTAAGATGCGGTTTCCCGCTTTTTGTATGCCTAAAATTGTCCTGTGCGTAATCGTATATAAAACAAGCCGTGCGAGAATCTCTCGACTCCCGCACGACCCCTTCATACTTACTATACTATTTGCTGTACTAACATCGGTTATATTCTACTAAAGTAGCGCCTCGATAGCCTCGGCCACGCGCTTTAGATCTGTCGTAGGCTCGAAGCGTGCTACAACCTTGCCCTCGCGGTCGATGAGGAACTTTGTGAAGTTCCACTTAATATCCGACTTCGAGGCGTAGTCGGGATCGGCAGCGCTTAGAATCTCGTCGAGTTTCTTGCCGATAGGGTGTCCCTCGTCGAAGCCTGCAAAGCCCTTCTCGCTCTTGAGCCACTTGTATAGAGGTGTTGCACCCTCGCCGTTTACCTCGATCTTCTTGAGCTGAGGGAATGTTGTGCCGTAGTTGAGCTGGCAGAACTGCGTAGTCTCGGCATCGCTCTCGGGCGACTGACCGCCAAACTGGTTGCAGGGGAAGTCTAAAATCTCGAAACCACGATCCTTATATCTCTTATATAGCTCCTCCAACTCGGCATACTGAGGCGTGAAACCGCACTTGCTTGCCGTATTTACGATAAGTAATACTTTGCCCTTGAGGTCGCTTAGCTTAAGTGTCTTGCCACCCTGAGCCTGTGCCTCGAAACCATATACAGTGCAATCGTTCTGCTTCTTTGAACTGCAGCAGCAGCTCTTCTTTCTAATCTCCATATTTCAAAAAATATTATTCTAAGTTTATATATCTGTTTTGCATTTCAATTCTTGTGCAAAAGTATATATAAAATTTTATTTTGAAATATTTATAGGCAAAAAGTGATATTATATATTCTTATGAGACTATAAGTAAAACTTAATAGCTATCTGTGGATTAAAAAAAATAGGGCTACCCAACGCTGAAGTCGGATAGCCTATTTGCATATTCTTATGTATGTGGTTAATACTCTCTTGCTCCGAATATTGCGGTGCCGATGCGTACCATTGTCGAGCCATACTCCAAGGCGATGCGATAGTCGTCCGACATGCCGATAGATAGGGTGTCGAACGCCTCGCCAAACGAGGGCTTAAGCTCCTCGAAGATAGAACGTATGCGTGCGAAATCACGACGCACAACGCTCTCGTCGTCTGTGTTTGTTGCGATAGTCATAACACCTCGTACGCGGATATGCTCCATCGTGCTTAGCTCGCCACTTGCGAGGTATTGGCGTAGCTCCTCATAATCCCATCCCGACTTGCTCTCCTCATCGGCAACGTGCACCTCCAGAAGGATATCTATTGTGCGGTTGTAGCGTGCCGCCTGCTTCTCAATCTCGGCGATAAGACGGTCGGAGTCTACCGAGGCGATAAGGGTGACGAATGGTGCAATCATCTTCACCTTGTTGGTCTGAAGATGGCCTATCATGTGCCACTCGATATCGGCAGGAAGCGAGGCTTGTTTGGCTGCCATCTCCTGTGGGCGGCTCTCGCCAAAGATGCGCTGACCAGCATCGTAGGCCTCCTGTAGACGCTCTGCGGGGTGAAACTTCGATACGGCAACGAGGCTTATGCCCTCGGGAATGGTTGCTAATATTTTGTTTAGTCGCTCTTTAACTGTGCTCATAAGCTTTATCCTCGTTGAAAATCAACAAATATCATACAAAGATATGACAAATATTTGAATTGAACGACTTCTGCGCTAATAAATAGTTTATATGGGGCTTGATGCAATCTATTTTGGGGGTACGAGTTTGTGGTTTCCGAAAATTTGAGTATCTTTGAAAGATTTTATAGCTCGACACAATGTAGCGAAGAGAATAAATTAACTAATAAAACTTAAAACTACTATGAAAAAACTATTCACAATGCTCGCTTTGGCGGGTGCGATGCTTGGCTCGGTGATCAATGCTGATGCCTGCACCAACTTTATCGTAACGCGTGGTGCTTCGACCGATGGCTCGAATATGGTGACCTACGCAGCCGATTCACACGGCCTCTATGGCTCACTCTACCAGTATGTTCCTGGTAAGTACACTAAGTATATGGATGTTACGGAGTGGGATACAGGTCGCTACCTTGGTCAGATTCTTCAGGCCGAGACTCGTTACCGCACACTTGGTAACTCTAACGAGCACTCACTCTTCATCACCGAGACTACGTTCGGTGGTCGTCCCGAGTTGGAGGATCCAAAGGGTGGTATCGACTACGGTTCGCTTATCTACATCACATTGCAGCGTGCTAAGACTGCTCGCGAGGCTATCGACATCATCGTAGATCTCGCTAATACCTATGGCTACGCATCGTCTGGTGAGTCATTCTCGCTTATCGACACCGAGGAGGCGTGGATTATGGAACTTATCGGTAAGGGTCCCGAGGATAAGGGTATCGTATGGGTTGCACGTCGTATTCCTGATGGCTACGTGTCGGCTCACGCTAACCAGGCTCGTATCACAACCTTCCCTTGGAACGATCCCGAGAACTGTATCTACGCTCCCGATGTAGCAGATGTAGCTCGCAAGTTCGGTTGGTTCGATGGTGCAAACGAGGATTTCAGCTTTGCTGAGGCTTACGCTCCACTCGATTTCGGTGCTATGCGTGGTTGCGAGGCTCGTGTATGGGCATTCTTCCGCACAGTAGCCGAGGATATGGATCAGTATGAGGACTACGCTATGGGCCACAACCCAGCAAACCGTATGCCTTTGTGGGTGAAGCCCGCGGAGAAGGTGTCGCCTAAGGTGTTGATGGACTGTATGCGTGACCACTACGAGGGTACAAAGATGGATATGACATCGGATATCGGTGCTGGTGGCGAGGGTTGTCCCTACCGCTGGCGTCCTATGTACTTCGAGGTTGATGGCGTGGAGTACTGCAACGAGCGTGCTATAGCTACGCAGCAGACAGGCTTCTGGCTTGTAGGTCAGGCTCGTCCTGGCAAGGTGGGTATCCTTTGGTTCGGTACCGACGATGCTGCAACATCGCCTCTTACTCCTATCTATGTGAACTCTACAGAGGTTCCCGAGTGCTTGAAGGAGGGTAACGGTACAATGCTTAAGTACTCTGATACATCTATGTTCTGGATCACTAACCGCGTTGCTCAGTTCGCATACTTGCGTTACAACCTCGTAGGCAAGAAGGTTCGCGAGGTGGTAGACGCTTGGGAGAACACGATGCTTGAGTGTGTAGAGGGTATGGATATCAAGATTGGCAGCGCAAAGAATGCGAAGAAGGCGCAGCAGGTTGCTACGGAGCTATCGGTAAACAACGCACAGGAACTCTTCAATATGTGGGTTGAGCTCGACAAGTACCTCATGGTTAAGTACATCGACGGTAACGTGAAGGGCGAGGATGAGAATGGCTTTATCGACAACGGCAATGGTAAGGATATCCCTGGTAAGATTGAGCAGCCTGGCTACACCGAGAACTGGAAGCGTGCTGTGGCTCTCGACAAGGGCGAGATCTTGAAGGTGGTAAAGTAATTGCACTAACAACGACTAAAGAGTAAACGACTATGGAAAGATACGATATTATCGTCATTGGTTCGGGCCCTGGTGGCTATGTAGCTGCTATCCGTGCTGCGCAGTGTGGCAAGCGTGTAGCTATCGTCGAGAAGGCCGATGCAGGTGGTGTATGTCTTAACTGGGGCTGTATCCCCACTAAGGCGTTGGTGCGCTCGGCACAGGTATATGTCGACTGCAAGGCTGCGGCAACATACGGCGTGAGCATCGAGGGCGAGGTAAAGCCCGATTGGGCGAAGATGGTGGAGCGTGAGCGTATGGTGGCTACCACAATGAACAAGGGTGTTCAGTTCCTTCTCAAGAAGAACAATATCGACGTTCTCGCAGGCTTCGGTAGCCTTAAGGCTGCCAACATCGTCGATGTCGATGGCGTGGAGTACGAGGCAGGTAGCATTATTCTCGCTACAGGAGCGCGCCCCCGCGTTATGCCATTTATGCCTATCGACGGCAAGCATATCATCTCATCAAAGGAGGCTTTGGTATTGCCCGAGTTGCCCGAGACTATGGTTGTTGTCGGCTCGGGAGCTATCGGCTCGGAGTTTGCCTACATCTACGCTACGATGGGCGTTAAGGTGACTATCGTGGAGTATATGCCACAAATTATGCCTCTCGAGGATGAGGATACGGCCAAGGCTATGGAGCGTGCCTTCCGCAAGCTCAAGGCTACGGTTATGACCTCTACGACGGTTAAGCAGGTTGCTGTTCGTGAGGATGGCAAGTGCGTAGTCGAGGTTGAGGGTAAGAAGGGTGCTCAGACGCTCGAGGCAGATATCGTACTCTCGGCAGTAGGCATCAAGTCAAATATTGAGAATATGGGCCTTGAGACGCTCGGCATCGAGATTGAGCGCGATAAGGTGAAGGTCGATGAGCACTACATGACATCGGTTGATGGTGTATATGCTATCGGTGATATCATCGCAACACCAGCTCTTGCACACGTTGCCTCTGCTGAGGCTATCCACTGCGTGGAGCACATCTGCGGTTTGGAGCCCGAGGCTATCGACTACTCGACAATTCCTTCCTGCATCTTCACCTCTCCCGAGGTTGCCTCAGTAGGTCTTACCGAGGCTCAGGTTAAGGCTCAGGGTATCGAGTATAAGGTCGGTAAGTTCCCCTACACAGCATCAGGTAAGGCTACGGCGGCTGGCGAGCGCGATGGCTTTGTGAAGCTTATCTTCGACGCTGAGGAGAAATTGCTTGGTGCTCACTTCGTAGGTCACAACGTAACCGAGATGATCGGTGAGCCTACGTTGGCTAAGGTATTGGGTGTCAATGCTCACCGCATTGCTCGCACTATTCACGCGCATCCATCTATGCACGAGGCAGTTATGGAGGCAGCTGAAGACGCATTAGGCTGCGCTATCCACATGTAATTTCTTGTGATAAGGGGTCATCTTCGGCTCTTCAATCAAAATGGCGAATGGGAAATACGTCAAGTATGTCCCATCCGCCATTTCTCATGTCATAGCCAAATCTGACCCCTTCTGACAAGAAATTAGGGGTGTGCAGGAAAGAAAGGGGTTGTTCTGTTCTCTCAATTAACACAACCAATGAGAAATACGCTTAGTATGTCCCATCCAGCCCAACTTCTTTATCGCTGCAGCATCTACAGCCTTCTGACAAGAAATTATGGTTGTGGTGCTGATGAACGTGGGATAGGCATTGTCGTTTGATGCTGAGTTATTGGGGAGTATGAGGGCAGGCTAAAGCCCTTTTGAGGGCGCAAGCAGAGCTTGCTTTTGGGGTGCTCCGCGTGTGAATGTCATGCTGAGCGAAGCCGAAGCATCTCCTCGCAGCCGACAAGTGACAACAGTCCAAGGGTGTCATGCTGAGCGAAGTCGAAGCATCTCCTCAAAATCGACAAGTGGCAACAGTCCAAGCGCACAAGGTGTGTTGTCGCGTAGGAGATCCCTCGGCTACGCTCGGGATGACCCTTCAGAAGCGGCGTTCCCCATAAGCACCGTCAGGTGCGCTCCCCAAGAGTGCCGCAGGCACGCCCCAAAAGGGCGTAGCCCGCCCCCCAAAGAGCAAGCCTTTGCTTGCGCCCCCAAAGCGTACCCCCCCGTAAAGCGATACTCTTAATTTTCTCATTTTCATAATTTATTCCTATCTTTGTACTCTAATTAAACGCTATATTATGCGATATTTCATTGAACTACAATACGATGGTGCTGCCTATTGCGGGTGGCAGCGACAGCCTGCCGAGCCTACAGTACAGGGTACTATCGAACAAAAATTGTCGATGTTGCTGCGTCGTGATACCGAGATTGTCGGAGCGGGACGCACCGATACGGGTGTTAATGCCTCGTTCTACATCGCACATTTCGATAGCGATGTAGCAGTAGATTGTCAGCAGCTTGCATACAAGCTCAACAAGGTGTTGCCCGACGATATAGCCATCATTCGTATCTACGAAGTGGAGGCCGACAAACACGCGAGATTTGATGCCAAAGAGCGAGAATATACCTATCTTCTAACGCAGCATAAAGCCCCTTTTCGACGCTTCTCGGCATGGCGTTTCGAGGTCGATATAGATGTCGAGGCGATGAATAGCGCTGCTGCAAAGCTGCTTGAGTACGAGGACTTTACGTCGTTTGCTAAGCTCAATTCCAACAACAAGACAAACATCTGCCATATCACTCATGCCGAGTGGCTTAGAGAGGCTGATGGAACGCTCCGTTTCACGATTCGTGCAGACCGTTTTTTGCGTAATATGGTGCGTGCTATTGTCGGTACGTTGGTCGATGTGGGGCGTGGTCGCTACACGGTTGAGGAGTTCGAAGATATCATCCGCTCGAAGGATCTTTCGCGCTCGAGTGCTGGTGCTCCAGCCTGTGGTCTCTTCCTCTCGGGTGTGAAGTACTAATTGAAAATTAGTAGCTAAAATATCTAAGTGATGCGCTATGTTTGCACATAGTGCATTTTTTTTGTAACTTTACCGCGTTTTAATTATAACCGATGTAAAAGTATGAAGTGTGCAATTATAGGTCACGGCAAAATGGGTCGCGAGATTGAGCGTATTCTTGCCGAGCGTGGTCATAGCGTAGAGTTTGTTATCGACGAGGCGAATGCCGAGGAGCTTACGGCCGAGAATATCGCTCGTGTCGATGTATGTTTCGAGTTTACCACACCCGAGACGGCCGCTGCAAATGTGGAGAAGGTGTTGTCGGCAGGTGGTAGAGTAGTGTGTGGCACTACGGGTTGGCTTAAGGAGCTCCCAGCAATGGAGGCTCTTGCCGACGAGAAGGGTGGTGCATTGTTCTACGCCTCGAACTTCTCGATAGGCGTGAACGTAATGTTTCGTCTTAACCGTCGCCTTGCCGAGTTGATGAACCCACATAAGGAGTACGATGTGCGTATCGAGGAGACTCACCATATGTGGAAGAAGGATGCTCCGAGCGGTACGGCTATTACGCTTGCCGAGGGTATCATCGAGAAGTTGGATCGCAAGGGCGAGTGGGTAAATAGCGCAACGGAGAATCCCGAGCAGCTCTTCATCGAGTCGCATCGTGAGGGTATGGTGCCAGGTATCCACACCATCACCTACACTTCGGCAGACGATGTGTTGGAGCTCAAACACTCTATTCTCAACCGTCGTGCATTGGCTATGGGTGCAGTTGTTGCGGGTGAGTACCTCAATGGTAAGAGTGGCGTGCACACTATGGATAACCTCTTTTAAGTAAGTTATGAGTTCGATTAAGAAGATATACTTGGCTCTTCGCAATGCGGTAGCGAGTCCGTGGGTGCTGGCCATAATTACGGCTGTTGTTGTATCGGCCTTTGCTGTGTGGTATGGTGCTGCGTGGTCGCTTATCATCGCTCTGCCATTCATCTACGACTACTATATCGGTCATCGTATGGCTGCGCTGCATCACAAGCTATACGAGCGTTACGCTTGGTGGCGAGTGCTCTACGCGGTGTGGTGTGCAATATTTTTTGCGCTCGTCGTGGGTGTCATTATTCATATGTTGCTCTTCCGTTGGGAAATCTCCTTCTTGCTCACCTTCTGCGTAGTCTTTGCCTATGCGTTGTGGAACGAGCTGAAGCGCCAGACGAAGGTCTACATCTGGATCTATGGCTGGGTAAACGCTATTTTGTGGGCCGTGGTCTTGGCTACGCTCATCCAGTCGTATTGGTTTCAGATGTTTGTTATCCCCACAGGCTCTATGGAGAGTACGTTGTTGGCGGGTGACTACATCGTCGTAAATAAGGTTTCGTATGGCCCACGAGTGCCTATGACACCGTTGTCATTCCCCTTCGTGCATAACACCTTGCCGATGAACGATCAGAAGGCGTCGTTTTCGACAAAGTGGCAGCGTGATTACCGCCGCCTCGCCTCTATGGATGAGGTGAAGCGTGGCGATGTTGTCGTGTTTAACTTCCCAGAGGGCGATACCGTGGTTATGGAGATGCCTGCGGTGAGCTACTACCAGCTTCTTCGCGACAAGAGCTACGGAGCAACGGTTGCGGAGCGTAGAGCTAACCTTGCCGAGAACTTCCACGTCGTAGCGCGCCCCTTGGACAAGAAGGAGAACTACATCAAGCGCTGTGTGGCTGTTGCGGGAGATACTATGCGTATTGTCGATGGCGAGGTATATTGCAACGACGAGAAGGAGAGTGTAATACCCGATAAGCAGTACTACTACTATAACGAGATTACGGGTAAGCCTCTCAAAATGGGTGTGGATGCCTCTGTTGGGGGCTATGCGGAGTTGCCTGTGCGCGATTCGGAGTTGGCAGCATATAGCGACACGACACGCTATCGCTTGGTGAAGATTGGCGATGGTGTGCGTAGCGGCCTGATACCTCATACGCGTCGTGGTGCTTCGGCCGAGTGGACACTCGATAACTTTGGCCCTGTGTGGATTCCTGCTGCGGGCGAGAGTGTCGAGCTTAATGCAGAGAATGTGGCTATGTATGGCCGCTGCATCGAGGTATATGAGGGTCACGATTTGGAGGAGCGCGATGGTCGATGGTTTGTCGATGGCGAGGAGGCTTCGGTATATACCTTCGAGCAGGATTACTACTTTATGATGGGTGATAATCGCCATGGCTCGTTGGACTCTCGTTTCTGGGGCTTTGTGCCTGCCGATCACATCGTGGGTAAGGCTTCGTATATATGGTTCTCGGTAGATCCCTATGAGGGTGGTATCCGCTGGGAGCGAATGTTCAGAGAGATAAAATAGGGAAGAACGTGGCTGCAGATAGTTATAAAACCATTGCGCGAGCTCAGGAGACGACCTATCGTCAGCTGAGTAGCAAGTTCCTGACCTATGCCTATCCCGTTGAGACGGAGGCTGAGATCAAGGAGTATCTCGATGCGTTGCGCAAAAAGTGGTTCGATGCTACGCACCACTGCTACGCTTGGCGCTTAGGCCCACATGGTGAGCAGTTTCGTGCTAACGACGATGGCGAGCCGAGCTCTACGGCAGGTAAGCCTATCTTGGGTCAGCTCCTCTCGAACGAGATAACCAACTGTCTGGTTGTCGTTGTGCGCTACTTCGGTGGTACAAAGCTCGGTGTTCCAGGCCTTATTGCCGCATATAAGGAGTCTACGGCACAGGTATTGGCCGAGTGCGAGATTGTGGAGCGCACGGTGGATGTGGTGCTTAAGGTGGAGTTCTCGTATATTGTAATGAACGATATTATGCGTATCGTCAAGGATATGCAACCTAAGGTGCTAAGTCAGGAGTTTGACAACTTGTGTACTATGCATTTGTCTATCCGCGAGAGCGAGTCGGAGCAACTTCTCGGCCGCCTCAGTAAGGTCGAGGATGCGTGTGTGGATGTAGTAGAGTAAGAAGAATAAGGTGGACAACAAGATAAAAATCAGAGGTGCGAGGGTGCATAACCTTAAGAGTGTGGATGTCGATATCCCGCACTCTAAGCTCGTCGTGATTACGGGCCTCTCGGGCTCGGGAAAATCGACATTGGCATTCGACACCATCTTCGCTGAGGGTCAGCGTCGCTATGTCGAGAGCCTCTCGGCCTATGCTCGTCAGTTCCTTGGTCGTGTGGAGAAACCCGATGTCGAGAGTATCGAGGGTGTAGCCCCAGCTATCGCTATCGAGCAGAAGGTCATCTCGCGTAACCCCCGCTCTACGGTGGGTACTACGACCGAGATTTATGACTACCTAAAGCTACTCTTTGCACGTATCGGTGTCACATATTCGCCTACGACAGGCCGCGAGATTCGCTGCTACGAGGTGGATGATGTTGTTGCTCGTATCCTCGAGTTGGAGGATGGCGAGAGGGTTGTTATCTCGGCGCCACTCCTACTTAAGGGCTCCGAGGGTATCGTCGAGCGTATGCTTACGCTTATGGAGGATGGTATCAACAGAGTCGGCTACCGTGGCGAGGTTATGCGTGTCGAGGAGTTTATGCCTCGCATAGGCGATGATATGAATCTCGAGGATGTTATGGTCGTAGTCGATAGAGTTGTTGTCGACCATGCTCAAGATACCATTTCGCGCTTGGCAGACTCCGTAGCTCGTGCTATGGGCTATGGCTCGGGAGAGATGTTCCTCACGGTTCGTGGCGAGGTGGAGAGGCTATCTTCGCGCTTTGAGGAGGAGGGTATGACCTTCGAGCGACCTAATGAACACTTGTTCTCGTTTAATAATCCGATAGGTGCCTGTCCTCTATGTGAGGGCTATGGCAAGGTTGTCGGCATAGATGAAGATTTGGTAATCCCCGATAAATCGAAGAGTATCTACGATGGTGCTGTGGCCTGCTGGAATGGCGCTACGATGGGTCGTTGGCGCAATGAGCTTATTCTCGGCTCGTCGCGTTGTGGCTTCCCGATACATACGCCATACTATGCGCTTTCGGCCGAGCATAGAGATATGTTGTGGCGTGGATGCGAGGAGTTTCAGGGTATTGATGCCTTCTTCGAACATATAGATACTCAGCGACATAAGGTGCAGTATCGAGTTCTCAAATCGCGATATATGGGTAAGACAACCTGCCCTGAGTGTGGTGGTACGCGTCTGCGCCCCGAGGCACTATATGTCAAGGTTGGCGGAAAAAATATTGCCGAACTTGTGCAGATGACCGTGGGTGAGCTAATCACGTTCTTCTCCACGTTGCAGTTGGATGAGTATGCTGCAAAGACTGCCGAGCGTGTGCTTAAGGAGATTAGCAGCCGCCTGAGCTATCTTGCCGATGTGGGCTTGCACTATCTTACGCTCGACCGTCTATCTGCTACGTTGTCGGGTGGCGAGTCGCAACGAATAAATCTCGTCACATCGTTGGGTAGCAACCTCGTGGGCTCGATGTATATCTTGGATGAGCCAAGCATCGGCCTGCACCCACGCGATACACACCGCCTAATTGGTGTGCTTAAGCAGCTTCGCGATTTGGATAATACGGTGATTGTCGTGGAGCATGAGGAGGAGGTTATACGCGCTGCCGATTGGATTGTCGATATGGGCCCCGAGGCTGGTATTGGTGGTGGCGAGGTGGTCTATAGTGGCGATGCGGCAGGTGTTGAGAGTGCTCAAAATTCGCTCACGGCCGACTATCTTACGGGCCGTAAGCGTATCGCTATACCGGAGCGTCGTCGTGCACGTGCTGGCTCTATCAAGATATGTGGAGCGCGTCACAATAACCTCAAAAATATTGATGTAGAGATTCCGCTTGGCGTTCTTACTTGTATCACGGGCGTTTCGGGCTCGGGTAAGTCGTCGTTGGCGGATGATATATTGTATCCTGCGTTGCGCCGTAAACTCTCGGATTCGGTCATCGCACCGGGCGATCACGACTCTTCGACGGGTGATATCGCACTATTGCAGGGCGTGGAGATGGTCTCGCAGTCGCCAATAGGTAAATCGACGCGCTCAAATCCTGTGACCTATCTCAAGGCCTACGATGAGATTCGTCGCCTCTTTGCCGAGCAGCCCTATGCCAAGCATAATGGCATCGCGGCTACGGCCTTTTCGTTCAATATGCCTGGCGGTAGATGCGAGGAGTGCGAGGGTGAGGGTGTTATCAAGGTGAGTATGCAGTTTATGGCCGATGTAGAGTTGCAGTGCGAGGCGTGTGGAGGTAAGCGTTTTAAGCCCGAGATCTTGGAGGTTAAGTATCGCGGCAAGACGATACACGATGTGCTGGAGATGTCGGTGGATGAGTCTATAGAGTTCTTCTCGGAGGATTGCGACAACTCAATCTGTCGCCGTATTGTCGATAGAATCAGGCCGTTGCAGCAGGTGGGCTTGGGTTATGTTAAGCTCGGTCAGAGCTCCTCGACACTGTCGGGTGGTGAGTCGCAGCGTGTGAAGCTGGCCTCATATCTTGTCAAGGAGAGGTCTACGGATAAGCTGATGTTTATCTTCGATGAGCCTACGACGGGTCTTCACTTCCACGATATCGGCCGCCTGTTGGGAGCCTTCGATGCGCTTATCGCACGAGGTCATACGGTGGTTGTCGTGGAACACAATATGGATGTTATCAAGTGTGCCGACTGGGTTATCGACCTTGGTCCCGAGGCTGGTGCCGATGGTGGATATGTGGTTGTTGCGGGCACCCCCGAGGATGTAGAGGCTTGCGAGGCGAGCTACACGGGACAATTCTTAAAGATACACAATGAGAGAGTTTGATACATACGAACTACCGAACGGTATTCGCGGCATACATCGTCAGGTGCGTAGTGGCGTTGCCCACTGCGCTCTTGTGGTTAATGCTGGTAGCCGCGATGAGCTGAAAAACGAATATGGTATTGCCCATCTTACGGAGCACGCTCTGTTTAAGGGTACGCAGCGTAGAAAGGCCTATCAGGTGAACTGTCGTCTGGAGAACCTCGGTGGCGAGCTTAATGCCTACACCACAAAGGAGGATACCACGCTACACGCTACGGTTATGCGTCGCGATTTTGCACGCGCTGTGGAGCTTATCGCCGATGTTATGTTTTGCTCGACGTTCCCGGAAAAGGAGCTGAAGAAGGAGCGCGAAGTTATTGCAGACGAGATAAATACATATAAAGACTCACCTTCGGATCGTATCTACGACGATTTCGAGGATTTGATGTTTCGAGGCTCGGAACTCGGTCACAATATCCTTGGCTCGAAGGCTACTATATCGCGCCTTTCGACCGAGGAGCTGCACCGCTTTGTCGGACGTACCTACACTACGGATCAGATGGTCTTCTCCTCTATCGGTAACTTCTCGGTGGCTACGGCACGCAGTGTTGCTGAGCGCTATTTGTCGGGCTTTGTACCTACGAAGCGAGAGTTTAGCCGTGTAGCACCAGCGCCGTATGAGGCGTTCGATGTGTGTCAGCAGCGACATACGCATCAGGCACATGGTATCATCGGAGCGCGTGGCTATGGCATAGGTGATGAGCGTCGTTTGCCTCTTGCGCTGATGGTTAATATCTTGGGAGGCCCTTCGGCAAACTCGTTGCTTAACCTTTCGCTCAGAGAACGTTACGGCCTTTCGTATAATGTTGAGGCTACCTATACACCCTACTCGGATAGCGGAATTGTGGGCATATACTTCTCGTCGGATCACGACAATAGGGAGCAATGCGTGGAGCTGATACGTGCAGAGATTGAACAGTTGCGCCGTCAGTCGATTACGCCTCGTCGTCTATCTATCGCCAAACGACAGTTTGTGGCTCAGATGGCAATATCTATGGAGTCGAATGAGGGTTATATGCTGGGTGCGGGCAAGAGCTACCTGTTGTATCGCGATATCGACACGTTGGAGGAGGCCTATCGTAAGGTTATGTCTATCACTCGGGAGCAGATTCGCGATGTTGCGGATGATTGCCTCGGCTCGCTATCGCAGTTGATATACAAATAATACTACTATATATGGATAAGTTAGAAGAGTACATCTTGGCTAATACATCGCCCGAGGAGGAGTTGATGCATAAGCTTGAGCGTGAGACATATCTGCGTGTTATCAACCCTCGTATGATCTCGGGACACCTGCAGGGTAAGCTCCTCGAGATGTTGGTGCGTATGATGCGCCCAAAGCGTGTCCTCGAGATAGGTACATTCACGGGCTACTCGGCGCTGAGCATCGCGCGAGGTCTGGAGGACGGAGCGTATCTCGACACTATCGAGGTGGATGACGAGTTGGAGGATATGGCTGCAAAGTTCTTCGAGGCGTCAGACTATGGCCATCGCATACGCCAGCACGTAGGTTCGGCATTGGAGGTTGTACCGCGCCTTGGTGAGGTCTACGATATGGTCTTTATTGATGGCGATAAGAGAGAGTATCCCGCCTACTACAAAATGTTGATGGATGGGGGCTATGTGCGTTCGGGATCTATTATGTTGGCCGACAATATCTTGTGGTATGGTAAGGTTGCCGAGCCTATCGCGCGCAACGATCGTCACACCGAGGCCATCGTGGAGTTTAACCGTATGGTTGTCGAGGATGATAGGGTAGACAACGTGATTGTACCAATACGTGATGGTATCAATATGATAAGAGTTAATTTCTTGTGATAAGGGGTCATCTGTGACCTCTCAATCATTGGCTCGAATGGGAAATACGCTTAGTATGTCCCATCCGAGCCAATTTCTTTATCGAGGCCACATCTAACCCCTTCTGACAAGAAATTGGGGTGTGCAGGTAAGAAGGGTGTTGCTACGTTGTCGCTTGACGCTGAGATATTGGGGTGTATGAGGGCGGGCTAAAGCCCTTTTGAGGGCGCAAGCAGAGCTTGCTCTTGGGGTGCTTCGCATTTGTTGCACAAGAATGTCATGCTGAGCGAAGTCGAAGCATCTCCTTAAAATCGACAAGTGGCTACGCATAAAATAAAACGCTCACGCTACATTGTCGCGTAGGAGATCCCTCGGCTACGCTCGGAATGACCCCTTAGAAACAGTGCTCCCCAAGAGTGCCGCAGGCACGCCCCCAAGAGCAAGCTACGCTTGCGTCCCCAAAAGCGTAGCGCCCTCCCACAAAATACAACCCATCTCCAAGAGCAAATCCTAAGCCTACGCTCCTATAATCAATATCAAAAAAAATGCTTTGCAATGTGCGAGATTTCACGAAAAAATATTTATATTTGTATGATTAACATATTACGAATACCTAACACCTGAATAAATTATGATACGACACATCGTTATGTGGAAATTTCGCCGCGATTTGGAGCAGTCTCCAAAGGAGATAGCGGCAGAGATGAAGAGTCGCCTCGAGGCATTGAATGGCAAGATTGAGGGCCTTTTGCGTGCCGAGGTTGGAGTCAATATTAAGGAGACAGCTTCGTCGTTCGATGCGGTGCTTACGGCCGACTTCACATCGTGGGAGGCTATGGAGGCCTACAAGGTAAATCCTCTGCATGTCGTTATCAGCGACTACTGCAAGGCGTGCCGATTGGAGCGAGTAGATGTCGATTATATGCTATAGACAAAACGAAAAAATCTAACAAATAAAACTAAAACTACTATGCAGAAAAGAATTATTGAGTGTGTGCCTAACTTCTCGGAGGGCCGCAACGCAGATGTTATCAAGCAGATTACCGATGTTATCGAGGCATCTAAGGGTGTAAAGCTTTTGGACGTAGATCCAGGTGAGGCAACAAACCGTACGGTTGTTACCTTCGTTGGTGAGCCTGAGGCGGTGTGCAACACAGCCGTAGCAGCTATCAAGCGTGCAACAGAGCTTATCGATATGCGTCAGCACAAGGGTGCTCACCCACGCATGGGTGCTTGCGACGTATGTCCTCTTATCCCCGTATCGGGCATCACATTGGAGGAGTGTGCCGAGTTGGCACGTGCACTTGCAAAGCGTATCGCCGAGGAGGTAAATGTTCCTACCTACTGCTATGAGGCTGCAGCCTTTACGCCCGAGCGTCGCAATTTGGCTGTTTGCCGTGCTGGTGAGTATGAGGCATTGCCCGAGAAGATGATGGACGAGAAGCGTAAGCCCGACTTCGGTGCTCGCCCCTTTGATGAGGGTGTTGCACGTACAGGTGCTACAGCTGTAGGTGCTCGTGACTTCCTCGTGGCTGTGAACTACAACCTCAATACAACCTCTACTCGTCGTGCTAACGCCATTGCGTTTGATGTTCGCGAGAAGGGCCGTCCTATGCGTGAGGGTAATCCTATCACAGGTAAGATCGTGAAGGATGAGAACGGTAACCCCGTGATGAAGCCAGGTACGTTGAAGGCTTGTAAGGCTATCGGTTGGTTTATCGAGGAGTATGGTATCGCTCAGGTATCAATGAATATGACTAACCTCTCAATCACACCTTTGCACGTAGCATTCGATGAGGTGTGCCGCGCTGCCGATGCACGTGGTGTGCGTGTGACAGGTGCCGAGATTGTAGGTCTTGTTCCTAAGAGCACGTTGGTAGATGCTGGTCGTCACTTCCTCCGCAAGCAGAACCGCTCTACGGGTCTTCCCGAGAGAGAGTTGGTGCGCATCGCTATCGAGTCTATGGGTCTTTCAAACCTCAAGGAGTTCAAGCCTGAGGAGAAGGTCGTAGAGTATATCCTCGAGGCTGAGGAGCAGAAGGGCGTTAAGAAGCTCGTAGATATGACTTGCACAGGTTTTGCTGAGGAGACAGCAAGCGAGTCTCCCGCACCTGGTGGTGGTTCTATCTCGGCATATATGGGTGCTTTGGCTGCGGCTCTTGGTACTATGGTGGCAAACCTTTCATCGCACAAGGCTGGTTGGGATGATCGTTGGGAGTACTTCTCAAATTGGGCAGACAACGGTATGGCTGTTATGAACGAGTTGCTCTACTTGGTAGACGAGGATACTGCGGCGTTCAACAAGATTATGGATGTCTTCGGTATGCCTAAGGGCACGGACGAGGAGAAGGCAGCACGCGCCGAGGCTATGGAGGTTGCTACGCTCTACGCTACACAGGTGCCTTTGCGCACTATGAAGGCGGCATATAAGGCATTCGATGTTGTTCGTGCAATGGCCGAGGAGGGTAACCCCAACTCAGTATCTGACGCTGGTGTAGGTGCTTTGGCTGCTCGTTCGGCGGTTATGGGTGCTTGCCTCAATGTTAAGATCAATGCTGCAGGCCTTAAGGATAGAGCGGTGGCCGATGCTTTGGTTGCCGAGGCTGAGGAGATTCAGCGTCTTGCACAGCAGGCCGAGAAGGAGATTTTGGCTGTCGTAGAGAGCAAGATCTGCTAACGAAGACCACAAAAGCCTAAAACCTTAACAACAGAGTTACTACAATGACAGATTTTCAGAAAGATATACTTGCGGGTATTCCCGATCCGTTGCCCGCAAAGCGAGAGTACGATCCCGCAGCAAACCACGCTCCTAAGCGTAAGGATATCCTTACCGACGAGGAGAAGAAGCTTGCGTTGGCCAATGCTTTGAGATACTTCCCCGAGAAGCACCACGCGGAGCTCGCTCCCGAGTTTTTAGAAGAGTTGAAGACCTATGGCCGTATCTATATGTATCG
>JAFYXB010000024.1 GCA_017546345.1 Alistipes sp. | reverse complement strand
ACCAACGGTCATCTTCGATGAGATCGACACTGGTGTATCGGGACGCATTGCCGATGCTATGGGTGACATCATCGCATCACTCTCCGAGCGTATGCAGGTTATTGATATCACGCACCTACCGCAGGTTGCAGCCAAGACAGGTGCTCACTTCGTAGTCTATAAGCAGGAGGGACACAGCAATATACGTCGCATAACACAATCTGAGCGCGTTGATGAAATTGCGAAGATGCTCTCAGGTAGTGAGATTACTGAGGCGGCACGCAAACAAGCAAAAATCCTATTGAGCTAACCACTCAATAGGATTTTTAGTTTTATCGGCATTGGGCCTCTATAACAACTTCTTCTTCGACGGGATAACAACAAAATCTTTCAGATAGAAAGGTTCAAAGTAGGCTATATCCTCGGTCTTACCCTCATTGAAAAGTTTATCAGCAAGGCGCACAATACCACGTGCCGATGGTGCAACATTTACAAGCACAGCATCCTGCAACACGTCGGTACACTTCTTCGCACCATTACCAAATATCACGAAGCGATGTGCCTCATCACAACGCATCTCGCTGAAACTCTCCTCGGTAACCACCTCGGCCGATACTTCAGTAAGTGCTACACCATTGCTATCGAACACCTGAGCATAGACCTCCATGCGTCGTGCATCGACCATTGGGCAGAAGCGTGCCTGAGCCCAATCATACTCATCCACATCGATAATTCCCGCCTCGTAGTCCTCGCGTGCCACCTCGACAAGCGCATCGAGCGATCCCACAGCGACCAACGGGATCTGTAGCGCATAGCACAAGCCCTTAGCAAACGACACACCGATACGCAAGCCCGTGTACGAACCTGGGCCCTTGCCTACCGCTATAGCATCCAAATCGTCGGGTTGTATGTCTGTTTCGCGGAGTAGCTCATCGACAAATACCGCAACCTTGCGGGCATGATCTCTACCCTCGTCACTCTCACGTAGGGCGATAAGCTCGCCATCCTTAGCCAATGCCACCGAGCATATATCCGTGCCGGTCTCTATTGATAGTATTAGTGCCATATATCTATGATTAACGGCGAACCTTCATCGCCTTATCCATTTCACGTTTTGCGTCATTCTCCTTAATGTACTCGCGCTTGTCGTACGACTTACGACCACGTGCCAAGCCGATAGCCACCTTAGCCAAGCCCCTCTCGTTGAGGAATAGGCGAAGGCCCACGACCGTCAAGCCTCGATCCTGCAACGAGCGTTGCAATTTGTTAAGCTCCTTGCGGTTGAGCAACAACTTACGGTCACGCTTAGGCACATGGTTGTTGCACGTACCCCACGTATACTCGGCAATATTGACATTGCGTATCCAGAGTTCGTTGCTCTCGAAATAGCAGTACGAATCGACCAACGAGGCCTTACCCAGACGCAACGACTTGATCTCCGTACCTACAAGCACGATACCTGCGACATACTCCTCGATAATCTCGTAGTCGAACGTCGCGCGCTTGTTACGTATATTTACATTCTTATAGTCTGCCATATCTCAATTTAGCTACTACCTTTCATTCATGCATCTCTTCGGCACAAGTTTTGCCCCTATCGATGCGGGAGTCTCGGTAAAAGGTAACTAATTCTTTTATCTTTGATATGTTTTACACATCTTTCTGTTTATTTTCTGTTTGCACACTGGTTGGCGTAGTGATACGTCAATGCCCGAGGCTCCCTCTTTTTTCTATATCACTCTGTTCGACAGCTTCGATATAGCCAGGCGCACCGCATTGTATCGCGCCAAGAGCTCAACGCACCTCTCTACCTCCTCGTCACTGAGCGTGCTATCCAAAATCTTTTGCTGCAACTCGGCAATACGTTGATCCACCGTGCGCCACTTAAACAGAGCCACAGCCTTAGGCACTGCCGCTGCCAACATCTCCTCGTCACTCTCGATATGCACATCCTTCTGCTCCCAGATGCGACTAATCACGTAGTTATCATCCGAGGTGAGTAGATCAACAGCCACACTCGACACACGAGCATCAGCATTGTTCATAAAGCCATAAGTAGGCACCTCTACGCCCTCACCCAGACGCTCCCACTCGTCGCGATATAGCTCGTATATCGAGCGATATACCGGAGTGTAGAAGCTTAGCTCATCGGTCTCCAACTCTGAGAAAATGTAGGTTGCAACATTGTAGCTATGCTCACCATCATCCTCGAGAACGTGAATCGTATAGTGACCATACTTAAGAAGATACTTAGCTAAGTCGCGCTCCAGCGTCTCAATAGTCGTACCTCCTGCCACCTCGCTCCTTGTCGCCACGCTCTTTTGCACGTGGTATGACTCCTCCTGACGGTTACGCACCTGCTGGCGACGCAGGAAGTCTTGAGCCTCACGGTTACCCTTAACATCATCCCTAAGGCGTGCAACATCGACAGCCAATATCTGCTCATTAACCGACATAATCTCGGAGCAGTAGCGTATATACTCCGCACGCTTGATACTATCCGAGATGAGCGATATCGAATGAGCTATATCGCGTATCGCCTCCGTGCGGCGCACGGGATCACGCTCCGCCTCTCCGAGCAGCAATCGCGCCTTGAAAGCAAGGAAATCCTGCTCGTTTTGCGAGATGTAGCGACGCAGCTCCTCGCTATTGTATGCTCGGGCAAAGGTATCGGGATCATGCTCCTCGGGGAGTAGCACAATACGCACGTTCATATCCTCCTTAAGGATGAGATCTACACCTCGCATCGCCGCCTTGACACCCGCAGCATCGCCATCGAACATCAGTGTAATATTGCGCGAGAAACGACCAACCAAGCGTATCTGCTCCTCCGTGAGCGACGTACCCGACGAGGCAACGACATTCTCGACACCCGCCTGGTGCATCGAGATAACATCGGCATAGCCCTCGACCATAATCACCCTATCCTCCTGCTGTATCGCCTTCTTGGCGAAGAAGAGGCCATAGAGTTCACGGCTCTTAGAGTAGACCTCGCTCTCGGGCGAGTTCTGATACTTAGCCACCTTCTTATCCGTACGCAGTGTACGGCCACCAAAGGCTACCACACGTCCAGATACGTTATGTACTGGGAATATCACACGGTCATAGAAACGATCTCGCAGTCTGCCATCATACTCACTCTTAAGGCTAAGTCCCGTAGATAACAAAAACTCCTCCTTATATCCCGCCGAGCGAGCATCCTCCGAGAAGCGACCACCAGCCGAAGGGCAGAAGCCGAGGCCAAACTTACGTATCGTAGCCTCCGAGAAGCCTCGTGCCGAGCTGAAGTAGCTGAGAGCCACACTGCGACCCTCGGCCTCGTTATACATATAACGCTGGAAGTACTCCGCAGCCCACTGGTTGAGCGCGAACATACTCTCGCGATTGTTGTTACGCTCGAGCTGCTCCTCGCTCAGAGTCTCCTCCTTAACCTCGATACCGTAGCGCTTGGCAACTATGCGCAGAGCCTCGGGATAGGAGATATTTTCGCTCTCCATCACAAAGTTTACGGCATTACCCGACTTACCACAACCGAAGCACTTATATATGCCTCGCGCGGGAGATACCTTGAACGATGGAGTCTTTTCGTTGTGAAAGGGACAACACGCCTCATAGTTCACGCCCTTACGTTTGAGCGTGACATAGTCGCCAACGATATCGACAATATCGGCAGCGGCATATATTCGGTCTATGGTCTCCCTATCAATCATTCGAAATTATAGTCTTGGCGAGAGCCTCCGCCCACACTGCACCTCGCAATCAGCGGCAGGCTCTCGACCATCTATCTGCTTTACTTACGCACCTCAGCGCCACACTTCTGCTCCAACTGAGCCTGCAAGTTGGCCATAGTGCGCTCAATCTGCTTATCTGTAAGCGTCTGGTTCTTATCCTCGAGGATGAAGCTCAAAGCGTATGACTTCTTACCCTCGGGGAGTTTATCACCCTCGTAAACATCGAATAGCGAAACAGACTTAAGCAACTTCTTCTCGGTTGCGAATGATACCGAACGAAGTTGAGCGAAACTTACGCTCTTGTTTACAAGGAGAGCCAAATCTCGCTTCACCTCGGGGAACTTCGAGAGCTCCTTGAACGCGATCTTCTGCTTGCGAGTCATCTTCACGAGCTGGTCGAAGTCGATCTCAGCGAAGTATACCTCCTGCTTGATATCGAACTTCTTGCGCACTGCGGGTGCTACAACACCCATACGCAACACCTCTTTAGGACCCTGCTTAAGCACAATAGCGTCGGCATACAAGTCGCACTCCAAAGCCTCACACTGCAACGAGTAGATATCCACACCAAAGCGCTTCAACAACTTCTCGACCATTGCACGAAGTGTGAAGAATGATGAGCCCTCAGCCTTGCTGTTCCACGCAAGCTGTGTAGCCTGACCTGTAACCGTGATAGCCAAGCGGAATGTCTCCTCGTACTTAGCTAAGGTATTCTCCTCCGATGCACGCTCAGCATTGAACTCGTAGCAGTTACCCACCTCGTACATCTTGAGGTTAGCATTCTTGCGATTTACGTTGAGCTCGACAGCCTCCAAAGCGTTGAACATCAATGTCTGACGCATAACGCTAAGATCCTGGCTCAATGGATTGAGAATCTTCACACACTTCTCAATAGGATATGACTGCGAAGCCTCGTAATATGCCGCCTTAGTGAGCGAGTTAGACATAATCTCGGTGTAACCATTCGACGAGAGGAAGTCCGAAGCCACGTTCTGCAAACGTGCCTTATCTGGTTTTGGAGCGTATGACAATGTTGAGTTCACATGCTCTGGAATCTCGATATTGTTGTAGCCATATACGCGCAATACATCCTCTACGAGGTCGGCCTCACGCTGAACATCTACACGGTAGGGAGGCACAGCTACCTTCAATACACTACCTTCGCGACCACGCACCTCGACATCAAGCGATGCGAGAATGTTTAGGATGGTCTCCTCTGCAATATCCTTACCAATAAGACGGCAAGCACGCTCCAACGAGAAGTCGAATTCGAAGTGAGCAGCAGGCGTTGGGTTGATATCGATAATCTCGCTTGTGATGCGACCACCAGCAAACTCCTTCATAAGCATAGCTGCACGCTTGAGGGCATATACCTGAATGTTGGGATCTACACCACGCTCGAAGCGGAACGAAGCATCGGTGTTAAGACCGAAACGCTTAGCTGTCTTACGCACACTTACAGGGTTGAAGTATGCACTCTCGATGAATACGTTTACTGTTTCGTCCGAGATACCCGACTCCAAACCGCCATAAACACCGGCGATACACATAGGACGCTCTGCTGAGCAGATCATAAGGTCAGCTGCTGTCAATGTGCGCTCTACGCCATCCAACGTAACAAACTTCTCGCCCTCATCGGCTAAGCGGACAACAACCTTACCACCCTCAATCTTATCTGCATCGAAGGCGTGGAGAGGCTGACCCAACTCGAAGAGTACGTAGTTAGTGATATCTACGAGGTTGTTCTTAGGGTTGATACCTGCTGCACGAAGCTCGTTCTGCATCCACTCGGGCGAAGGAGCAATCTTACAACCGCTAACTGTAATACCAGCATAGCGAGGTGCTGCCTCGGGATTCTTAACCTCTACCTCGATTGTACGCGATGTATCGTCGATAGCAAACTCATCTACCGAGGGGAATGTAAGCTCTACATTCTCGCCACGGCTGCGCAAGTATGCTACAAGGTCACGAGCTACGCCAATGTGTGACGCCGCATCTACACGGTTAGGTGTAAGACCAATACCGATAAGGTAGTCATCGGCAATGCGAAGATAATCCTTAGCTGGAGTACCTACTACAGCCTCAGCAGGGAGCTCCATGATACCCTCGTGGTTGCGACCGATACCCAACTCATCCTCTGCGCAAAGCATACCGAGTGACTCTACGCCTCGAATCTTGCTACGCTTAATCTTGAACTCCTCGTCCGAGTCGATAGGATAGAGCACCGCGCCAACGGTTGCACACATAACCTTAAGACCCTTGCGGCAGTTAGCGGCACCACACACAATCTGCAATGGGGCCTCAGCGCCAACATCTACGGTTGTAATGTGGAGGTGATCTGAATCGGGGTGATCCTCACAAGTGAGCACCTCACCCACAACGACACCATTCAAGCCACCACGAATGGTCTCAATCTTCTCAAACTCCTCGACCTCAAGGCCAAGCTCTGTCAATATTTCTGCGATGCGCTCTGCCGATAAGTCGGTGTTAATGTAGCGCTTAAGCCAGTTTAATGATACGTTCATATTATCTGTTTTTAATTACGTTTTCGCATAATGGTGATAATCGCACAAAGATATAAAATTTTTTCGGTCTACAACCCTATCTACCCCACTTTTTTAGCCCAAATTCACACTTTTGCGCAACTATTTTCTCGTATAAATCTACAGCGAGAAATCGTCACCGCTATCTCACCCTATGACACACCCACTAACCCACAATAACTCTTTGTTATTTCCCTTTTTTATCATACCTTTGCAATGATATATGGTATTAGCGCAACAATAACCTTTTATCAGATATCACACACGCATCATCCCCGAAAGAATATAGATAAATAGACCCAATAATGAAGCATTTTTTACTATTCGCACTCGTTACACTTCTTGCAACGTCGTGCACACAAAATCAGACAGATGAGTCAATATGCACATCGCCAACTCTTCCTAAAACTCTCACCGTAGGTTTTGAGAATAACGAGAGCCGTGTACAGCTCATCTCAGACAAAAACGTATGGAACGAGGGCGACTGCATCTCGGTATTCTACAAATCATTCGACAATCTAAAATGGCAATTTCTCGGCGAAACGGGCGACCGTTCGGGCCATTTTAAGTTGGCAGATGGCTCGGTAGGTGTACAGACTATGAACGACACAATGATAGCCTACCCCTACGACACGACCTACCGTGTTGATACCGAGAATCTATCGTTGGTCGCATCACTACCCGCCACACAACACTACCTACATAATAGCTACGGCATTGGCGAAAACCTTATGGTCGCAAATTGCGAGTTCACAACATTCACACTTCGCAACGTTTGCGGCTGGTTAAAGGTACAGCTTACGGGTAATGGTCAGAAGGTGACAAAACTAAGACTTAGAGGCAACAACAACGAGCAGGTAGCAGGTCTTATCCAGGTAAATGCCAAAGATGCAACTTCGATATTGGCAAGCGAGCAATCTACATCAAGCGATAACTTAGATATATCTGGCAACTTATTGTTTGACAACTCGATAATCACCGATGTTACGCTTGATTGTAGCGAGGGTGTATCGCTTAGTAGCGACATAACATCTTTCTATATTTCGCTACCTCCTCAGAGCTTCGATAACGGCATTACAATCGATATTGAACAAGCAAATAGCGACAATATCACCCTGAGCACAACCCAAAAGATTACCATCGAGCGCAACCACATACAGCCAATGTCGCCATACTCATTGGAGGAAAACGACGATGAGGAGGATACATCAGGTACAATTACCATTGCTAAGGTATTGGCTCTTGGTCAGGGTGCAACGATTAACGGCACTATCGAGGGTATGGTAATCTCAAACCGTGCACTCGTCAACCTTACATCTAAGAAGGGTATGTATGTTCAGGATGCTACGGGTGCTCTTCAGTTGCGCTTGTCTGCTGACCATGAGTTT
>JAFYXB010000023.1 GCA_017546345.1 Alistipes sp. | reverse complement strand
TGATGGTACGCTACACTCATTTGCTCGTGCAGGACTCACCTCATACATTATCCCCGATAGCGTAACGACGATTGGAAATCGTGTATTCTCATATTGCGGCAGCCTTACAAGTGTCACTATTGGCGATAGTGTAACGACGATTGGAGATGATGCATTCTTATATTGCGACAGCCTTACAAGTGTCACTATAGGCGATAGCGTAACGACGATTGGACGTGAAGCATTCTATTCTTGCGACAGCCTTACAATTGTCTATTGCGAGGCGACAACCCCTCCTGCAGGTAGTAGTTGGATGTTTGTCGATAATGCTTCGGATCGTAAGATTTATGTTCCTGCTGAGTCAGTAGAAGCATACAAGTCTGCGGAGTATTGGAGCGAGTATGCTGATGCTATCGTAGGCTATGACTTCGAGAAGGGCGAGGTAGTGGAGTAAAGGCTCTTCGATGATTTTTTTAAGCGACACGGATGCGGTTTTCGTATTCGTGTCGTTTTTTTTATGCCATTCATCCTCAATGTCATCCGTCTGAATGTCATCCCGAGCGCAGTCGAGGAATCTCCTACGCGACAATACTCCATGTGCGCTTTGTCTGTTGTCACTTGTCGGCTACGAGGAGATGCTTCGACAAGCTCAGCATGACACACTCGGAATGGCGATACGTATATCGACTTCGCTCAGCATGACACACTAAATATCACACGCCCGCGATGTCATCCCGAGCGCAGCCGAGGAATCTCCTATGCAGTATAATGAATATTCTGTGTGTAAATCGTGAGGGAAATCTTCTTATTATTAATTGATTACTCCTCGAAAAATCTCTCATCGAAGTTCACCAAATAGACACGGTCTGTAGCGCGGGTGATGGCCGTGTAGAGCCAACGGAGCATATCGCGCGACATCGTCTCATCGCCAAATAAGCATCTGTCGACAAAGACCGCGCGCCACTGTCCGCCCTGCGACTTATGGCACGTAACGGCGTAGGCAAACTTAATCTGCACAGCGTTGAAGTGCGCATTCTCGCGGATGGCGCGGTAGCGTTTTGCCTTCGACTTAATATCCTCGTAATCCTTCTCGACCTCCATAAAGAGTTGGTGGCTCTGCTCACGAGTGAGCGACGGCGACTCCGAACTGATGGTGTCCAACAGCACCTTAACCTGCATCTCGTAATCGTTGTAGTCGGGGAATTGCAGTGTAGCCTCAGCAAAGCGGAAACCATAGAACTCCTCGTAGCGGCGTATGCGTCGAAGGCGTGCAACATCGCCATTTGCAATAAACGACATCGGTGACTCCTTGTCGCGTTCGGCGTAGAAGTAGTTGTTCTTGACAATCATAAGCATATCGCCACCCTTGATCTCCTCCTCGGCAGATAGCGTGTGACGGCGTATGCCCTCGTTATAGCGGTTGGCACGTTTGTTCGAGCGGGTGATAACTATCGTCTCGTCGCGGCCATAGCGGTCGTAGCACTCCTGCAGTTCCTCGAGAAGCTCGCCACCCTCGACACGACGGAAATCGGGGTAGGAGATATCGAAGTGGGGTATCTCGTGGATGCGGTTCTCGAGCATGCAGCGTAGCATCGTGGCATTGAACAAAATTCCCGAGTCGTGCGACTGGCGTACAACCTCGTCCATCGTGGCGTAGCATACATCGCCATAGTGGCTCAACTCTATGGGATCGAGGGCAGGGCTGAGGTCGCTGCCGACGGGTGGAAGCTGAGCATCGTCGCCCACCAACATCAGGCGGCAATCCTTGCCACTGCGCACATATGCCACAAGATCGTTGAGAAGATCGCCCGAGCCAAAAGCGGCATTCTCGCTGCTGCCACTCGAGAGCATAGATGCCTCATCTACAATGAATACTGCACCCTTTTCGCGGTTGTAGTCCAGAGAGAAACGCGACTCGTAATCGGTTATTGTTCGTTCGCGGTAGATGCGCTTATGGATGGTGTGTGCCTCGTAGTTCGAATAGCGCGAAAGGACCTTTGCGGCACGGCCTGTAGGGGCGAGAAGTATAGGCTTAATGCCGAGGTCGCGAAGGGCCGCAACAAAGCTCGCAATGATGGTCGTTTTACCCGTTCCAGCGTAACCATTAAGCAAAAAAATAGAGTTCGAATCACCCTCTGCGAGCCACTCGGATAACTTTTCTATTATTTTTTTTTGATTATTTGTTGCGTCGAACGATAATTTTGCGTAAATTTGATGCGAAATATGTGTGCTAAGCATAGTGCCCCTATTTTTATACATTAACAAATGCGATACAAACTTAATAATAAATAACAAAAAATGAAAAGATTAATTCCAATTTTCACTCTTTTGGCCATCGTTGTTGCGCTAATCTACTGGATTTGGACGATGTTGGCTACACCTATTCATTTTGAGAGCCACTTCAGCTCTCGCGAGAAGGCAGTTATCGAGAAGGAGCACTACATCGTAGCGTTGGTTCGCGCATACCGCGACAGCAACCCTAAGAAGCAGTTTACTACTAACTGGGATGAGCTTATCGACTTCGCGTTGAATGGTAACATCGAGTACCGTAGCCAGATCTACGATGAGAACAACCTCGAGAACGCAGCTATCTTGGCTGAGTTGCGCAAGGACAAGAATTGGAAGAACGAGCGCGTTGTAGTTGTTGCTGCTCGCGATACTATCTTCGATGATGAGTTGGGCGTATGCCGTCTTACTGAGGAGGAGATCGAGCACCTTCGCTACATCCCATTTACTCACAACGAGGTAGAGTTTGAGCTCGACACTGCTACTTACGTTTCTGGTAGCTACAGCACACATCTCGTACGTTGCCACGCTCCTTATGTGAAGTTCATCGATACCGATACTTATAACCAGGAGTTCTGGAACAAGCTCGACGAGAAGTTCAACTACTTCATCAACCACTCAGAGGCTAACGAGGACTTCAAGAAGATGAAGGCTGATGGTCTTAAGAAGACCGTAACTCGCAATCCTAAGTTCCAGATTGGTTCTGAGCACCCAATTCCTATGGATATCGAGTTCTTCGGTGTTACATTTGGTAGCCTTGAGGAGCCTACTAACGAGGCAGGTAACTGGGGCGGTAAGGCCGAGTAACAATGAGCGTCACTCAGTATGATAAGGTGTCCATTCGGCTTATGTCGAATGGACACGCTTTTTCAACAGCGTCGGATTGCGACGGCGGAGATAAGCCTTTGCAGGTTGCCGAGGTGTTTAAGCGTGGGGTAGTGGCCGAAGTTATGCTATGCACGCCTAAGACATTGCTTGTGCCTGCCGAGCAGCTCGCCGCACTATCGCTTGAGGAGCATTTGACTCTTGCGGCGCTTACCCCTGCCGATAATGAGCGTGTGGTGGTTAGCGATGAGGTTGCAGGCATTGTGGCTGTGATGGCTGTTGATGCACGTCATATCGACTCCTTGGAGGCTTGTGGCGCAGAGTTGCACTACACATCGCCTCTGCTTATGGGCGATATCTCCGAGGCGTGCGTTGTGGCGCTTTATGGCAATCTGCTCTATGTGCGTGTTGCCGATGATATGTTGCGTTTTGCCGATGTTGTAGAGGTGGCTACGGATGCCGATATCCTCTATACTTTGGGCGCCATAGATAAGGTTTACCATATATATAATATAGTAGCACGTGTCGCGGGCGATACTGCGCGCCTTAAGAGCTTGTGCAAATCACTATTTAGAAAGAGGCTATGCGAATAATTAGTGGCAAATATCGCGGTCGCACGATTGTGCCTCCCCGAAACCTTAGAGCGCGTCCTACGACGGACTTTGCTAAGGAGAACTTGTTTAATGTGCTCACCAACCTTGTAGATTTCGAGGAGTGCGATATCCTCGATTTGTTTTCGGGTACAGGCTCTATTAGCTATGAGTTTGCTTCGCGTGAGGCTCGTAGTGTGACATCTGTGGAACTCAATAGTGTGCACCACAGCTTCATACGCAATACTGCGAGAGAACTCGGCTTCGAGAATTTCTATGCTGTTAAGGCTAATGCTTTCCTCTATTTGAAGAGCTGCGGCAAGAAGTTTGATATCATCTTCTCCGATGCTCCCTACGATTTGGAGGGTAATGATGTTGTTATCGATTTGGTCTTTGAACGCGATTTGCTGAAAGAGGATGGATTTTTGATCTTTGAACACTCTAAGGAACAAAATTTTGAAAATCATCCAAAATTCTGGCAGCTAAGAAGTTATGGTAGTGTACAGTTTTCGTTCTTCAAAAAGTAGTAACATTCTTTGAAAAAAGTTGTGAAAAAATTTGCAGAATAAAAAAAAAGCAGTACCTTTGCATCGCAATCGAGAAATAACGGTTGCGAGTTCTTAAAAACGGTGCGTTAGTTCAGCTGGTTAGAATACGTGCCTGTCACGCACGGGGTCAGGGG
>JAFYXB010000022.1 GCA_017546345.1 Alistipes sp. | reverse complement strand
TACTTAGCATCCTTGAAAGCCTCAGCAACATCTGTTGTAGATGTGATGTTTACGTTGTCGAAACCGCTCTGGCGCATCTCCTCAGCAACACCCTCGGGTGAGAATACGTCGTAGAGGCAGATGTTCTTTGTAAGACCCATCATAAGTGCGCTCTGTACCATGTTTGAACCGATCATGCCGGCTGCACCAACGATTACAAGCTTGTCTTCAGTAAGAAAGTTCATAATTCTAAAATTTTTTAAGTTATAATTAAATTGTAAATACTTCGTCGTATTTGAAAAATTGGTCGTTTCGGCAATTATATTCCATATATTCTCCGAACAACCCCACAAAATTAGAAAACATTCGAGGATATTGCAACTTTTTATCCAAATTAATTTCGTCGAACTAACCTTTTTGTCATTTGGTTGGCTAAAGCGCAAGAAAAATCTTAACTTTGTAGCCGATACTTAAACTATGTGCATGGTGCGTGGAGCGATTTTTGTCGCAACGATTACTCTGCACGAAACACCTATAGCTAATCGTTAAGATGGGTAACACGCTACATATCGCCGATGCGACAACAATATATGTTGGCCGTCATGCTGCGGCTCTCGACGAGCTTTTGCCACGTCGTCGCATCATAGTCATCACCGACTCAAATATCGACAGACTATATCCCGATTTAGTACATCGCTACGAGCATATAGTTATAGGTATTGGCGAGGGGTGTAAGAGTCTGCATACTGCCGAGATGCTCTATCGCCGATTGATGGATATGGGTGCCGACCGCTCAACATTTATATTGGGTATTGGTGGTGGTATTGTCACCGATGTTGCGGGATATGTCGCTTCGACCTATATGCGCGGTCTGGAGTTTGGCTTTATATCTACGACATTGCTCGGTCAGGTCGATGCTTCGGTGGGTGGTAAGAATGGCGTGAATGTTGCCGACTACAAAAATATGGTGGGCACTTTTTCGCATCCCCGCTTTGTGATATCGGATGTCGAGATGCTACGTACGTTGCCCCAGCGTGAGTTGCGTGCTGGTATGGCCGAGGTGGTTAAGACGGCAATGGTGGGCGATAGTGCTCTGTTTGAGCTATTGGAGCAGTGCGCAGGCGATGATATCTATGCTTCGCACGATGCGATGGAACGCATTGTGCGTGCTTCTGTGGCTGTCAAATGTTCGATTGTCGAGCGTGATGAGCGAGAGGGGGGCTTACGTCGTGTGTTAAACTTAGGACACACCATTGCGCATGCTATTGAGAAGTGTACGCGCGATGTGAACCATGGCGAGGCTGTAGCCATTGGTCTTAGTATGATTTCGCACGCTGCAGTGCGTTATGGCGTGATGAGTAAGGAGTATGCTACGAGGGTAGATGCGTTGCTCGAGCGCCTCGGCTTTGAACTGCGATCATCAATATCTACGCATAATCTGTTGCGTGAGGTAAAGTTGGATAAAAAGAAGAAAGATAATATATTACGAGTGGTGCTTCCTGCGGCTATTGGTGAGTGTATAGTTGTGGAAATGCCATTTGATGAATTCGAAAAACTTGTAGAGAATGACAAATAAACGTGCCTATATACTCATTGCCGAGGGCTTTGAGGCTGTCGAGACGCTTGCACCTATTGATGTGATGAATCGTGCGGGTGTCGAACTTGTGCGTGTGGCTGTTGGCGACTGCTTGGATGTAACATCGTCGCATGGGCTTGTTACGCTACGTTGCGATGCACTGTTGGAGGATGTCGATATGTGTGATGGCGAGGCTATAATTCTGCCTGGCGGAAATCCGGGATACCTCAACCTACGCTCCTCGGCGAAGGTTTGCCGCGTGGTGGCTAACTACTACAATGAGGGTCGTCTTGTGGCGGCGATATGTGGTGCGCCTACGGTATTAGCTGCAGCAGGTGTGGCACGCGGACATAAGGTTACGTGCCATAGTTCGGTTGTTGGCGAGATGGGCGACTATCGCTATGTAGGCGGTGCTGTTGTCGAGGATGGTAACCTTATAACGGCGGCTGGAGCAGGTCTATCGATAGAGTTTGCTTTGGCTGTTGCAGCACGTTTGGTGAGTGCCGAAACGCTATCGCGTACACGTCAGGGTATGGAGGTGTAGCTCCCCTTACGGAGCATAGGAAAACGAAGCAGGACTACGCTATTCGAGTAGTCCTGCTTTGTAGTATAGTACAATTTGTTCGAGTACTTCGTCTTCGCCTTTGGGATCGTACTCGAGTTTGAGGTTGTTGCCAAACATCTTTGCAATCATCTGGTAGAAGCCCGCGGTAAATCCCGAACGGAAATCCTTGATGATGGCAAATGCTGTATGTCTCGTCTCGCGGTCTATGAGCTTGAGAAGTATCGTGCCCTCGTAGCGTGTCATCTTCCAGAGTATTGGGCTTATCTCCTCTTTGAGAGCATCCTCTATTGCTTTGGTATGCTCCTTGCGATCCTTGCGACGATCCATTGCGGCAAGCTCCTCGTCGAGGTTTTCCATGCGTTTGGCGGCCTCCAGGGCTAAGGGATAGACCTTCTTTACGGCACGTACCATACGTTGGTAGTTCTTAAAATCGCGTTTGCGATGAAAAGCCGGAATGGTCTGTATCGTGATGTTGAGCATCTCCTCGCCATTCTCGTCTGTTGTCCACTTCGCACCCGTTGCACCACGCACACGCTGTTTGCGCCCCTGTGCCTCAACAGGAGAGGTGGCAGATAGTAGGGTAGCCACTAATAGTAGTATGGCGATAATGCGCTGCATAGTTTAGTTTGACAAAGATACTATTTTTGTGCGATGTTTCGAAATAAAACACTATCTTTGTGCCTTAGGATAATAATATAAAACAGATAAATTATGGTTGAAGTAGGTTTGAAGCACTCTACCGTGATGACCGTTACGGAGGGTAACACAGCAGATTATATCGGTTCTGGCGATATGGCAGTATTGGCAACACCAGCAATGGTAGCGCTTATGGAGAACGCAGCGATGTTGGCTGTAGCTCTCAAGTTGGAGGAGGGCGAGACAACTGTTGGTTCGATGATCTCGACATCGCACCTCAAGCCCTCGAAGGTTGGTGCAACAATCCTTGCTGAGGCTGAGCTTACAGCTGTCGAGGGTCGCAAGCTCACATTCGTTGTTAAGGCTTACGACGGCGAGACGCTCATTGGCGAGGGTGAGCATGTGCGCTTCATCGTAAACCGCGAGAAATTTCTCTCTAAGCTGTAGTATACGGCCCTAAAATTTGGTGTCGAGGGCGTATTCGAGCTTCAAAATTTTGCAGTTTGAAAACTTTACACTATCTTTGTCGCCGCTTACGAGCAACGATTGAGCTATGGTGTAACGGTAACACAGCAGATTTTGGTTCTGTTATTCTGAGTTCGAATCTCGGTAGCTCAACCACCATTTAAGGGCTTTTCAACTTTCGGGTTGCGGAGCCCTTTTGGTATTTTATAGTGTGCGAGTATAGGATCTATTTTTTTTGATATTTATGGCTTTCCCTATCGAAAATAAACTTGTAGTTGCGGTGTCATCATCGGCACTATTCGACCTCTCGGAATCGGATAAGGTTTACAATGAGCGAGGCTTGGAGGAGTATCGTCGCTATCAGGAGGAGAATATTGATGTGCCTCTGGCTAAGGGTGTTGCATTCCCTTTTGTTAAGCGTCTGTTGAGCTTTAACGAGATATTCGCTACGGAGCAACCCGTGGAGGTTGTTCTCCTCTCGCGTAACTCTCCCGAGACGGGCCTACGAGTATTTCGCACCATAAACTACTATGGTCTCGATATCTCGCGTGCTTCGTTCTTCTCTGGTGAATCGCCCTATAAGTATCTGCCAGCATTCAACGCGTCGCTCTTTTTGTCGGCTTCGGAGCGCGATGTGCAGCGTGCGTGCGATGCAGGCTATGCTGCGGGTCGTGTTTTGGAGAGCGAGGTTATGGATGATGCTACAGATGTAGAGCTGCGTATTGCCTTCGACTTCGACGGTGTGATTGCTGATGACGAGAGCGAGAAGATATATAAGGAGCACGGCTTGCAGGCGTTTCATCGCCACGAGGCCGAGACGAGCCGACCTCTCGATCCTGGTCCACTGGCCGATTTGTTGATGAAGATTTCGAATTTGCAGCGCCTTGAGAGCGAGCGTATAGCTCACGATCCCGATTATCGCCGTTGGCTCAAGATATCTATCGTCACGGCGCGTAACGCCCCTGCGCATGAGCGTGTGGTAAATACCCTTAAGAGTTGGGGTGTGGAGGTTACCGAGGCCTTCTTCCTTGGTGGTATCTCGAAGGATAGGGTGCTCGAAATTATGCGTCCGCACATCTTCTTCGATGATCAGATGTCACATCTGGATCATCTGCGCAATGTCCCTGCAGTGCATATCCCTATGGGTATTGCTAATGAGAAGTAGGGCTCTTGTTGTATCTTATTGATTATGAAGAGTGTAAAGGGTTGCGTTGCTAAGATAAAAGAGTTGCTGTCGAGACTCTCGTTTCGCACGGGAGTAATCGTTCTTGGCTCTTGTATCATATTCTACGTGTTGTCATTTGCTCAGGCGCTTCTTCCCATATCGGCTGCAACTAAGGGTGTGCTTTGGTTTGTGCTTTTTGGTATGGCGAAGACAGCACAATACACAGGTATTGCAATACTCGGTGTCGAGGGTTGGAGGCGTGTTAAAGGGTGGTTTCAGCGTAGGTAGAAATAAAAAAATGCTAAAGAGCGGGACTCTTTAGCATTTTTTTATGTCGTTGGCTATTTCGACCTCATGGTTAGTTTATACCCCACAATGAGGGGTTGATATTCGACTCCACGGCCGCCTCTATCGAGTCGTCAATCATCGGGAAGAAGTCGAAGCCTGTGATGCGCTCCAACTCATCGACTGTAATGCAATCCGAAGAGCTTATCGTCGTATTGCTGCCCGTATTTGCATGCTCCATCCAGAAGACGATAGCACGCAATTGCGAAGCCTCCTTCACCGCATCAATAGTCTTGCCCGTATTTCCATTGCTTGTGCGAAGCAATGCCTTGTAGTAGTGTGTAGGCGTAGGGCAATAGTTCCCCGATTTGTCGGTCGTTGAGCTATTTATAGAGCTGTTATGCTCGCCTCCAAACCACGCACCCGTAACCACGAAGAGCGTATCGGCACATATCATATTGCGCACCTTGCTCTCCAATGCAACCCACTTGTTCTGATTAAAGCTGCTATGCTGTGGCGTCATGTTCGTAGCGTAAAATGTCTGATCCATCATCTGTTGCGAGCACTTTCTGTCGGCCGCTGGTAGCTGATGTCCTCTGTCGTAGTTACCTGTGTATGAGCCTGCTGCAAGGTTTGCCTGGTATGACGTGCTTACCTCTGGGTCGTAGCTGAAGCTACTATTGTTACGATTACCGCTACCCGATGTGTGTGATGTATGTAGCGGATAGGCTACCCATAGGGCTGCGCGATGCTCAGGGTCGAAGCAATAGGTATAGTTTCGGGCATTGTTATTTGAACCTAACAGCCCATAGTGCGTGTTGTAGATGTAGTCACTCGATGTCTTGCGCGCAGGTAGCTCGGCCCATCTGTGGCCTGTGGTAGTTGAAGTCTCGGCTCCCAGACGCTCGCCATTCAAACCTGCGAAGTCAGACTCCTGAGTAAAAATGAGCTGTATAGCGCCATTGTTGATAGAGGAAATACCCTTGATAGTACCAGAGCCCTGAGCTACGCTCTGTGAGCCATATGTCGAGTACTTTGAAGAGAATACAACAAACTTGTTGCCCTGAGCATCCTCCATATTGATAGATGTGTGAGAGCCACCCTCTACCCAAGTGCGAGCCAAGTCGTTCTTTGCAACCTGAACGCCCTCGAGAGCGATATACTGTCCCTCATACTTATTTGCAAGGAAGTCGGCCATAGATACTGGCGTTGCTACTACTATGTTGCCCGTTGAGATAGTCGTAATCTTGTCGAGTGCAACATCACTAACCTGAATTGCGCCGCCATAATTACCCAATGTGCAACCTGTAAGGTCAACCTGAACCTTTGTGCCGAAATTAAACTCATGGTCAGCAGACAAGCGCAACTGAAGAGCACCCGTAGCATCCTGAACATACATACCCTTCTTAGATGTAAGGTTGACGAGTGCACGGTTTGAGATTACCATACCCTCGATAGTGCCGTTAATCGTTGCACCCTG
>JAFYXB010000021.1 GCA_017546345.1 Alistipes sp. | reverse complement strand
GGTTGCGATAGTCTTACAAGTGTCACCATCCCAGATAGCGTAACGACGATTGGAGATGCTGCATTCTGTGGTTGCTCCAGCCTTACAAGTGTCACTATCCCCGATAGCGTAACGGCGAGTGGAGAGGATGCATTCGAATATTGCAACAGCCTTACAAGTGTCTATATTACAGATTTGTCAGCTTGGTGCAATATTAACTTTGCATATTCCTGTGCTAATCCTCTTTGTTATGCAAATAATTTATATCTCAATGGAGAGTTGGTTACTAATTTGATTATCCCCGATAGCGTAACGACGATTGGAGAGTATGCATTCTATAATTGCGACAGCCTTACAAGTATTATTATCCCCGATAGCGTAACGACGATTGGAGATGCTGCATTCTCTGGTTGCGACAGCCTTACAAGTATTTTTATCCCCGATAGCGTAACGACGATTGGAGAGTATGCATTCTATGATTGCGACAGCCTTACAAGTGTCTGTTGCGAGGCGATAACACCTCCAGCAGGTGGTAGCTACATGTTCGACAGTAATGATTGGTGGCGCAAAATTTTTGTTCCTAAGGAATCGGTAGAGGATTACAAGTCTGCGGAGTATTGGAGCTGGTATGCCGATGCTATCATCGGCTACGACTTTTAGAATGGCGAGATTGTCGAGTAATATTTAGATGATTTTTTGAGCGACACGGGTGCGGTTTTCGTATTCGTGTCGTTTTTTTTTATGCCATTCATCCTCAATGTCATCCGCCTGAATGTCATCCCGAGCGCAGTCGAGGAATCTCCTGCGCGACAATATACCTTGTGCGCCTTGTCCGTTGCCACTTGTCGGCTACGAGGAGATGCTTCGGCAAGCTCAGCATGACACGCTCGGGATGGCGATACGTATATCGACAAGCTCAGCATGACATATCAAATATCACACGCTCGCAATGCCATCCGTCTGAATGTCATCCCGAGCGCAGTCGAGGAATCTCCTGTGCGACAATACACTATCGTCATTGCGAAGAATTGCAACTGAGAGGCTTGCTGATGCCCTATGCGCTCATTGCAATTCTGTGGCAATCTACCTTTGTCAAAAAAAACTCTATGATACCCTATTCACGCCCAACAATGTTAGAAAAACTGTGGTAGATCCCCACGTCGGGGCATAGAAGGTGTCCCCTTTTCCACCCTCATACTTGCCCCTCCTCGGGATGACGATATATATATACATCGGCTGCGAGGAGATGCTTCGACAAGCTCAGCATGACACGCTCGGGATAACAATACGTATATCGGCTTCGCTCAGCATGACATACCAAATATCACACGCTCTCAATGTCATCCGCCTGAATGTCATCCCGAGTGCAACAAAAAAAACTTGCACCCCGCAAGGGATGCAAGCATATATCATCATATATCAGCAATTAGGCCTGCTCGATAAGCGAATTGACATCGACCTCGGCAATATGGCCCTGCGCAAAGAGAATAGTGCGCGAGGGGAACTGCTCAATAAGCGAGATATTGTGGGTAGACATAACCACCGCACAGCCCCTCTCGGCGATATGACGGAAGAGCTCCATAATGCCCTCGGCAGTAACAGGGTCGAGGTTGCCCGTAGGCTCATCGGCAAGAATAAGGCGTGGGTTGTTCAACAATGCACGCGCGATAGTCAGACGCTGCTGCTCGCCACCCGAGAGCTCGAAGGGCATCTTATAGCACTTATGAGCAAGGCCTACAAGGTTGAGCACCTCGTCGATACGACGGCGGATATGCGACTCATCGCTCCAGCCAGTAGCACGCATCACATCGTAGAGGTTATAGAAGACATTGCGGTCGGTAAGTAGCTGAAAATCCTGGAAAACGATACCCATAGAGCGGCGCAACAATGGTATTTGCTTGCGCTTTAGGCGACGAAGGTCGAAGCCAACAACAGTGCCATCGCCATCGCACAGATCGACCTCGGCATAGAGCATCTTGAGAAGCGTACTCTTACCCGTACCAACGCGGCCGATAAGATATACGAATTCGCCCTCATTCACCGTGAGGTTGATATCCGAAAGTACGAGATCTGCCGAGCTGCGATCGCGGCGACCCTTCTCGCCGTGATATATCGACACGTTGCGCAATTCTATGACGCTTCTATTTTCCATATTACTATATTTTATATCATGCAAATTTAGCGATTATTTTGTTTTCTGCAAAAAAATGCATACTTTTGCATCGCAATTGAGTTGCCTATATGGAGTTAGCTAAGATTAGCTCGAAGTTCTTTAGGCTTTGTGTTTTTTGTTTGGTTTTTCCAAAAGATAAAAACAATAAGATGCCAAAAAGAGCGACAACAAAGCCAACTAACACCATAATCGCCATCTTAACAGGGGGTGACCGGTTTTGACAGCAGGTAGAATTTGATTGTAAGCACGTCGAGCATTGTGTGGGGTCTCGTAAATCGCAACACTCAAGCTATAAATGGCAATAACAATTACGCACTCGCTGCCTAATTTTCTGGGAAAATTGGCTTAATCGCGTGACCCAAGGCGGTCGCATGACGAGTATCCCGAAAGGATGTTCCGCTCTTTAACATCCAATCATTATGGGGTATCATCAATTAAGAGATAGCGCGATATGTGCCTCGGTTATCGTGCGAGATTTAGGGGCTGGGACTCGTGTTTGGCTGCCTCCTGCCTGGCGCGAGTAGAAGGATGAAATGGTAGGCTAAACGTGTAGAAAGCTCTTGGGTTCCTTGTTTGGACGCGGGTTCGACCCCCGCCACCTCCACTTTAGGCTTGCGGTTTCCGCAGGCCTTTTTTTGTACATATCACTTGGGATACAATAAGGCAAAGGCGCACGACACACAGTCGTTCAAAACACTCCTTAAAAGCCAGCCTTCGCGCCCATCATCAAGCACTATACATACTCCTTTGGCACTATATATGCTCCGTGGGGATAAGAACATAAAACTATACAAATTATGAATAGTCGGAGAATGATTCTTATCAGCACACTCGTTCTGCTGGCTGCGGCAGCAGGATGCAAGGCACACGCCAAAACAACAACTATCGACCGCCGCACGGTTGATCTACTTGACCTCAAAAAGTATATGGGTCGATGGTACGAAATTGCACGTTTCGACCACAGCTTCGAACGCAACCTGGAGCAGTGCGAGGCATTCTACGCCCTGCTACCTGACAACCGCGTATCGGTAACCAACAGCGGCATTAATATCAAAACCAACAAAAAGAAGATATCCTACGGCAAGGCTAAGCTCGGTGACAGAGAGGGCCAGCTAAGGGTTTCATTCTTTCTATTCTTCTACTCAGACTACAACATTTTAGCCTTAGGCGAAGGTTATGAGTGGGCATTAGTGGGCAGCAAATCACCTAAATATCTGTGGATACTATCTCGCCGACCCGTGATGGACGAAAAGACATACAACCATATTGTAGAGATCGCCCAGGAGCGTGGATATGACACATCAAAACTTATTCGCGTAAGCCAACAAGCAAACGCATCAACTCCCAAAAACCAAAAGTAGCACAACAAAAAAATAAACGTATATGAATTTAATAATCAAAACATTATCTATGGTAGCAGCCACCATATTTGCAGGCACACATCTTGCAGCAGCCTGTACCGGAATATCGCTAACAGCAGCCGATGGCAGCTACGTTCAGGCTCGCACTATAGAGTGGGCATACGGCAAGCTAAAGAGTGAATATGTGGTTATTCCGCGTGGCGAGAAGCTACAATCATACACCCCCTCGGGACTAAATGGCGTAAGATTCGAGGCAAAATATGGCACCGTAGGTCTTGCCGTAGTACAGCGCGAATTTATCGCCGAAGGGTTAAACGAAGCAGGGCTATCGGCAGGTCTTTTCTTCTTTCCACGCTTCGGCAGCTACAAGCCATACGCTGCGGCAAATAACGATAAAACACTCGCAGACTTACAAGTCGTGCAGTGGATACTCACTCAATTCAGCACGATAGATGAATTGAAATCGTCAATTGCAAATGTCGATATTGTTGGTCTGGAGAAGTCGGCAGTCGTGCATTGGCGCATAGGCGAGAGTAGCGGCAAGCAGGTAGTCATGGAGATTGTCGATGGCGAGGTACACTTTTACGATAACACCGTAGGCGTACTGACCAATGCCCCAGGCTTTGAGTGGCACCTCGCCAACTTGGAGAATTATGTGAACCTGCGGCCTGGAAGTGCCGCCAACCTTCAACTTGGCAAGATAACGATCGAGCCTCTGGGTGGCAGTTCGGCAATGCTCGGTCTACCTGGTGATTTCACCCCTCCATCGCGTTTTGTGCGTGCCGCCTTCTTTCGCAATAGTGCACCTCAACGTGCCACAGGCATAGGTACGGTATTGGAGTGTTTCCATCTGCTCAACAACTTCGACGTACCGATAGCCATCGAGAATCCCGACGAAAAGGAGCTACCGAGTGCTACACAATGGACGTCGGCCATCGACCTAACATCGCGATGCGTCTACTATAAAACCGCATACGATAGCTCGATACGTTGCATCGACCTGCGTGACATAGATTTTGAACGCGCTAAATATGCCTCATATCCGCTCGATAAGGAGGAGACGCAGCCAATCGTTCGAATCAAAATTTAGTGTGAATAAAAAACAATTAGGCCTCACCGTGTGGTGAGGCCTAACACTTAAATATGTTCTTTTGTTTAGAAGTCATCATCCGAGCCATCCTCCGATACAGAATCAGCCAACTCATCAGCGCCCTTGATATCGTCATCGTCGTAGTAGCCATCGTTGTCATCATCCTGACCATCGTCGATCTTAACATCAATCTTCACGAGGTAGTAAGTATCCTCTGTCTCGTAGGGTACAACGTAGAAGAATGAGCCATCTGGCTTATCTATACGCATCATTACATCGGTAAATCCCAATGGATAGAGAGCCTTAACTGCGGCCTGCTGCTCGGGTGTTAGATTGTGAAAACTTGTAACCAAACGTTTCTTCTTATTCTCAGTAGCCATACTAATAATTGCTTATTTTAGTTCTTATTGAATATTCGAATATCTGTTCCAAAATTTTCCGCAAATGTAAACACAATTTGATAATGTGCAAACAAAGGCAAATATTTTTTTTATTTTTTTCAAAATTCTTCGTTGTTCCAAACAAATTGTGTACCTTTACGCACTATAATGCGCGTTTAAGAAAATGAATCGACACGACGACATAAAACGTATGCGTGAGCTCGAGCAACTGCTCGACCACTACAACCATAAATACTATGTTGAGAGCATCTCGGAAGTATCGGATTTTGAGTTCGATACGCTACTTCGCGAACTTCAGGATCTCGAGGCTCAGTATCCCGAGGAGGCCGATAGCAACTCGCCAACTAAGCGCGTTGGTAGCGACCTTTGCTCCGAGTTCGAGAGTGTCGAACACCTCTTCCCTATGCAGTCGCTGTCGAATACCTACTCAAGCGAGGAGCTTGGCGAATGGATCGAGCGCGTAGAGCGCGAGATTGGTAGCGAGGTGGAGTTTGTCTGCGAGCTTAAGTTCGACGGCACGGCAATATCGCTTCGCTATGAGAATGGAGCTTTGCAGCGTGCCGTGACACGTGGCGATGGCCAGCGTGGCGACGATGTTACGAACAATGTGCGCACTATTGGCTCGGTACCCTTGCGCCTACGTGGTGAGGGCTACCCCACAATCTTTGAGATACGTGGCGAGATTGTTATGCCCTACGCATCGTTTGAGAAGCTGAACCGCGAGCGCGAAGCTGCAGGTGAAGCACCTATGGCCAATCCAAGAAATGCCGCTTCGGGAACACTCAAGCAGCAATCCTCACAGGTTGTAGCACGTCGTGGTCTGGACTGCACGCTCTATCAACTTGCAGGCGAGGGTCTACCCTCGGAGTCACATTGGCAGAACTTGGAGGCGGCACGTAGCTGGGGTTTTAAGATTTCGGAGCACACGCGCATCTGTCGCTCAAAGGCCGAAGTTGAGGAGTTTATCGCATATTGGGATGTAGAGCGCAAAGCACTACCCTACGCTACGGATGGCGTAGTAATCAAGGTCAATAGCTACGCTCAGCAACGTGCACTCGGCTCCACGGCTAAGGCTCCGCGCTGGGCTGTGGCGTACAAATTTCAGGCTGAGCGAGCTCTCACACGCCTATTGAGTGTCGATTTTCAGGTAGGTCGCACGGGAGCTATTACCCCTGTTGCCAACCTCGAGCCCGTGCAGCTCGCAGGTACGGTTGTAAAGCGTGCCTCGATACACAATGCCGACCAGATTGCTGCCCTCGACATACGTCTTGGCGATATGGTCTACGTGGAGAAGGGCGGCGAGATTATCCCTAAGATTACGGAGGTAGAGCTCGCGGAGCGTCCTGCAGATAGCAAGCCTTTTGAGTATATAACGCACTGTCCCGAGTGTGGCTCGGAGCTTATCCGCTATGAGGGAGAGGCGAAGCACTATTGTCCGAACGAGAGTGGATGTCCCCCACAGATTACGGGCCGTATAATCCATTTCATCAGCCGCAAGGCGATGAATATTGAGGGTCTTGGAGCCGAGACCGTCGAGCTTCTCTGGCAAAACGGAATGCTCAATAACATCTCGGATATATACAACCTAGATGCAATTCGATTGGCAGCACTTCCTCGTCTTGGCGAGAAGTCAGCAACTAACATTCTCGAGAGCATAGCAAAATCGAAAGAGGTAGCATTCGAAAGAGTGTTATTTGCTTTGGGCATACGTTTCGTTGGCGAGACTACAGCGAAGTATCTCGCATCACACTTCCAGACTTTAGACGCTATCGCCGCAGCCAATGTCGAAGAACTTGCCGAAGCTGAGGAGGTGGGTAGCAAGATTGCAGATGCCATCGTAGGCTACTTTGCCGATGAGAAGAATCGCGAAATTATAGAGCGTCTTCGCAAGGCTGGTCTAAAGTTCGAACTCGAGCGCAAGGAGCTACGCTCACGTGCCTTGGAGGGCAAGAGTGTAGTGATTTCGGGTAAGTTCGAAGGTCGTTCGCGCGACGATATGAAACGATTGATCGAGGAGCATGGTGGTAAAAACCTTGCTGCCGTATCGGCAAACGTAGATTTCATCGTGGCTGGCGACAATATGGGCCCTGCGAAGCGTCAGAAGGCCGAAAAACTCGGCGTACGCATCCTCAACGAGGCAGAGTTTATGGCTCTTATATCTTCAGCCGAGGAGTTCAATGTTTCAGATACAAAGACTGAGGAGCGTGGCAAAGTTGAAGAGGTGCGTGCAATAGTCGAGGTTGCAAGCACGCCTAAGGCTGAGCCAATGGAACAGGCAGTACAGGGAGTACTATTTTAGAAGAACGATAAAACATATAATTAGATATGACACAGAGACTTATAAAGGGTGTAGGTGTAGCGCTCATCACACCTTTTAACAACTACGAAATTGACTACGAGGCACTCGGTCGCATGGTCGAGCATGTCATCAATGGTGGTGTTGATTACATCGTAGCACTCGGCTCTACGGCCGAGACAGCGACTCTATCTACAAGCGAGCAGCACGATGTATTACGCTTCGTCGTGGAGCGCACAGCGGGCCGTGTACCTATTGTAGCAGGTATGGGTGGCAATGACACACACGCCCTATGCGAGAGCCTAAAGAGCTTCGACCTTAGTGGCACAGTAGCCATTCTGAGCGTTGTACCCTACTACAATAAGCCTTCGCAGGAGGGTATCTATCGCCACTACATGGCCGTAGCAGAGGCTTCGCCCGTACCCGTAATCATCTACAACGTACCTGGCCGCACAGGTGTAAACATGACTGCCGAGACTACCCTGCGCCTTGCTCACGCCACGAAGAAGATCGTAGCCGTGAAGGAGGCATCGGGCGACATCGAGCAGATGCAGCGCATCTTGGATTCACGCCCCGATGAGTTCTTGGTGCTATCGGGCGATGATGGCATCACCGTAGAGCTTATCAAGCGTGGTGGCGAGGGTGTAATATCGGTTGCAGCCAACGCCTTCCCCGAGAAGTTCTGTCACTGTGTGCACAACGCTCTCGAGGGTCGTATTGCCGAAGCAGAGGCTCAAATTGAGGAGTTAAGCGAGCCTATACAGTTACTCTTCCGTGAGGGTAACCCCACGGGCGTAAAGTGCATGACCGCAGCAATGGGCATCACAAAGGCTGAGCCACGTCTACCTCTTATCGAGGGCAGCGCTGCGCTACGCGAGGATATCGAAATAGCGATTACAAAATACGAACTACGCTAAGGTGTACGTTGTAGAGGGTGAACAAATACTCTATTTAAGGATGATACGACGACTATTTATTGGAGCGATATTGAGTCTTGCGCTATCGGTTGCAGCTTCGGCACAAGAGGCCGAGGTGGAGCTACGCATACCCGACGAGGATGATATCATACATCAGACCTTAGCTACAAATTCGCCCTACTACTACACCAATCTACTGCTCAAGTATCGCAACGGCACGGAGCCTCTCAGCGATGTGGAGTACTACTACCTCTACTACGGTTTTGTCTATCAGGAGGAGTATCGCCCCTTTGCCGAGAACAAGCCACTGGACTATATGCTCTCGATTATGAGCGGCATAAATCCCGAGCAGCCAACCGTAGGACAACTCGAGGCGCTTATCGAGCGCGGCATGGAGGCTATGGAGTACGATCCGTTCTGCCCCAAGATGCTCAATATGCTTGCCTATGCCTATGGTGCGCTGGATGACCCCCATCGTGAGCAGCTATATTTCAACCACTTGAACGGCATATTGCGCGCCATAGAGTCTTCGGGAACAGGCCGCAAGGAGGAGTCTCCCTGGCACGTGCTAATGTTTTCGCACGCCTACGACCTTCTCGCCTCGAAGGGTTATCGCTACAACGAGGCACGTATCATCAGCCGCTCGGTGGAGTACGTACCCCTACTGCAAAAGAGCGAAGATAGAACCAAGGGCTTCTACTTCGACTACAGCCGCGTCTATCGCAACAAGCCAGACGAGGTTACATTTAAGCGTGACCGCACATGGCAGTTTAACAACCTAAAGCCACAAGAGTATAAATAGCACACTTATAACTAACCAAATAAGCAACACGAGCAGATAATGAGAAGATACCTACGATACGTATCAGCACTACTAATCATAGTCACAACACTTGTCAGTTGTGACACAAATAAGCGAATAAAATACACCTTCTTTTTGTCGGACGATGGTATAAGTGTACCCTATACCGAGAGCGTTTCGACTATGGACTACACCATACGTTATGGCGAACTATATATCGATCTTAACACTATCAGCGTAAGTGCGACGAGCGATGCTGCGTGGATAAAGAGCATCGACACCTCGACACCAGGAGTAATCGCAATATCGGTAGAGGATAATATGTCGGATAGCGAGCGTGTAGCAACCATCCACCTCTCTGCGCCATCAACAAAGAGCGAAGATATTAGACTCACACAGCTGGGCACACCTCCCACGATTGTCGAACATACGGTGATACACTATTTCTTTGGCACAAGCCTTAGCTACCACTTTAAGAACAACATCAAGGATGTATCAGCAGCCATAAGCGAGGGTGCATTGAGTAGCAGTGGTCGCTACATATACTTCATGCAGAGTAGCCGCACGATGGGACATATCAGCGAGATACACTTCAGCGCGGCAGATAATAGTGCCGTGGAGCGACATATTCAGGATGTTGTCATCAAGGAGAACAAGCCTATTGAGAGCATCGTTGCCGAGACGCTGCGCACTATGGCCGATTTAGCCCCTGCAAATCGCTACGGTGTGATTATGGCAGGCCACGGCTTTGGCTGGGTGACACGCGAGATGCTATCGAAGGATGCTTCGGAGTTTTCGGCTATGCCCTATGCTAATCCTTGGGAGCCTGCGGCTGGTGCCGAGGCTACACGAGCCTTTGGTGAGAATAACGTACAGGCCGACATTACCGAGCTTGCTGCAGGCATTGAGAATTCTGGCGTAGAGTTCGACTATCTGCTATTCGACGCTTGCTTTATGTCAAATATCGAAGCGTTGTACGATCTACGCAATGTAGCAGACTACATCATAGCCTCGCCATGCGAGATTATGGCTATGGGCTTTCCATACCACCGTGTACTCAAGCATCTATACGCTGAGGATGGCAAACGTAGCGATGTGGTGGCTGCTGCCGAAGCATACCATATCTTCTATCGCGATGAGTACACAAGCAAGAACCGCAGTGGCTCGGTAGCAGTTATCGATTGCAGCGAGCTGGAGGCATTAGCAGAAGCTACTCACAACATGGCTCTCACGGCAACAACCGATTATAGCAAAAGAAATATACAGAGCTACGAAGGTCAGTCGCCACACTCGTTCTACGACTTTGGTGGTTGGTATAGGACAGTAGCCACGGATAGCGCAGCGCTTGAAGCACTTGAGGCACAGTTGGAGCGCACTGTCGTAGCACGATATACACTCTCTTCATTCTACACAGCATTGGGATCTTATGGTAACTATCCTATCGATGTAGAGAAGTATACAGGTGTTACAACATCGGCTCCATGCAAGCAATATAGCGATGAGTGGCAGCAGACATCATGGTACAAGAGAGCAATAGAGTAGGAAGTTTGAAAAATAATTCGTACCTTTGTACGATTTTCTCGCCTCGATAGAGACTGAGTGATAGAGGGAAAGATAGAGAATAATTGTAAAAAACGAGTATATATGTTTGAAAATCTAACCGAGAAACTTGAACGATCGTTTAAGATTCTTAAGGGCGAAGGACGCATCACCGAGATCAATGTTGCCGAAACGCTCAAGGAGATACGCCGTGCGCTTATCGATGCCGACGTAAACTACAAGGTCGCTAAGACCTTCACCGACGAGGTGAAGCAGAAGGCTTTGGGTCAGGATGTTCTAAACTCCGTGAAGCCAGGACAGATGATTACTAAGATCGTGCGCGACGAGCTCGCAGCATTGATGGGTGGTACAGCTACCGACATCAAGCTCGATGGTACTCCCGCAGTTGTTCTTATCGCGGGTCTTCAGGGTTCGGGTAAGACAACATTCTCGGGTAAGCTCGCAGCACACATCAAGAGCAAGAAGGGCCGTCAGGTATTGCTCGTAGCGGGTGACGTATACCGTCCCGCAGCTATCGACCAGCTCAAGATTTTGGGCCAGCAGGTAGGTGTCGAGGTCTACACCGAGGAGGGCAACAACAACCCCGTGGAGATCGCCGAGAACGCTATTCGCTATGCTCGTCAGAAGTCTTACAACACCGTGATTGTAGATACAGCAGGTCGCTTGGCTGTTGATGAGGCTATGATGCAGGAGATTATGGCTGTTAAGGCAGCAATCAACCCCTCTGAGACACTCTTTGTTGTCGATTCGATGACAGGTCAGGATGCTGTGAACACCGCTAAGGAGTTCAACGAGCGCCTCGACTTCGACGGTGTGGTACTCACCAAGCTCGATGGTGACACACGTGGTGGTGCCGCTATCTCTATCCGCTCGGTTGTCGATAAGCCTTTGAAGTTTATCTCGGCTGGCGAGAAGATGGATTCATTGCAGGTATTCCACCCCGAGCGTATGGCCGACCGTATCTTGGGTATGGGTGATGTGGTATCACTCGTGGAGCGTGCTCAGGAGCAGTTCGATGAGGAGCAGGCACGTAAGCTCAAGAAGAAGCTCATCAAGAATGAGTTTAACTTCAACGACTTCCGCGACCAGATTAACCAGATTAAGAAGATGGGTAACCTCAAGGATCTCGCTTCGATGATCCCTGGTATGGGTAAGATGCTTAAGAACGTTGATATTCCAGACGATGCATTCAAGCAGACCGAGGCGATTATCGACTCGATGACACCTGAGGAGCGAGAGAAGCCCGAGATTATCAATGCTCGCCGCCGTGAGCGTATCGCTAAGGGTTCGGGTACGTCGATGGCCGATGTAAACCGTCTACTCAAGCAGTTTGAGGATACACGTAAGATGATGCGCACGGTAGCTGGTGGTGGTTTCCAGAAGCAGATGCAACAGATGCAGAAGATGCGTGGAGGTATGCGCCGCCGATAAGCGACATTGTTTCAATATAAAATGAATAGACCTGAGTTTCCCCTCAGGTCTATTTATTTTGGTAATGATGCAAAAAGCGCCACTTTTTGCATCATTACCGTTTTTTCATTTTTGAGTTTTCTATATTAAATTAATGTATTATAACTTTAGGTGCGAAATGGTAGTTTGCAACATATCTAAGAAGTTTGCTCCGTGACCGCCATCCATCTGTACGTGGTGAAACTGGAAGGATATGGGCAATATAGTTCGAAACATACCCTTGCGATACCTACCCCACATAACCATAGGGTTGCAAAACTTATCCGTGTATTGATTAACGATACACTCCAGCTCGGTATGAATTACTGCCGAGGTGCCCACAATCATCCAATCATCCAGGAACGAACTCCGACACTCCTCAGCGGCCTTGTTAGTCAGTCTATCGTATTGCTCGAGGAACTCATCAATGCTATCGGCAAACGGAATATCGCACGAGTTTATACCTCCCTTACGATTGCTCACGATTACATTGACCGCAAGCCTATCGTAGCGATATAGCCTACCTTGTTCGGGGAGGAAGTAAAATTGCTCTACCTGGCTTGCAGCCTTAATTATGCACCAACATAGCAGTGCGTTAAACTTTCGGCCATGGCGTTTGCTCAACCTTACCACTCGACTAACATCAAAGCGTTTTGTAAGCGTCACCATAGGCATAGGCGAGGTCATCCACAACTCAAAAGCCTCGGCACGAGGTGAGACTTTAGGGTCAATCTCAGTCTTCATATCATTTCATTATTTAGAAGCAAAGGGGCACCCGCCAAATGGATACCCCATATTATTGCTCACGCAGTATTGCTAACACTACGCAACGCTACATCGTCTACTTTTTCCCCTCGTCACTCTCCTCCTTGCGGCGTGGAAGCACGAGATTGAGAACTACACCCACAACAGCCGATAGGCCGATACCGCCAATCGTAAAGCTTCCGATAGTAAGCTCCGCGCCACCAATACCGAGGATAAGGATTAGCGAAGCGATAACCAAATTGCGAGTATCGCCTAAGTCTACCTTATTTTTAATCAACGAATTGATACCCACCGATGCGATAGTACCAAATAGAAGCAACATAATACCGCCCAACACAGCCTCGGGGATGGTCTTAAGCAGTGCGCTGACCTTGCCCAACACCGAGAATAAGATACCAAAGATGGCTGCAATACGGATAACCATCGGATCGGCAATTTTTGTAAGCGAGATTGCTCCAGTAACCTCAGAGTAGGTAGTTACGGGAGGGCCACCGATAAAGGATGCTGCGACGCAGGCCAAGCCATCACCAAGCATTGTGCGGTGCAAGCCTGGATCCTTCACGAAATCTTTACCCGTAACCTCGTTGATAGCATAGACATCGCCAATATGCTCGATAACGGGAGCAATAGCCACGGGGATCATAAAGATAATAGCCTCCCAGCATAGCTCAGGGCGCACAAATGCGGGAAGTGCAAACCATGAGGCATCGACGATAGGCTGAAAATCTACGACACCAAAGATTATTGCAGCAATATATCCTACGACGATACCTGCAAAAATCGGGATAAGACGAAGCAGACCCTTAGCAAATAGCGATACTGCGACGGTTGTTACAAGCGCGATAATTGCAAGTGGCCAGTTGCTACTTGCCATACTCACACCCGTACCAGCCAACGACAAACCGATAAGCATAATCACAGGACCGACAACCACTGGTGGGAAGAGGCGAGCGATAAAGCCCACACCACGCAGACGCACCAATAGGCTCATCAAACCATATACAGCACCTACAGCGACCAGACCCGAAAGTGTACCAGGGAGGCCAAAAAGCTCTGTTGCCTTGATGATAGGTGCAATAAATGCAAAGCTACTACCGAGAAAGATAGGCACCTTACCTTTAGTCACAGCATGAAATATCATAGTGCCGACACCTGCTGTAAAGAGTGCCACCGATGGGTCAAGACCCACTAACAGGGGAACAAGCACCGTTGCACCAAACGCCACGAAGAGAAACTGTGCGCCAACGATGGTCTTCTGCACGATGCCCAGATTAGTATTATTCTTCATACAAATTGTATAAAATTAAGTCTTTTGCAAAAGTAGCTATTTTTTTGTGTAATACAATGGTCCTTTCTACAAAAAATCGTATATTTGCGGTAGAATATATTAAACCACATTGTTATGGCATTACATATAGTTGACCATCCATTGGTACAGCATAAGCTTAGCCTTATGCGCAACAAGGAGACTTCTACGATGAAGTTCCGTGATCTACTTAAAGAGATCGCAATGTTTATGGGTTACGAGATCACTCGCGATTTTCAGCTCACCTACGAGGAGATTGAGACTCCGCTGATGAAGATGAATGCCCCCAAGATTTCTGGCAAGAAGGTTGTTATCGCGCCTATCCTTCGCGCAGGCCTCGGCATGGTAGATGGTCTGTTGGCACTTATCCCCTCGGCACGCGTAGGACATATCGGTATGTATCGCGACGAGAAGACTTGCCAGCCTGTATTCTACTACTACAAGATGCCCGAGAACAAGGATCGTTTGGTTATTCTCACCGATCCGATGTTGGCTACGGGTGGTAGCGCTTGCGATGCTATCAAGCGTCTTAAGGAGGATGGCTACAAGCAGATACGCCTTATGTGTCTCGTAGCATCTCCTCAGGGTGTCAAGGCTGTTACGGAGCAGCACCCCGACGTAGATATCTATCTCGCATCGCTCGACGAAGGCTTGAACGACAAGAACTACATTTTACCTGGTTTGGGTGACGCTGGAGATCGTATCTTCGGCACACGCTAAGAGATCAACAACGACTCCTCGCCGCACTGGTGAGGAGTTTTTGTTTCAGGGTGACTAACGAAGTAGTTTAGCCAACCCCGATTTGTTAAGTGGATGAATAGAAAGATTCTGTTTCACCATACTCCACCTCCTCAATCACGAAGTTATTGTCAGCGATATACTGCAATACCTCATCCTTTGAGAGTGTCTTCTTGTCGCTTGCCTTGAGCCAATCACTTAGCCCGAGCCACTTATCCTCGCCAGCCTTGAGACCTCCAGCCTTCTCAATCATTTTGAGCCACTGCTCAGGTGTTGCTTTCTCCTGTTTGATGCCACGAACTGCAAACTCTGCATTAGAGTAGAAGGTAGGAGCATCTGAAAGAGAGTACCTTACTTTGCCTCGCCCTGTGCTTCCGCTATCAGCTCTTTTAACTTCGCTATAAAGTTCTGGGGAGTAATAGTATCTTCCGAGTCGTGAAATCCCGCTACCCAATCTATCATTTCCTCGTGTAGTTGATGACTTCTTATTAGAGCCATCGAGAATATTGCCCTGTACATTGGCATTTCGAGCGACTTCATAAGCCCTATCAATATACTCTCTAACTGTTCTGTTCTCTCCATTATTCCAAGCGTTGATTAATTCATTCGCAATATTCTGGCTTTCATTCTTATTAAGATAGACCGAAGCAAATGGTATTATTCGCTCGTCTATGCCACGATAATACAAGTTAAACGCATTTAAGTATGGGGCTACCTCTGCTGCTGCCTGTGCATTATCCATCATAGAGAAACGCACACCCTCCTTTGCCGAAGCCTTCTGCATAGCCTCAGCCACCTGCTCCTCGGTCAAGCGGCCCTGCTCGACCATAGCATCAACAACCACTGCATACATAGGAGGGCGAGCATAACGACAAGATAGACTCTCTATTCGCCTCTTTCATTTAGCAACATTGGCTATAAATAGGCCTTTTTCGCCATATTTTGTATTTTATAAATTATTTTCATACATTTGTGGTTGCGAACAGATAAAACAAATATGTCTATGAGAAACTTATTACTTCGAATAAACCTATTTACTACCGCCGCTCTGGTTGCGCTTTTTGCAATGGTGGGATGTACAACAACCCCAGAGGAGCAGACGCAGAACAATGTCAATGCGCTCTCGTTCGAGAACGACATCGTGGAGGTTGAAACGGCGGGTGGTGAACTTATCGTCGATTTCATCGTAGCTGAGGGCTACGAAGATCAGACGATTAAGCCCTACTATAATGCGTCGTGGATCGAGAACTTCGAGTGTCACACAAGCAAGATGCTCCTTACTATAGCAGCAAATGCCGATCGCGAGGAGCGCTGTGCAACTATCGAGTTTAGCTGTGGTGGCGTACTTCAGCAATCTTCACTAACCATCGTACAGGCTGGCAACAGCGATGCGGAGTTCACTATCACCGTGGAGAGTCTCGAGGCCAGATCGTGTATCACGGTTGTTACGCCTGCCGACAAGGAGATGGAGTACGTGATGTTTATGTCTGAGGCTTCATACTTCATCGATAGCGACATTGTAACTTCAGAGCAGCTTATTGATGACGATATGCGCTACTTTAAGTCGGCTGCCGAGTTCGAGGGTATGACGCTTCGCGATTATATGCTCGATTCAAATGTTCTATTCTCGGATAAGCAGCGTACGCAGTGGAATGGCATATCACCAGGCATCTTGTCTATCATCTATGTATATGGCGTAGAGTTCAGCGAGGATAAGAACGACTACGAAGTCGTAACCCCCATCTTCTACAAAGAGATCTCTCCCGCAACAGCTCCTATCGACGAGTCTATTAGCTTCGATATATCGACAAGCGTAAAGCGTGCTGATGTAAGCTACAACATCGAGGCTAAGGCGTGGAACGGCAACTTCTACGTAGAGGTATTGGACCGTTACAATAGCCTATACATTGCCGAGGGAGAGGCAATGCCCGAGGGTTATGTGGAGAGTGTAGCCAGCGACTGGATGTCGTCGTGCAACTACTATATGAACGTATATGGTATGAGCTACGAGAAGATCATCGAGGAGTTCTGCTTCGAGGCCTCTGCAGCGGGACGCTGGGAGTTGGTATCGGATATGGAGTATATGGTTATGGCCTATGCTGTGGATATTGTCGATGGTGTATTGCAAATGGTATCCAACCCCACACGACACTACCTCAAGACCGAGAAGGTTACAGCCTCGGATCTTACGTTGGATATTCGTGCGGATAATGTCTATGCGCACGTATGCGACCTAAGCATCACCCCCTCGAACGACGATGAACCATACATCATGCTTATCACTCCATCCTATATCGTAGAGTCGATAACAGGCGACGATGCACTTATCGAGTATATCCTTACAGATTTGGGCATCTACACATACTCGTTCCGAGGCACGATGAGTAGCCACATCAACACTCTTGACGCAGATACCGAGTATGCCGTATTCGCATTTGGCTATCACGGAGGAGTGGTGACAACCAAGCTTTTTAGCCATTACTTCACAACACCCGAGGCCGAGAAGGGTACAAACCTTGTAACAAAGGTAGATTTCAATGGTCCGTACGACCCCGTGGAGCTTGCTAGCTACAACCCCGATAAGTATGGCGCATATTTCAGCTATGCGGGCCTATATCTTATGTATATGGAGACACTCACAGAGCGCGAAACCGAGGATAAGTTCCATATGTTTGTCGATAGGGCGACCTACTTATATTATGGCGAGGATGTCATCTTCTCAGATCTCGTAGCCTTTGTCTGCGATCCCGTAACCGTAAACCACGGCTACTATGGCGAGCAGTATATGGTCGTTGGTACCGCGATGGATGAGCGTGGCAACTACTGCGATATGTGGAAATCCGAGAGCTTCGCATGGAACGAGAGCGACAAGCGTCCTATCAGCGAGCTAATCGCCAAGATCGAGAGCAACGAGCAAAGCACAGCGGCAAAGCGCCTACGCATTGCTCCCAGCAGAGTCTATAGCAGCAAATAAAATGATCCAACAATATGAAAATTAGAACTAACCTGATGAGATTGCCACTGTTTGTGGCAGCCATCGCACTAACGCTTTTTATGGCGTGCGAGCCTACACCCGATGTAAATCCTACGCCCGATACCACAACCATAACACTCGCCAACGATAGTGTTGAAGTAGCAGCGGCAGGTGGCGACTACACCGTAGGCTACGAGCTACTTAATGGCATCAACGGCATTGACCCCGTTGTAATAAGCGACCAGGAGTGGGTCAAGGGTGTTTGCAAGAGTGGTGCAATCATCCTTAGCGTAGAGTCAAACAACACTACCGAGCTTCGTGAGGCGATTGTCGAGGTGCGCTACCCCGAAGTAGACCCCTCGCCAACAATTATCATCAAGCAGGAGGGCGACAACCGTGAGCACTTCACATTTACCTTTGGTGAGATGACGTCGACAAGTTGCGATACGACCATTACACCGCTCAATGGCGAGATGGCATACATCGTATATATGGCCGAGGTTACATACTTCGAGCAGATGGGCATTACCACTGCAGAGCAGCTCTTCGAGGATGACTACAACTACTTCGTAGGTTTCGCGAAGGAGTATCTTACCGACGATACTATGCATCTACTCAAGGAGTTTATGTTGATGAACGCCTTGGCTTTCGAGGGCGAGAGTAGCGTGACATGGAGTGGTATGATGCCAAGCCATGAGTATATTCTCTATGCCTACGGCATCGAGTTCAGCGAAGATGGCAAAGATTATCGCCTTGCTACACCAATAAGCTATGAGCTCGTTGTTCTCCCCGAGAATAAACTCGCAACGGTTGAGTTCGACGTAAACATCACGGTTGAAGGTCCCGAGGTCTTCTACGAGTTTACACCTATCGACTGGGAGGGCGGCTACTATATCGACATCTACAGCGAGCATGACGCTATGTATCGCAAGGAGGGTGAGCTTCCTAATGCTGAGTTTACAAAGGCGGTTGTCGAGCAGTGGTTGCAGCAGATATCTATGTATATGAGCATGGGATACTCGGCCGATACTCTCATGGATATCATGCTTCTACACGGTCCCGACTCATACCACGAAACACGCGAGGCCGATACTGGCTATATGATGGTATTCTACGCTGTGGATATGCTCGATGGCATACCTCAGGTAGTATCTACCCCACATGTCGAGTACTTCAGAACGGGTGTTGTAGAGCAGTCGGAAATGACTATTGATATTCAGGTTGATAATGTCTACACTCGTGTTGCCGACATTGCTATTACCCCTACTACCAACGATCCTTACGCCATTGCACTTGTTCTTAAGAGCGATGTTCCCGAGGGTAGCGATAGCGATATTCTCAACTGGCTCACAGGCACATTCGGTCTATCGACATACCGAGGTACGGTTGTCAGCCACCTCAACACGCTCGACCCCGAGACAGAGTATACAATCCTTGCATTCGGCTACTTCGGCGGTGTTGTAACCACCGATCTCTACCGCGCCGACTTTAAGACCGAGGCCGAGGCCGAAGGCGAGAATAGCGTTGTAAGCATCGAGCACTGCGGTCCTTACAGTCCATTGGAGCTTCACGAGGCAGATCCCGAGTTCTTCTTCTCACCCGATATGGCAGCTATGTACGAGCAGATGGGCTACTATATGATGTGGGTAGAGGTAGCGACCGAGCAGCCTACGCAGGATCTCTTCTGCATCCACTTCGACATGCAGGAGCTTGCATCACTCGGCTATGATGGTCTTTTCGACGAGGTTACACGCTACGACAGCGAACCTTTACAGGTGCTTGCAGGTATGTCGAACGTAGATTTCGTGCTATGTGCCGTAGCTATGGACTACCGTGGCAACTATAGCGATGTATTTATCACCGAGCCATTTAGATATGAGTATAGCGCATCGACTAAGCGTCCTATCAGCGAGCTTGTCGAGAAGCTAACAAGCAACACACGATCAGGTCGTCTCGTTATGGTTGGCGCACCCAAGGCGGAGCGCACACCAAGCTATGTGTATGTAAAGTAGAGGCATCTGACTACAAAAATAGTGGCTATTCACCATTTCGGTCGAATAGCCACTATTTTTATTATATCGCAAGGCGTTTATTGTTGTGCAGCACTATTTTTTGCAATCTCCTCGTCGTAGAGTTTATCGTAGAGTTCTCTTAGATACGCCTTATTATCAATTATTTGTCGAAGCCTCTCCAATCGCTCGGCATTTGGCGACTCGGGAATCCAAAGCCTTAGATAACCGCCATAGTAGTACTTCTCGTAGAGATGCTCCAACATACGTTCGTAGCCCTGCTCTCTATCGAGTTCTGGGTGGTTCGAGAGCGTATACTGAATTGTGCGACGCAGTATCGTAGTGCTATCAATAACTCTATCGGCCTCGGCAACAATGCGTCCATATATCGAGCGTGGCTCACTATCCGATGATGCGCGATGATCCTCCACTGCTTGGGCCATAACCTCAATCTGAGCCTCGCCAAACCAACGTCGTAGCTCATCATCCTCACGAATGATACGCCCCGAGGATAGGTGGTGATATTTGCGGCCATTGACAAGTCCCGTATCGTGATAGGCAGCAATAGCGTAGACCATATCGCAATTAACATCGTAGTGCTGGGCAAGCGTAGCACTCTGCTCTATGACCGTCATCACATGGTCGCGACGATGTGCCGCATCGAAACCGTCGTAGCGCGGAATTATATCTCGCTCGATATACTCAACAAGATCTCTATCTACCATACGCTACCCCACTACGACCTCAATAAGATCCTCTCTACGCAGATACTTCGCCGCTAGGTCACGCACCTGCTCAGGTGTGATGGCATTAATCTGCTCCACGCTACGTTCCGTAGCCTCGTTATCCATGCCACACATGATATTTTCGATCGTCACGTCAGCAATTCCAAACGGGCCATCCAAGATGCGCAGAATCTCGCCCACCATGACATTTTTGACCATCTGCAACTCATCCTCTGGGACAAGCTCCGTACGCAGACGCTCAATCTCGAAGTATATCTCACGGAGTACATCCTCCCTTACTTCTCGTGCCACCTGCGTAGCGATTGCAAGGTATCCCTCCTTATCGAAATTGACCATAGCAGCCATAACGCCATAGGTATAGCCGTGTTCCTCTCGTAGATTTTGCATCAAGCGCGAGCCGAAGTAGCCACCAAGCACCGCAGCAACAACCTGCATACCCACAAAATCGGGATGTGTGCGTGGAAAGAGCAGACGGCCAACACGCACCGAACTCTGCAGAGCAGTGTCGATATTGCGACGAAGCTGATGAGTAGTGTTTGTCGCTGGAAGATTTACATCGATCTTCTCTCCCGCAGGCAGCGCCTCTGCCATAGCCTTGATATGGCTCATAACCTCATCATCGAGCAATCCGCTGCACACTACAAAGCAGTTATCTGCCGTATATAACTTGTTGTATAAATCGACCAAATCCTCACGTGTAAGCTCATCGTAGAGGCTCTCGGGCGATGATATGCCGTAGGGGTGCTCGGCGCCAAAGAGTGCCGTTGCAAATAGTTCGCGCGATTGCATATCCACCTTTCTACGTTCGATAGCTAAGTTCTGCTTACGCTTCGAGCAATAAACCGCAAATTCATGCTCTGGGAAGGCTGGATTAAGAATTATCTCTCGAGCAACCTCCAGCGTTGGCATGAAGAACTTACGCAACGAGCAAAACGATATATATGCGTAATCACGGTCGATATTCACATCGAAATATGAGCCGTAGAAATCCAACTGCTCGGCAATCTGCTGGGCTGACATTCCTCTGCTTCCCTCTCCCAACATATTGGCTGCTGCCGATGCTGCAAAGGGTTTATGCTGCACCGATGTACCTGCACGGAAGACGAAACTGAAACGCACAACTTCGAAATCGGGCGTAGGGAGCATGTATATCTGCACACCATTATCGGCCGTAACAGCTACAGCCTGAGGCATATCAACACTTGCGGGAATAACTATTTCTGGCTGTGGTCTCATAGCTTAGCACGATAAATTAGGGTTGATGAATTCTTCTCCACGAAGATACGACGTGCAAAGTCGTGCACCTCGTCGCGGCTCAGCGAGCGATATATCTCCGCCTCGCGGTTGATGAGCGTAATATCGCCCGTCATAGCATAGAAGCCTAAGTTCATAGCCTTGTTCATAACATTTATCTCGCCCATGAGCATATTGGCCTCAAACTTATTCTTGACCTTCTCCAACTCGTAGTCCGATATTTCGCCCGTCATGAGGTCACGCAACTCCTCCCAGAGTGCCGTCTCGGCCTCCTGCTCCGAGGTTTCGGGCATAAGGCGACCCTTAATCACAAAGAGTCCAGCATCGATACTTCCCGTGATGTAGGCATTGACGCTTGTGAACAGTCCGCGCTGTTTGATCAATCTATTGACCATACGCGACGACTCGCCACCCGACAATAGATCCGATGTTAGGTCGCCAAGGAAGAAATCGCGCGACATACGATCGCCCATATGGAAGGCAATTGTTATATCGGTGGCTGGCACCTCACGTTCCACCTCCAAGCGGCGCGCCTCGGTCTGCTCTGGTTCCTGCTCGATGGGAGCTATTTCAACGCCTGAGTCCTCGATATCGGCAAAGTACTCCTCCGCCAAGCGTATCATCTCCTCCTCGGGCATATCTGCCGAGATAGAGAGTATCGCACGCGAAGGACGGTAGTGCATATCGTAGAAGGCACGCACATCCTCGAGCGTAGCACGCTCGATATGTTCGGGCGATATGCCTATCGTAGCCCAGCGATATGGGTGGCGCTTATAGGCCAAATCGCGCAACAAGAGTTGCTCATCGCCATAGGGTTGGTTGAGGTATCGCTGCTTAAACTCCTCGATAACCACCTGTTTCTCCGTACGGCAAGCCTCCTCACTGATATTGAGGTTGCGCATACGATCACTCTCGAGCCATAGAGCCGTCGAGAGGTTCTCCTTGGGTAGCGTGATGTAGAAATCGGTATAGTCGTTATTCGTATATGCGTTATTTTCGCCGCAGGCCATCTGTACAGGGACATCGAAATCGGGCACACGATGCGTACCACGAAACATAAGATGCTCGAATAGATGTGCAAATCCCGTCTTGTCCTCCGCTTCGTTGCGAGCACCAACGCAGTAGAGTATATTTACGGCTGCAAGTTTCGACGCCGAGTCGCGATTAACAAGAATCGTCAGACCATTGGCAAGGCGTTTTTGCTGATATTTTATCATAGTCGCTAATTTTGGCTATCTGCAAAGATACGAAAATAAATTAGAAACTACAACTACCCTATCATTATATCGACGAAGAGTAATAATTCAAGAATTTTTGTATCTTTGCAATACGTAACCTATTTTTATTTGAATCGAAAGCAACACTACTAAAACCTTACAAACTATGGCTACAAAGAGTACAACTAAGCAGTCGTGGCTCGGCAGAGTTTTTAAGACCTATGTCGTAGACTCGCTAAGCTATATGGCCTTCGGTCTCTTCTGCTCACTGATTCTCGGACTTATTGTCAAGCAACTCGCCACAATACCTAAGCTCGACTTTTTGAGCGATATTGCAACATTCCTGCAGTCGCCACACGTCGTCGGAGGCTCGATCGGTCTTGCTATCGCATTGGGGCTTAAGCGCGACCTGCTTGTAACCATATCGGCCGTTGGTGTGGGTGCCCTCGGCTACCTTTTCGGAGGTCCTGTAGGCGCCTATCTCTCAGCGATAATCGGCGTAGAGGCTGGCTCACTCGTCTCTAAGCGCACACCGATAGATATCATCATCACACCGCTTGTTGCCGTGGTCGTTGGTGGACTCTTTGCCAAGTACTGCTGCACACCTATTAACGAATGGGTAATGTCGCTCGGCGAGGTTATCAACCGTGCAACAATGCTCAACCCCTTCATTATGGGTATTATAGTTTCAGTATCGGTAGGCTGCATACTCACACTACCTATTAGCTCGGCAGCGCTATGTATCTCTATCGGCATTGGTGGTCTTGCAGCGGGTGCTGCTACGGCAGGTTGCTGTGCGCAGATGATTGGCTTTGCCGTTATCAGTTTCAAGGATAACGGCCTCGGAGGGCTCCTCTCACAGGGCCTTGGTACTTCGATGCTTCAGATCGGAAATATCGCACGCAAGCCTATCATTTGGCTTGCACCAACCCTTACAGCAGCCATTCTTGGCCCAATATCGACAATGATACTCGGCATGGAGAACAACGCAGCGGGCGCGGGTATGGGTACTGCGGGTTTGGTAGGCCCGATAGGTTGTTGGGACACGATGTCGGCAACGACCGATCACACCCTGCTACTTATAGAGATCGTTGGTCTATACTTCATAGCTCCTGCCGTAATCAGCCTGGCTATTCACTTCGCGATGAAACGCCTTGGCTGGGTCAAGGATGGCGATATGAAGCTACAACGATAAAGATAAATATGGTGTCCAAGTTTCTTTGGACACCATATTTATTTTTACATTGCATCGGTATAGATATCTTGTAGTCGCTTTGACATAAAAAACTGAAATACTCCTCTGAGGAACATAAACATCGTGAAGGCCATCCAAAGGGCATTATTGCCGATAAGCCAGCCCAAGCCGTAGAGTATTGCGAAGTAGCATATCGACGAATAGATCATCGAGTTACGCATAATACGGCTGCGCGCTGCACCAACCATAATACCATCCATAACAAAGGGCATAGCTGCTGCGAGAGGGATAACAATAATCCAACCAATATACTCCTCGGCAACCAAAAGCAGAGTCGCCACATCGCCACTCTCGGGCGATATCAACAACATGAATATATCCTTCCACCAGCCAACATAGACACCGACAAATAGGAACGATATTGCGAAGCTCCACACCAAGCACATCTTAACGCAACGACGCAACGACACACTATCCTTCGCACCGATAAATCGACCCGTAAGCGCCTCGGCAGCAAAGGCAAAGCCATCGTTCATATACGAGAAGAGCGTAAAGAGCTGCAAGAGCATAGCATTTACGGCCAAAATATTTGTATCGCCCGTATCGGCCGAAGCCTTAGTAAAGAAGGTGTAGACGGCAACAAGGCAGAATGTACGAATGATGATATCGCCATTGATTTGGAAGAACTTACGCATAGCCTTTACATCGAACACCTCGGCAAGCGTCACAGAGGTAAGACGGCGACGATACATAAAGAAGATAATGAAGGCCATGACCACCACTCCGCTCCACTGTGCAACAACCGAAGCTAAGGCGATACCGCTAAGGCCCATCGTACCTTCGATCGAGAACAGATAGCTACAACCAATATGCAACAGATTGACCATTATGGCGATAATCATCGGCACTACAGCATTCTGCATACCCGTAAGCCAACCATTTAGCGCAAAGAGAAGTATTCCTGCAGGCACTGCCCAGATGCGCGTATAGAAGTAATCGGCTATAAGCACTCTATTCTGTTCGACATCCGTACCCATAAAGTCGATGGAGAATTCACCAATTGGTCGCTGCAACGCAAAGGCTAGCAAACCGACACCCAAGGCTACGACCAACGAACGCCACAACATCAAGGTATACTCCTTATTTTGCTCCGCACCATAGGCCTGAGCCGTAAGGCCACTTGTACCCATACGGATAAACGAGCAGTTCCAATAGATAAAGTTGAATATTGCTACACCTATCGACAATGCGCCAATAGTTGCTGCGGCATCAGCACCACCCGTACGGCCAGCTATCGCCGTAGAGACGATACCCATTAGTGGCACCGTGATATTCGAAATGATATTGGGCAGCGCAATGCGAAGTATATCTCGATTCATTCTCATAGTTTTATAATTTTGCGGCTCTTCAGAGCATCTGCAAAGGTATACATATTTTGTGATTCTGCGATATTTTGTGGCATAGATGTTGTCGAAGTTGCGACCATCGGAGTTTTATTATCGCATTAACGACTAATATTTTAGGGGAAATAGGACAATTTCTAAAAATTTAGTTACCTTTGTCGCACCATATAAAATAATTAAAGTACAATGAAAGATTACAGAACAGACTCAACAGACAACTTGTCTCGTTTTGCACGCGATAAGCGTCAGAGAATCAGCTCTTCGGAGCGTGTTGAGCAGAGTCCCCGCCCACGCCGCGAGGCTGACAGCGAGGGAGCAAGAGAGTTCCGTCCCCGCACGGCAAACACAGCAAAGCGTAGCTCGTACAATCCACACTTTACAGCAGACAACCGTTTGCGTCCCGAGTATGAGCGTCCACGCCGCGAGGAGGGAAGTTCAGATTTCGAGCGTCCACGTCGCAACGACTCACGCGGTGAGGGTCGTCCACAGCGTAGCAACGACTTCGGTGGTCGTCCACAGCGCTCTGAGGGCCGTTCACAGCGTTCGGAGGGTCGTCCACAGCGCACAGAGGGTGGTCGTCGTTTTGAGCGCAACGAGCGTAACGATTTTGGCAACCGTCGCACAGAGCAGGGCGAGAGCAATGGCTTCCGTTCACGTGGCGAGGGTGGCAACTTCCGTTCAAAGAGCGAGGGCAATGGTTTCCGCAAGAATGATAACGGTGGTTTCCGCAAGAGCGAGGGTCAGCGCGGCGAGAACAATCGTGGTGGCTACAACAAGTTTGATGGCGACGCACGTAAGGGTGGCCGCACAGCAGGTGGCGAGAAGCGTTCTGCATACAAACCCGCTGACAAGCGCGAGTACAACAAGAACCGCGAGGAGGCACCACGCAACTATCCTAAGTACAACCCCAACAAGCAGACAGGCGAGATTCGTCTAAACCGTTTCATCTCGCAGTCGGGCGTATGTTCACGTCGCGAGGCTGATGATTTCATCCTTGCAGGTGTTGTTACCGTAAATGGTCAGGTAGTTACGGAGCTTGGCACAAAGATTTTGCCTACCGACGAGGTACGTTTCCACGATGAGAAGCTCCAGGGCGAGAAGAACGTATACTTGGTGCTCAACAAGCCTAAGGGTTATGTAACATCTCTCGAGGACCCACACGCCGAGAAGACCGTTATGGAGTTGGTAAAGAACGCCTGCACAGAGCGTGTTTACCCCGTAGGTCGCTTGGATAAGAACTCGTTGGGTTTGTTGCTTATCACCAACGATGGCGACATCACACGTCAGCTCACACACCCCTCGTACCACAAGAAGAAGATCTATCAGGTAACACTTGATAAGCCTCTCACACGTGCCGATATGGATACACTCACCGAGGGTATTACTCTCGAGGATGGCGACATTTTCGCTGATGAGATCGCATACGCATCGGAGGATAAGAAGACCGTAGGTATCGAGATTCACTCTGGCCGTAACCGTATCGTACGTCGTATGTTCGAGCACCTCGGCTACATCGTTCAGAAGCTCGACCGCGTATACTACGCAGGTCTAACGAAGAAGAACCTTAAGCGTGGTGAGTGGCGTTTCCTCACTCGCGATGAGGTGATGCGTCTTAAGACTGGTCAGTACGAGTAATTTCGTATTTCACAATTAGATAAGTAATAGGCTGTCTAAAAGACAGCCTATTTTTTTAGAAGTTACCAACGTTTTGACTCTTTATTTTCCATTATATCTTAGCCTCGAATTAAAAGAATTGGAGAATTTTACACAACATAAATATTAAGATATATTTGTAAATCTGAAAAAAATCACTTAACTTTGTAAAAATAGCTCATTCGTGTAAACCTTTTTTGAGCTTGTATCGACTCTATTTTTGAGATACAAACCCATTCAAAACGCTATTTTGAATCATTAACTTTAACTAAATATACATACTATGAAACGCATTTTCCTATTTGTACTTGCGGTAATAGCTTTTGCAGCATGTACACAAAATGGTGTTGAAGAGATGTCGTCTAATCGTGCTGGTGTGCCCAATACGATTAGCGTAGGTTTCGAGCAAAGCGACGAAACACGTATCGAGCTTAACGACTCTCAGAAGACCGTATGGAACGAGGGTGACTGCCTATCGGTATTCTACAGATCTTACTCTAATTTGAAGTGGCAATATCAGGGTAAGGATGGCGAGCGTACAGGTACGTTCAAAAAGATTGCTGGCACTGTAGGTAGCCAGACTATGAGTTCTGTTTTGGTCGCCTATCCATACAGCGAGTCATACTGCGTAGCTACGGATGATTCAAGCCTTGAGGCTATACTCCCAGCCGAGCAGAGCTATAAAGCAAACAGCTACGGCAAGGAAGGTACACTTATGGTAGCAAAGAGCGATTTCACCCAGTTTACACTAAAGAGTGTATGTGGTTGGTTGCGTTTTGATCTTGCTGGCAACGGACAGGCTGTTCGCTCTATCAGACTCAGAGGTAACAACGGTGAGCAGGTTGCAGGTCTTGTATGTGTTGACACCGAGACTGCGGAGTTCACATTTGCCAATGAGCTTGGCGGCTTTAGCAACGAGGAGAACAATGTTGGCGGAGGTTTGGTCTTCGACGACACTATCTTCACCGAGGTTGTACTCAACTGCAAGCAGGGTGTTATACTCGGTAGCGAGGCGACATCATTCTATGTAGGCCTATTACCACAGACATTTACAAATGGTGCTACGGCTGTTATCGAGTGTATGGATGGCACAACACAGACTATCAGCACATCTGAGGCCTTCACATTGGAGCGTAACCACATCATTCCTATCATCGCAGAGGTTACTGAGGGCGAGCCTGTTGATCCTTCTACACCAGAAGTATATACCGAGTGGGGTGTTGTTGGAGGACATCAGGGATGGGATATTACAAGCCCAACATACATGTATTACACCGAGACTGAGGGTCTTTATGTTGCACGCGCCGTAGAGATTACCGACGCTGGTTTTAAGTTTGCAAAGCATGGTCTTGAGAATTGGGACGATTCTACAACATTCTTCGGAGCATGGGAGGCAACTGAAAATAAGAGTTACTTTGACTTCTCTACAATTGGTTTGGGCACTTGGTATAACCTCGAGAGTTATCAATTAGAATACGCTCAAATCAATATTAATGTAGAGGGCGAGCCAAAGCTTTATGATGTATACCTCTACATTGCTGTTGTAGGCGAGTATAACACTAACTATTATTCGTATACAATTGTTGAGTCGGGCACAGAGGTTACCGTTCCCGAGTTCACGCCTGAGTATCCCGGCGTAGATGATCTTCCCGAGGGATGGGGTATTGTAGGAGCACATCAGAATTGGGATATCACCAATCCTGAACTTTTGGTAGCTACCGACACTGAGAATCTATATGTATTGGAGAATGTCACTCTTGTATCTTCTGGTTTCAAATTTGCTAAGCCCGGACTTGCAGATTGGAATATTCCAAATTCATACTTCGGTGCACACTCTTCAACAGTCGTTTTAGAGGACGAAGAGGCATACTTCGACTTTACAGCTGAGATGGGTAATGGTTGGTATGAGGTTTACAACGACAACTTAGATAAACACCGATGCAACATCGGTGTTACAGATTGGTCTAAGAGCTACGATATCTATCTCTACGTGGCTGAGCGTAACGATGATTCGACAATTACATGGAGCGAGCATTTGATGTACACTATCGTTGAGCACGGCGTGGAGGTAAAATTACCAGGCAACGAATCAGAGCCTGAACCAGAGCCTCAGCCTCAGCCTGGCGATGAGTCTGTATGGGCACTTCGAGGCGAATATAATGCATGGGAGTATGATACTGTGATGCTTGTTACAGAACAGAGCGATCTATTTGTCGTTAAGGATCTTTATCTTGAGGCATACTCATCATTTAAGGTGAAGATGGTTGATCAATGGGAGACTAACTACGGCGTTTATGGAATGAACTATATCAAGGCAGACCATTATATTACATCACTTGCAGTTGATGGTGAGAATATTATTGTGGAGGCTGAGGGCACATACGACATCTATTTCGACGCCGCAGAATATGCAATTTACGTTATGACTGCAGGCCAGGATTACACTAAGGCAACACTCCAGACCGAGAGTGGCATTGCACCTGAGCCAGAACCAGAACCCGAGCCAGAGCCAACTCCTGGAGTGGAGTCTGAATGGAGTCTATACTGCGATCTCGACAAGGATGATCTATGGAGCGATTACTATTTCGTAACTACAACTCGTGACTCTATCTTTGTAATTGAAGATGTAGAGTTGGAGGCTGGTCAGGCATTCCTCATTCGCAAGCCTTCAACTGAGTGGGCTGATAAGTATGGTGCTTCAGGTGTTAATTACATCAAGGTGAACCACTACTTTACTGCTGTGCTCGAAGACGGCTACAACTTCGCTAGTGACATCTATGTTGAGAGTGCTGACATATATGATATCTACTTCGATGCAGAGAATGGATATGTATATCTGATGAGTGCTGACACAGACTATTTGAAGGCCGAGGAGCAGTTCTATAGCGGTGAGGAGCCTAAGATTGAGGCTGGCGTTGAGACTAACTTTAGCATCTGGTCTGATATAAGCGGTACATGGGAAGATACACATTTCTATACGACTGCTACAAAGAACCTGCTTGTTGCAAAGAATCTATCGTTTGGCGAGGGTAAGAGATTCATTATCCATAACCTCGACAATGCTGAAGACGTCTGGGCAGAGAAATATGGTGCTGGTGAAATAAACTATATCAAGGCTAACCACTACATCAATGGTGTATTAGGTGGTCAGGATGTCTATATTGAGGTTGCAGGCACATACGACATCTACTTCGATATCACAAATCTTAACATCTACATTATGGAGGCTGGTGCAGATTACTCTACAGCATCGCTACAGACCGAAAACGGCAAAGAGCCAGAGCCCGTAGAGCCCGAGGTAACTGAGAATGTGCTATATCTTCAGCCAAATGCAAATTGGAATCAATCTAATGCTCGTTTCGCAGCTTACTTCTTTGAAAATGGAAAAGCTGAGGTTTGGGTAAGCATGACAAAAGTTGAAGACAACATATATGAGTGTTATATTCCAGATGGTTATACGAATGTAATTTTCTGTCGCATGAATCCAAGCACAACAGCAAACAACTGGAATAACAAATGGAATCAAACTGCTGATCTCAAAGTTCCAACTAACGACAATAACCTCTACATTGTCAAAGACGGAACATGGGATAATGGCGGTGGCACATGGAGCGTAAAGTAGTTTAACCGCTAATCCATTAACACTCTAAGTATTAAGGAGCTGTCCTCGCGGGGCAGCTCCTTTTTTCGATAAACTGCGTAGCCGTAATAGCTCGATAGGTGGCTATAGCTACGGCGTAGTCATACTGTGCTGTGATGGCATTTGTATAGATCTGCAACCAGCTTAGTTGCGCCTGCAACACATCGAGAATAGTTGCCGAGCCCTCGCCATAGGCATAGGTGCTTATAGATAGGTTCTCCTCAGCAAGGCGTAGGTTGCGCCTGATAGCATCGACACGCGATCGTGTAGTCTGAAGGTTTGTCCAACCATTGCTCTCCTCGAGGTGTAGTCTATCGACCACATCATCCACATTCATTGTCGCCTTGCGATACTCGCTTTCGGCAATACGCACCACATCACGCCGCTCCCGAAAGTGAAAGATGGGCGAGGATATGGTGAGCACCACCCCACCATCTGCTATCACACCTCCACCCGCCACGTGTGGCTGCTTGGGTTGTGCATAGCCATATATATTTAGCCCTATCGAGGGCAGGAAGCGCGACCTATGACTCCGAATAGTCCAACGTGCTATATCCTGCTCGGCAAGCGAGAGCCGATAGTCGGGGTGCTGCATTACATAATCAGCATCTACGCGCTGAGGCAGTGTCATACTATCTAATATGGAGTTGGCAAGCTCAACTCTCGTTGTAGGCTCTACGCCACGCAGAATATTGAAATTGTGGAGCGCAAGTTCATACTCCTGCTCAGCTGCCGATAGCTGATACTCTGCATCGCTGATTCGTGACTCTACCTGCAGCAGGTCGCTCTTCGAGGTATACCCCTCATCGAAACGCCTGGCGACCACATCACGCAATGTGGTAACAATGGAGAGATAATCAGATACTGCCATACGGTATATTTCGGCACGCGACAGCCGCCAATAGTTCATCTCGGCATCATACTCCGTAGCCAACTCGGCTTGTGCCATAGCCTGATGTGCGGCATCCATCGCCCGCTCCGAGCTACGCAGCTCGGCACGAAGAGCACCACCCGTATAGATAGGCTGCTCGATATCGACACGTGGCGACCAACCCCATTGTCGTCCCTCGCGGTTGCGGAAATTAAGATCTATATCGCCTGCAACGGATAACCTCGGCAGGAAACCCTTACGACTAATGCGTAACTCAGCATCAGCACCCTCAATCGTCGCCTCGGCCTGAGATATGGAGTGGCTATAGGTCATCACATCATCGAGATACTGAGCAACAGAGATCTGTGCCGAGAGTCTACCCAAAGGGAGTAGAAGAAACGACAGAATAATTGTGATATGCTTCATGGCTTTATTCGATATATTAGTGAATAGACCACAGGCAGGAGCATTAGCACCAGAAGTGTAGCGACAAACAGGCCACCCATAATCGTAGCTGCCATACTACCAAATAGCGAGTCGAAAAGTAAAGGTATCATACCGAGAATTGTTGTACCAGCCGCCGCTACAACGGGTAGAAAACGATCACTCGCAGCACGCACTATCGCCTCGAAGGGGGTGATGTTCATGGCTCTCAGTTCGTTTATACGCTCGACGAGTATCACTCCATTTTTCACATTCATACCCACCAACCCGAGCAGGCCGAGTAGCGAGAAGAAGTCGAAAAGTTTACCCGCAACCAGAAGGCCCAGCACCACGCCTGTAAATATTAGCGGCAGCGTGAGTAGCACGACCAAAGGATCGCGACAGTTACCAAAGTTAAAGAGGAGTATCACGAAGATAAGCACGAGTGTTAGGGGAAGTTTATCGCCAATAGCTCTATTAGACTCCTCTCGGCTCTCCTCCTCACCGAATAGTTCAAGGCGATAGCCCTCGGGGATTACAACCTCGCGTGCCACCTCGTCACGCAGCTGCGCCAAGAGTTGCAAGGTGTTTACACCACGCCGTGGATCACACTGCGCCTTAACGACACGTTCGCCATCCACGCGTTTGATGACCGAGCCTTGAAAACCAAAATCAAAACCCGCAGCAGCCTGCTCTATAGCATAGCTTGCACCCGAGCGCGAAAATACGGGCATAGCCTCTAACGCCACAAGCGACCTATCATCAAGCATATCGGCACACAGCAATACGGGAAGTGTCTGATCACCATCCCGCAGTTGCGCGATATGTAGGCCATTAGATACAATCTCCAACGATGTGAGCATCGAGGCTCGTGTAACACCCAATCGTTGCGCCTTGAGCTGCGAGTATTCGGGACACCACACTGCCACACGATTACCCCAGCTATTTCGCACGTTACGTGTATCCTTGTTGCGCGACATCACGGCCATAGTGCGTGATGCAAGTTGCTGCAAGGTATCGACACTATCCCCAACAAAGCCAAACTCGATCGTTGCATCGGGCACTGGTGAGAGCTTAAATAGCGATGAGCGCAGCCATACATCGGCGATATTTTGCTCTACCCACCTATCGAAGCGCTCTTCGAGAGCTGCCGTATGGCGACTATCGTGTAGCTCGACAAGTAGGTTACCATAGTTTGCTCTATCGGCATAGCTGCTACTTGCCAAGTAGTAGCGCGGAGGTGTAGCACCTGCTGTGGTAGATACTCTACACACCTCAGGCTGCGAGAGTAGCCACTCACTCATCCTATCCAGACGATGTTGCGTAGCCTCGATATCGTAACCCTCGGGAAGTAGAACATCGGCACGAAAGTAGGCTTTATCGAGTTGCGGAAAGAAGTTCTGTGGCATACGTCCCATAGCCCAAAGCGAGAGAGCGAATAGTGCGATAGCTCCGCTTATCGTTAGCCAGCGATGGCTCAAAAGTCGCGTAATAAGCCTCGAAAACCAATCTAAGCGTTGCTTCACATCGCTCGCCACATAGCTATTGAGCAGCTGCACGGACATAAGTGGTACTTGTGTTAAGGCGAGCACCCAACTAAGCAACAACGAGATAGAGACTACGACAAACAACGGACGTATAATCTCGGCAACAGACGACGGAGCAAGCTGCAAAGGTAGAAACGAGACGATAGCGATAAGCGTGGCGGCAAGCAGAGCCATACGCGGTTCGGTAGCTCCACGCACCGCAGCATCCACGATATTTAGTCCCGAAGCACGCAGTCGGCGCGTATTATCGACAACCACAATGGCGTTATCTACAAGCATACCCATAGCTATAATAAATCCCGCCAACGAGGTACGGTTCAGCCCCTCGCCAATGCCGAGCATCAGCAGCAGTGTACCACCAATAGCAAGCACTAATGAGCTACCAACGACAACACCCGAGCGTAGGCCCATAATTATCATTATCAGAACGATAACAATAAGAAGCGACTCTATGAGGTTGATAATAAAATCGTAGTTTGCCTCGGCTGCAATCAGATTTTCGGGATACAGCGACACGATCTCAACACCCGCTGGCAACGAGGCACTTGCCGAGGCTATTATCGCATCGACATCGGCGCCAACCCGTACCACATCCTTTTCGGGAGCCGAGGCCACAGCAATACCTATTGCATCGCGACCATCGACCTTCAGACGTATCGTAGCAGGCTCTTTATATCCCCTTTCCACACGTGCCACATCGCCCAAACGATACTGCTTACCATCGGCAGCACGCAGCAGCTGACTCTCGATATCGGCAATCGAAGAGTAGATAGTACCCTCGACGAGTTCGACATCGACATCACCGGCACGCCTTACACCAAGGGCAACCATACGACTCTGCTCGCCTATAGCCGAAGAGATATCGGTAGGCGAGAGTTCGAAGGCCGCAAGGGTCGAGGGGCTGATGAGAATCTTCACCTCGGGCGACTGCTCGCCGTAGAGCACAACCTTCTCCACGCCATCAACCTTGTATAGTTGTGTAACGATGTTTTTAGCATAGTTGCGCATCTCATCCCACGAGTATCCACCATCGGAGCATAGTGCGAAATAGAGGCCATAGACATCGCCAAAGTCATCGGTAACCGTTATCGGTCCTGCACCATTGGGTAGTGTCATCGCTACGCTCTCCACCTTACGACGTAGCTCATCCCATAGCTGCGGGATACGTTCCGAAGGTGTTGCAGGGTGCAGCTCGACAAGCAAACGAGAATAGCCGAAATGCGACTCCGAGCATATCTTATGTACCGACGAAAGGGTACGTATGGCGCGCTCCAGAGGCTCCGTAATGACACTCTCCACCTCCTCGGGTGTAGCACCGCCATAGGGACATACGACAACGGCTGTCTTAATCGTAAACGTAGAGTCCTCCCTCTTACCCAAGTTCAAGAAGGCGTAGATACCTCCAAGAAGCATTACGCACATCAGAAAGCTAATAACCGAGCGATGCGAAATGGAGTATTGCGAGATATTTTTCATAGCCACACGCTTTTACTCTATGACCTTTACCCTCTGATCATCAATCAGATGATAGACTCCAGCAACAACAACCCTATCACCATCCACAACGCCACTCTCTATCACCACGCTATCCACACCAATAGGCTCACCGAGTACCACTCTACGTCTCTCGACACGCTCACTATCGTTTACCACCCATACGTAGTCACCACCTTCGGCAGGTGCATATATGGCTGTTAGAGGTAGCGTCACAGCGTGGCTGTCGCTATCGGGAGTGATAACCGTAGCTATGCAGGTCATACCTGGCGAGATTGCATACTTCGCACTATCTACATCAACAAGGCGCAGCGATGTCGGAAAGCCCAAAGCATCCGACGAGGTGCGAGCAAAACTCTTTATAACAGCTCGAAAATCGACATTGGGATAGGCATCAAATCGCACACTGAAGCGTGTAGTTGGTGCTGCAAGCAGACCTACCAAACTCTCGGGAGCTGTAAAACTCACGGTCGTACTCACAGGGTTTACGATACGCACGATCGTCTCGCCCGACGCCACACGCTGAAAGGCATCGACATAGGTGCGCTCGATAACGCCATCGAACGGAGCTGTAATACGCGTATCGGAGAGCATATCCATAGCATTGCGATATGCCGCGAGGCACTGCGTAACACTATTCTCGAGCGACTCCACCTCCTGCAATGCTATAGCATCGTGTTCCAAGAGGCGGCGGGCACGATTCAGGCGCGACAATGCCTCGTCGTAGGCCGCTTTGGCAGCATCAACCTGTAGGCGCACCTCTCTATCATCAAGTTCGGCGAGAAGCTGACCTCGCTTCACAGCCATACCCTTAGCAACAGGCACATCGAGCACACGTCCACTAATCTTAAAGGCAAGGTTCGAGGCATCATCGGCCGTACTAAGTGCTGCAAAGTCGCGGTACTGCTCCGTAAGGCGATGAGCAACGACACACTTTACAACCTGAATATCCGAATTATGGGGCTTTCGACCGTCGTAACAGCCGACTATAAGTAGTGCAACAAGGGGTATGAGAATATGACGCATAACAAAAAAAATTGACCGTTTCGAGAATTCGAAGCGGTCAATTATCTTGCCAAAGAGTACGACTCTATATATCCAAATCGCGAATATTGAATTTTGCCTCAACGATGCCATCACGAATGAGAACAACGCCAATATCTGCACGTATCATAGTACGAAGCGTAGAGCGATCTACACCATAAATAGCGACCTCAGACGAGCTATCCTCCATAGCCACAGCACTTAGCACCACGACCTCGGATTGCGGATAGAGCCTTTGAATTTGCGCAACCACATAATCCAAGCCCCCAAACTTCTCTAGCATATCGCTCGATGCAAGCGTAAGCCAAAGGCGCAATCCATCCTCCGACAAAAGCTCCAAAGCGCAATCCTCACCCTGCTGATCAAAAAGTGCGAAGTCGTCATACTGCAGATCAAGGCTATCGTCCTTTACACTCTCCACACCCACATACTCCAAGCTATCATCCTTCCAACACTCCACGCAATCGACAGCAAAGCGATACTCCGCACCATCCTCCACACCACGAAAGATTAGCTCCGTACGCATAGAGCTATCCACCGCCTTGCGCTCGCTATTCACCGCATCACGCAGATTTGTACCTACGCTATAGGGCAAGAGATCAACGAGTGGTAGATGGCGCAGCGTATATAGATTTACGGCCAAAGCTCCCACAAAGATAACGCCTACCGCAAGAGCCTCGCCGACTTTTGGTCTATGCTCCTTCCGAGCAGCTAACCACACGACAACAGAAAGGGGAAAGAGAACGAGATTTTTAAGGAATGTAGCTTCGGTAGATAGCGTAACCACATCGCCAAAACAGCCACAATCCTCCAGCGGAAGGAGTGTAAGATTGAGGAGTGTCACAAGCGTAAATAGGGCAAGCATAGCCATTGCCGCAAAGCGCGTAACACGGGGCATGATATTTAGCAAAAGTAGAAGTCCGAGAGCAAGCTCCACACCACCGAGCAACACGGCCAACAACTCAGATATGGTGCTCAATGCCCCCAGGTGTAGTGCCTCGAGATGCGACACAACATAGAGTGACGTGCCAACACAATCTATGCTCTTAGCACCTCCCGAAAAGATAAAAAGTAGGGCGAGAAGCAGACGAAGTGCAATCTCGATATTTCGCTTGATAGATGACATCGGCCTAGCCGATTAGCGGAGTGACATACTCCATAATACGCTCATAGATAGCCTCAGGCGAAGCCATAGAGCCATCCTCAGCCGAGCAGTTTACGACCTTCAGATCGTCGTAGGCCTCTGCTGCCTCCAAATAGACCTCGCGTACCCTGCGCTGCAAATCGAGCGATGACTCGTGAATATCTTTACCGCCATTAAGATATGCTCGATCCTCACCCTCGCGCACCTCGCTAAGCTTGCGCTCGGTAAACGCAAAGGGAACATCCAAAAAGAGCGATAGATCGGGGCGGGGAATACCAAACTCTTCGTACTCGGTTGTAAGAATCCAATCACGAAGCGTCGTACGAGCCTCGCCAGCATCAATCTTGGCGCACTGATATCCGATATTCGAATAGACATATCTATCGACAATAACCACCTTACCCTGCTGCTGCCAGCCATTGATAAGCTTCGCAGCATCGGCTCTATCACCAGCATAGAGCAGAGCGACAAGATAGGGATTTACCTGCTCGACAGAGCCGAGATCACCACGCAGAAAACGCGCGATAAGCTCGCCATAAACGGGAGCATCGAAACGTGGGAAATGGAGGTATTCGCACTCCACGTCACGGCTACGAAACATCTCCGTAAGTTTTGCTATCTGTGTCGATTTTCCTGCGCCATCGAGGCCTTCGAGAACTATAAACATATTGTGTTTGGGTTTTATCGTAACATTCTTACAGCACGCTCCACGCCACGTGCCAACAACTCTACCTCATCGGCTGTATTGTACATACCAATAGATGCACGACACATACCAGGAACGCCAAAGTGGGTCATAACAGGCTCGGCGCAGTGATGTCCCGTGCGAATTGCAACGCCCAACTTATCGAGGATCATACCAACATCGTAGGGGTGCGTACCCTCAACCGTAAACGATACCAAAGGGCACTTCTTTGCAGCCTCGCCATAGATACGCAAGCCCTCAATCGCGCTGAGGCGCTCGGTCATCACACCTAAAAGGCTCTGCTCATACTCCTCGATAGAGGCCATACCAATACTATCAACATAGTCCATTGCCGCAGCAAGGCCCACAGCACCGATAAAGTTTGAGGTACCTGCCTCGAACTTGAGTGGTAGTGGTGCGTATGTTGTGCGTGCAAAGGTCACCTTATCGACCATATCACCACCACCCATATAGGGAGGCATAGCATCGAGTAGCTCCTTGCGACCATACAGCACACCTATTCCCGTAGGGCCATAAAGCTTATGGCCAGAGAAGGCATAGAAATCATATCCTCGACGAGCAACATCTCCGCCTCCATGCACCACACCCTGACAGCCATCAACCATAACAACTGCACCTACGGCATGTGCCGCACGAATAATTGGTTCCAAATCGGGACACGTGCCAAGTGTATTCGACGCCTCGGTAACTGCAACAAGGCGTGTACGCTCATCGATTAGCTCTGCAAGTAGCTCCGTACGCAGCTCACCCCTCTCGTCAAATGGCAACACACGCAACTCCGCACCATGACGCATAGCTGCGAGCTGCCATGGCACAATATTGGAGTGGTGCTCCATCTCCGAGACAACGATATTATCTCCCGACCTAAGATTTTGTGCGCTCCATGCCGTAGCCACGAGGTTGATAGACATCGTAGCACCCGACGTGAAGACGATCTCCTCCTTATGCTCCGCACCGATAAAGGCACGCACCCTCTCGCGGGCAGCCTCATACCTATCGGTCATAGCACCCGAAAGGTGGTGTACACCACGGTGGATATTGGCATTATGCTGAGCCATTAGCTCGGCCGTAAGCTCTATAACCTGACGAGGCTTCTGTGCCGTAGCTCCACTATCGAAATAGACAAGCGGGCGGCCATTGACATCGCGGCCAAGGATTGGGAAGTCTTCGCGTATCTTCGCTATATCGAACATCTTACAATCTATTAAACTTCTCCGCAAGAAGCTCCTGTAGAGGCTCTACAAGACCATCAATTGCAGCGTGCATAACAACATCGCCAACAAAACCCTCAATCTGCAGACGCTTAGCATCGGCAAGGCTGAGGCCACGCTGGCGCATATAGAGAATAGCCTCGGCATCCATCTGACCGACAGTTGCACCGTGGCTACACTTAACATCATCGGCATAGATCTCCAACTGTGGGAGAGTCTCGATACGAGCATTGCCAATAACAACATTACGGCTCGACTGCACCGAGTCGGTACGCTGTGCATCGGGAGCGACATAGACCAAACCTGAGAAGCTACCATGAGCCTTACCCGAAGCTACACCCTTAACTGCTGTGCGCGATTGGCAGTCGGCAGCCATATGGTTTACATCAACCGTAACACTACCCTGCTCCTCATCCGTGAGAATAAAGAGGCCATTGAGCTCGAAACGTGCACCACGCTCCACAAGGCTTGTAACAACACGTACGTCCGATGGCGAGAGAACGACCTCGGTCATCGAGCACTCTGCATCGGCAGCCAATGCCAACGACAGTTGTGTTGCACTATGCTCCGAAACAATGTGTACAATGCGTAACTTAGCACCTGTACGGACATCGATATCGATGTTTGCCACAGCAGGACTATCTACAACGAGCAACTCAACCTCGGTATTGGGCTCCACAACGATATCTCTATCGCACGTAGCCACCAACGACCATCTGCCCGATGAGGTACAACACCCCTCGGGAATTGGTTGAGCCGCAAATATCTCAATAATACGTTCGATCATCGCTTACTCCTCCTTATAGTCGTTGATAAGCCAATCGTAACCCTCCTTCTCGAGCTTCAAAGCGAGGCTCTTATCACCTGTGTAGATGATGCGACCCTTATACAACACGTGAACATAGTCGGGCACGATATAGTCCAACAAACGCTGGTAGTGTGTAATAACTACCGTAGCGTTATCCTCACGCTTGAGGCGAGTAACACCCGTAGCTACGATACGCAATGCATCGATATCGAGACCCGAATCGGTCTCATCCAAGATTGCGAGCTTTGGATCGAGCATAGCCATCTGGAAGATCTCGTTCTTCTTCTTCTCGCCACCCGAGAAGCCCTCGTTTACGGCACGTGACGTAAGCTTAGAGTCGAGCTCAACAATAGCGCTCTTCTCGCGCATCATCTTCAAATACTGAGCCGCTGTCAATGGCTCCTCGCCGCGATACTTACGCTGCTCGTTTACCGCGAGCTTCATAAAGTTCGCCATTGTAACACCAGGAATCTCGACAGGATACTGGAAACCAAGGAATAGTCCCTTGCGCGAACGATCCTCGATAGGCAAGCCGAGGAGATCCTCACCCAAGAACTCAACCTTACCCTCGGTCACCGTAAACTTCTCGTTGCCGGCCAACACCGAAGCAAGTGTTGATTTACCCGAGCCATTAGGGCCCATAATTGCGTGTACCTCGCCAGCCTTAACCTCGAGGTTTATACCCTTCAAAATCTGCTTATCGCCAACTGAGGCGTGTAGATTTTCAACTTTTAGCATAGTTATATTTTTGTTTCTTTATTTTCTAAATCACTCTCTTGCACTAAGTTAGTCGCAAGAATAGGTACTCCGTATAAGTAGTCTTGTCTTTCGACGGCTAACCTACGCTACCCTCAAGGCTAATTGCCAATAGCTTCTGTGCCTCTACGGCAAACTCCATAGGCAACTTCGACAATACCTCGCGGGCATAGCCATTCACAATCAAGCCCACAGCATCCTCGGTAGAGATACCGCGCTGGTTGCAGTAGAAGAGCTGATCCTCCGAGATCTTTGATGTCGTTGCCTCGTGCTCCAACACCGCCGATGGGTTGTAACAATCGACAACGGGGAAGGTGTGGGCACCACACTTATCACCGATAAGCAGCGAGTCGCACTGCGAGTAGTTACGAGCATTATCGGCATTGGCTGCTACACGCACCAAACCGCGATAGGCATTCTGTGAGCGACCTGCCGAGATACCCTTCGACACGATACGTGAGCGGGTATTGCGACCGATATGAATCATCTTCGTACCCGTATCTGCCTGCTGATAGTTGTTGGTCATAGCCACCGAGTAGAACTCACCCGATGAGTTATCGCCATGCAACACGCAGCTCGGATATTTCCATGTGATTGCCGAACCTGTCTCGACCTGCGTCCACGACAAGTGCGCACCCTCGCGGCAGATACCGCGCTTAGTCACAAAGTTGTAGATACCACCCTTGCCATCCTTATCGCCTGGATACCAGTTCTGAACCGTTGAGTACTTAACATCGGCATCCTTCTCCACGACAATCTCGACAACTGCGGCATGCAGCTGATTCTCGTCACGCTGAGGAGCAGTACAGCCCTCCAAGTAGCTAACATACGCACCCTCATCGGCAACGATAAGCGTACGCTCGAACTGGCCCGTGCCCTCGGCATTGATACGGAAGTAGGTAGATAGCTCCATAGGACAGCGTACACCCTTAGGGATGTAGCAGAACGAGCCATCGCTAAATACAGCAGCATTTAGCGCTGCGTAGAAGTTGTCGGTATAGGGTACCACCGAGCCGAGATACTTCTGTATCAACTCGGGATACTCCTTGATAGCTTCCGAAATAGAGCAGAAGATAATACCCTTCTCGGCAAGCGTATCGCGGAACGTAGTCTTAACAGAAACAGAGTCCATAACGGCATCAACAGCGACACCCGCCAATGCCATCTGCTCCTCAAGAGGAATACCGAGCTTATCGAACGTACGCTTTAGCTCGGGATCTACCTCGTCCATAGAGTTGAGCTTGGGGCGACTTTTGGGGGCGGCATAGTAGATGATATCCTGAAAGTCGATCTCGGGAATGTCGAGGTGTGCCCAATCGGGGTGCTCGAGGGTTAGCCAATGACGGAAGGCCTTGAGACGGCGCTCAAGCATCCACTCTGGCTCGCCCTTCTTCTCCGAGATAAGACGGATAGTATCCTCCGTTAGTCCGCGACCAATGGTCTCGGTCTCGATATCGGTCACGAAGCCGTATTTGTAATCGCTTGTTTCAAGCTCCTGAAGTATATTTTTTGAATCGTTACTCATTGCTTTATAAAAATGTTGCGCAAAGATAACAAAAAATCTTCATAAGAGCAATTATCCCTGCGATTTACGAGATAAAGATTTACTATAACGCTATAACATAACGCTATAGCGACGCATAAAAGTTCTAATTTTTAGAGATATTCCACTCTAATCATCCGAACCGAGCACTCTACTTCGACGATTGACCACCGCAGCAACAAATGCAAGAATGAGCGCAGCAACACCGCCAAAGAGGAATGCAAAAGCCGAAGACTTAGTCGAAAATATGCGATCTACAAGCTCGATAAGGAACGGCGCAACGAGGATTGCAAGGTAGTTTACGGTCATCACCACCGAGAGTGCAAGGGTGGCAAGATGTGGTGGAGCATTCGTTGCCGCCTTATCATAAATTATCGGCTGCATAACGCCATAGCCCAAGCCCGTGAGTATCGCACCACAGATAAGCGATATAGCCGAGGGATGCTCGAGCGACATAAGCAACAGGCCAAAACCCATAACAACGAGCGACACCGCATTCACCCACCTACCGAAGATTTTGATAATCGTATTTAACACAAAACCTGGCGCCATGATAGCAAGGAAAAATAGCGAGATTATCACACCTGATTCTGTCGTAGATATACCTGCATCGGAGGCTAAATAGGAGGTGTTGTAGGTTACAACAAGCGAGGTTGCCGTGATAAAGAAATAGAAGAACATAAGGCCTATTATCACCCTGCGATTTAGTCGTGTTTGCCTACGCTGCGCACCATCATCCGGCTCGGGAGTAGGAGGCGTATGGCTAATGGCTGGCAGGAGCAAAAGTGTTATGGCAGGAAGCAGATATACGACAAAGGCGAAGTGCCACTCCACATCGGCAAGATAGCCCACAAGAGCCGTTGCCAGCACCAACGTAAGATTATTTATTGCCGAGCTTATACCAAGCTGATTTACACGATTATCACCCGTAAAATAGTCTACGATAAGTCCCGTAGAAAGTGGTATTATCATACCCGCACCAATACCCATAACACCACCCATAAATATCAACTCCCAAAGCTTGCGCGAGAGGATGCAACCCATACCTGCAACAAGAAATATAGAGGTGCCTATAGCGAGCAGTTTTACCTTGTTGTGGCGTACCGACCAGCGACCTGCAAGCAACATAAATGGGATGATCAGCAACGACGGCAACGACTCGAGCATCTCAACCTCCAAGCGACTTGCTGTAGGGAATATTTTATCGAGGTCTTCGAGGATAGGCGATATCGCCAAGCCGGGCAGGGATATAATTGCCGAAACTGACCATATTGCTACTACCACAACCAGCGGCAGCGTACCTTTACCTGTGTTTACTTTCATAGCGGCATAACTTTTTTATAGCACCTAAGCAATAGGTGTACCACACCGCTCAAATTAAGGTTTTCGAATAATACTTTAAGGCTCACACCAAGAGAATTTTCCATATCAAGCACTATAACGTATTACGGCCAATCTAAATAAATTTGCTCTACTATTTGGTTATTTATATTTTATTTTATACCTTTGTTAGTTGGAAAAAGAATACTAAAAACTTTACTATAACTAAAATGAATAAGGATTTACAGATTTTTGATTTGATCGCCGAGGAGCGTTCACGTCAGACTAAAGGTATCGAGCTTATCGCATCGGAGAACTTCGTTAGCGATCAGGTAATGGCAGCAATGGGCTCGGTATGCACAAATAAGTATGCTGAGGGTTACCCTGCAGCACGCTACTATGGCGGTTGTGAGGTTGTTGATAAGATCGAAAATCTCGCTATCGAGCGCATCTGCAAGCTCTACGATGCAGAGTACGCAAATGTACAGCCCCACTCAGGCGCACAGGCCAACATGGCAGTATTCTTCGCTTGCCTTAAGCCAGGCGATACCTTCATGGGTCTTGACCTTTCACACGGTGGCCACCTTTCACACGGTTCGCCTGTGAACATGTCGGGTATGTACTTCAACGCTGTAGGCTACAAGCTTAAGGAGGAGACAGGCAACATCGACTACGAGGAGATGGAGGCACTCGCATTGGAGCACAAGCCAAAGCTTATCATTGGTGGCGCTTCGGCATTCTCTCGCGAGTGGGACTACAAGCGTATGCGCGAGATCGCCGACAAGGTAGGCGCTTTGTTGCTCGTGGATATGGCTCACACTGCTGGTCTTATCGCTGCCGGTTTGTTGGACAACCCCGTGAAGTATGCACACATCGTAACATCTACAACACATAAGACCCTCCGTGGTCCTCGTGGTGGTATTATCCTTATGGGCAAGGACTTCGACAACCCATGGGGCTACACTACTCCTAAGGGTGTAGTTAAGAAGATGTCTCAGATCCTCAACTCTGCAGTATTCCCAGGTATTCAGGGCGGTCCATTGGAGCACGTTATCGCAGCTAAGGCTGTAGCCTTTGGCGAGGCTCTCACTCCCGAGTATAAGGAGTACCAGAAGCAGGTTGTAAAGAACTCTCAGGCATTGGCTGAGGCACTCACAAAGCGTGGTTACAAGATTGTATCTGGTGGCACAGACAACCACCTTATGCTCGTAGACCTCCGCACTAAGTTCCCCGAGCTTACTGGTAAGTTGGCTGAGAAGTGCTTGGTAGCCGCAGACATCACAACTAATAAGAATATGGTACCATTCGACTCACGCACTCCATTTACAACATCTGGCTTGCGTTTCGGTACTCCCGCCATCACAACACGTGGTGTGAAGGAGGATAAGATGGACTACATCGCCGAGCTTATCGACCGCGTACTTTCAGATCCTGAGAACGAGGAGAATATCGCAGCAGTTCGCAAGGATGTAAATGCGATGATGAACGAGTACCCATTGTTCGCTTGGTAGTATAGAGGCAGCCTTACAAGGTTACATATATATCAAAACGCAGGGCTGTCTTTCGGGGCAGCCCTTTTTGTACGACGAAACATGAAAGAGATACTTGACTTTCTATCCGAGCTCCACGACAACAACAACCGTGAGTGGTTCGAGGCCAACAAGGAACGTTACCGTCGTGTGCTCAAGCAGCATCAAAGCAATGTCGAGCGACTCATCGAGCTAATCACGGAGTTTGACAAGAGTGTCGAAGGTTTGAGGGTTGGCGACTGCACCTACCGCATCTATCGCGATACGCGCTTCTCGAAGGATAAGACGCCATATAAGGACTTCTTCAGCGTTTTCGTAGCACGTGGCGGTAAGCGTAGCGGCTATGGCGGCTACTACCTCCACATATCGCCTAAGGGACACACTTGGGGCGAGGGGTCGTTTCTTGCTGCGGGCAACGTAGCTCCCGAGCCATACGTACTACGCAGCCTCAGAGAGGAGATCGAGGATAACGCCGCAGAGATGGTCGCGAATATCGAGTATAGCGGCTTCACGCTCGATAGTAGCAATGCCCTAAAGCGCACACCGCGAGGCTTTAGCGTAGCGCCCGAGTATGAACATCTCATTCGTCAGCGCGAACTCTGCCTGAGCCTCTCGCTCGACAGCGAATGGTTTATGCAGGAGAATTGGTTGGAGCGCACAGCGGAGCACTTCAAGAGGTGCAAACCCTTCCTCGACCAGATGAACCGCGCCATAGAGTACGCCTACGAAGAGTATAAATAATATAATAGACTGCCCTTTTGGGACAGTCTATTATATTATTTATGTGCAGCCTGCCTACGCCAGCGAAGATAGCCAGCAATGGCCAAGGCGCAATAGAGCGTGTAGAGGCCTGCCGTAAGCGGAATACCTTTATATAGGTATAGACCGACACTGATCATATCAACAACAAGCCACACCAACCACTGCTCGACCAACTTACGCGAGAGCATCCACATAGCCACAATGCTCAGTGCCGTAGACATAGCGTCAAGAACAGGTACGCGGCTATCGGTAAACTCCGTAAGTAGGAAGTACAGCACCACGTGCAGCACGGCATATACCACAAATAGTTTCAGATACCACCCTGCGGGGGTATGGCATATTTGCAGCGTCTCACCACCTTTAGGTCTACGACGCCACACAACAAGGCCATAGATACCCGCCAAGAGGTAGTATAACTGCATCGCCGCATCGGCATATATGCCATTCGTCAGATATAGCACGCCATGCACCAAGGGCATGATAGCTCCAACAACCCAGAGCCATATATTCGCGCGATACTCGAGCCACAGATATAACAGACCGAGTGTCGTGCCGATGATTTGTAGCGCCAAAGACCAACTCATAGTTACATTTTTAGAAGTTCACAGTTACATTCGCCAAGCAGTGGATAGGAGCCTGAGGGAAGTAGTAGGCCTCGTCGTAACGCTCGCCATCCCACATATAGGAGTACCCATAGCCATTCGACTCGTAGAGCGTCGAGAAGAGGTTGTAGATAGTCACACCAAAACGCACCGTAGAGCCCTGCTTTGTGGTAAGATTATAGCCTAAATCGAGATTTGTAACACAGTAGGCATCGAGCGACAGGGCATCGATCTCGTTATTCGTAAAATACTGCTTACCAACATACTGCGTCGTCCACACAGCGCCAAAACCTCCGATATGGAAGTCCGCCGAGAACGAAGCCATAGCCGAGGGAGAGTACGATATGGTCATATCGCCAAGATTTTGGCCATAGGTAGGACTATCGCGCAACTCGTCTACATAGTCACGAATTTTATTCTGCGAGAGCGTAGCATTTGCCGAGAGCGTAAGCCACTTTGCCGTTCTCCACGAAGCCATAAGCTCGACACCTCGACGATAGCTGCGATCCACATTTACATTGAGTGCATCATCGCCATCATTGACCATACCCGTAGCCACAAGCTGGTTGTGATAGAGCATATAATATAGGTTAATGCCGAGGCTTAGGCGAGGAGCTATATAGTTATATCCAAGCTCGAAATCAAGGAGTCGCTCAGGTTCTGGATAGCCATCATCTGCAGCGAACATATGACGATCCGTAAAGTCGGAACGTGTAGGTTCACGATGAGCAACAGCAGCCGAAGCAAATACATTATGTCGATGATGTATATAGCTGATACCGAGGCGAGGATTGAAGAAATTATACTCCTTATCGACATCTATCGGCTGCATCATAACACCATCATCGCTCCATATAGCATTATCGTTCGTACCCCACGCTCGATAGCCTACATAACGGTACTGCAAATCGCCAAAGAGGTGCAGCTCATTATCCTCCCAACCGCGCAACACACACCAATCGGCACGCGCAAAGATATTGCCGTCGTGCTTTTCAACATCGTTATCATACCAACGACCACCAAGCTCCGAGCTATCGAGGCCATCAACCCATCTCAGCTCGCCCCAGTGCGGACACGTATAGTAGCTATACGAACCGCCAAACGTAAGGTCGAGGTTGCGCGTGTTATAATTGGCTGCAACGTTAGCTCCTCCGAGGTGGTTGTACATCAGTTTACTACGAATCAAGTCCGACTGCTCGACATCAGTCTTAAGGTTGGTATAACCCGCAAGCCACGCATCATCCTTATACTGATTATAATAGCCATAACCATAGGTATAGAACAACGTAGCGTTTAGCTGCCAACGCTTATCGAAACGATGATTTATGACGAGCTGATTGTTGATTTGCAAGTAGTTATCGGTCTGGTCATCGTAATAATCGACATGCGTACCGTCGGCCAAGACGTATGGTCCATCCGACGTTTCGTACTGCCCCGAGGTATGGTAGCGGCGGCCATATAGAGCCATCTCCTCACGCGATATGCCGTTGTATGTAAGATAGGTCTTAGCCATACCGCCATACGACAAAAGTTTTAACTTAGTCTTATCGCCATAGTAACCCACCTGCGCCATATAACTTTTAAGATCGGTCGAGCCTCGCTCGATATATCCATCCGAGCCGATATGCGTGACACGTGCATCGACAACCCAATGGTCAGCCATAAGTCCTGAGGAGAGTTGCAACGCCTGCTTATTGGTATTATACGAGCCGTAGCTAAGTGAGGCCGAACCACCAAAGTTGGGCTTGAGAGCATCGGTAGTCATCGACACTGCACCACCAAAGGCTCCCGCGCCATTTGTCGAGACACCCGCTCCACGCTGCACCTGCATCGTGCCGACCGACGAGATAAGGTCGGGCGTGTCGTACCAATAGACCGAGTGCGAATCGGGATTGTTGAGCGATACACCATTGACAGTCACATTGATACGCGTGGCATCCGTACCACGCAGACGTATCGATGTAGCACCGATACCGATACCTGTCTCGTTGGTTGCAATCATCGAAGGAGTGAGAGCAAGTGCCGTAGGAATATCCGTACCGTAGCTACTACGCACGATAGCCTCACGTGTTAGGTTTTCGTGAGCTACGGGCGTTGTTCGCTTTGCATTTGTTGTGATTACCTCGACCACGTCCATTTCGTAAACACGCGTAGTGTCGAGAAGATAGTAATCAGGCTCTGAAGCCTGCACCCCTGCAGAGAGAATACATAGCAGGGCTAAAAAACAAAAAATCCTTTTCATACTTTAAAATAATTTAAGTTGAAAAGGGGTTTTATTAAAGTTTGAGAATTGTCACTATTCGCCACGTGTCGGAGTGACTTTTCCCAATCTTTACGAGATGTTTCCAATCCCGGTCTCAGCATTACCCGTATCCGGTACAATGGGTCTAATCTCAGCCTCGTCGTCTACCCTGCTACACACCGTACGCTTGTGCCACAAAGTTAGCCGACTCAGCACCCCTAAGTTGCCACAAAGGTAAAACATTTTTATTGTTTTGCAAAACTATTAGCACAACTTTCAATTATATCGTATTATTATCCCTCTTTTGTGTGGTTATTTCAACTGTTTTTAGTATCTTTGTCCGATACTATGGCTATAAGTAGCAGATTCTAACTAAAACATAAATATACAATGAGACGAATTATTGCTCCGTCGGTACTTTCAGCCGACTTCGGAAACCTCGAACGCGACATCAAAATGCTTGACCGCTCACAGGCTGAGTGGGTACACATCGACGTTATGGATGGTGTATTTGTACCCAACATCTCTTTCGGCTTCCCATTGATGAAGCCTATGCGCAAGGCAACTAACAAAGTGTTGGATGTTCACCTTATGATCGTAGCTCCTGAGAAGTATGTAACACGCTTCGTTGAGGCAGGTGCCGACTACGTTACATTCCACTATGAGGCTACAGAGAATATCGAGGAGTGCATCGAACTTATCCGCAAGGCGGGTGCTAAGGTGGGTATCTCGATTAAGCCTGGTACATCGCCCGAGGTACTCGACGAGCTTCTTCCAAAGTTGGATATGGTATTGGTAATGAGCGTCGAGCCCGGCTTTGGTGGTCAGAAGTTCATGCCTTCATCAATCGAGAAGTGCGAGTATCTTACACGCAAGAAGCAGGAGTTGGGTCTTAACGACCTTATCATCGAGGTAGATGGCGGTATCTCAGCCTCTAACTCACGCCTTTTGTTCGATGCAGGTGCCGAGGCATTGGTTGCTGGAAGCTCTGTATTTGGTGCCGAGAGCCCCGAGCAGGCTATTATCGACATGCTTAATTCGTAGCAGATGATATCGCTTGACAACATCAGCATAAGCTACGGCGGTTGGACGCTATTCGATGGTATCTCGTTCCTTATCAACCCTAAAGACCGCATCGGTCTTGTAGGCAAGAATGGAGCGGGTAAGACCACCCTACTACGCGTAATCACCAAGGAGCAGCAGCCTACGGAAGGTACAGTAACCATCAATAGCGAGTGTACCTTAGGCTATCTTCCTCAGCAGATGCGCGTGGCCGACACGACGACGCTTGTTGCCGAGACTGCCAAGGCCTTCAGCGAGGTACTACGCATAGAGGCCGATATCGAGCGACTAACAAACGAGATCGCAGCACGCGACGACTACGAGTCGGCCGAGTATGAGGCTTTGCTACATCGCCTCAACGATGCCAACGACCGCTACCACATCTTAGGTGGCGACACACGCGATGCCGACATTGAGCGCACGTTGCTCGGTTTGGGCTTCAAGCGTTCGGACTTCGGCCGTGCTACACGCGAATTCTCGGGTGGTTGGCGTATGCGTATCGAGCTTGCTAAGCTACTACTACAACGCCCCTCGCTACTACTTTTGGATGAGCCTACCAACCACCTCGACATCGAGAGTATTCAGTGGTTGGAGGATTATCTGAAGAACTATAGCGGTGCGGTGCTTCTTATTTCGCACGACCGCGCTTTTTTGGATAACGTAACGACACGCACCATCGAGCTATCGTTGGGTAAGGCCTACGACTACAAGGTACCATATTCGAAGTATGTCGTGTTGCGTGCCGAGCGTCGTGCACAACAGCAGGCGGCCTACGAGAACCAGCAGAAACTTATCGAGAAGACCGAGGAGTTTATCGAGAAGTTCCGCTACAAGCCTACGAAGAGTAATCAGGTGCAATCGCGCATCAAGCAGCTCGAGAAGATTGAGCGTATCGAGGTAGATGAGGAGGATTTGTCACGCCTCAACATCAAATTTCCTCCAGCGCCACGTTCGGGCGACATCGTAGCCGACGTTAAGGGCGTAGGTAAGGCCTTTGGCGAGAAGCGCATATTCTCGGGCGCAGAGTTTACCATCGAGCGCGGACAGAAGATTGCGTTGGTGGGTCGCAATGGCGAGGGTAAGACCACCTTTGCACGTATGCTTATCGGCGAGTTGGAGAAGAGCGAGGGCGAGATTCGCATCGGAGCGAATGTAAATATCGGCTACTATGCACAGAATCAGGATGACCTGATGGATGGCGAGTTTACGGTATTCGACACGCTCGATCGCGTTGCCGTTGGCGATATCCGCACACGTCTACGTGATATTCTCGGAGCATTTTTATTCCGTGGCGAAGATATCGACAAGAAGGTAAAGGTACTCTCGGGTGGTGAGCGCTCACGCCTTGCCATGGCGCGTCTGATGCTCGAACCATACAACCTCTTGGTACTCGACGAGCCTACCAACCATATGGATATGCGCTCGAAGGATATCCTTAAGAGTGCGCTACAGAAGTTCGACGGTACGGTTGTCGTTGTGTCGCACGACCGCGAATTTTTGGATGGCCTTGTGGATCGCATCTACGAGTTCCGCGATGGTGGCGTGAAGGAGTATTTGGGTGACATCTGGTACTTCTTGGAGAAGCGTAAGATCGAGTCACTCGCCGAGATTGAGCGTCACGACAAACCCACATCTTCCGCAGAGAAGAGCAATGCCGCGACAAATACGGGCAAGCTATCCTACGAGCAGAAAAAGGAGCAAGAGAAGCTCGTACGTAAGCTACGCAAGGTTGTCGAGGGCATCGAGGAGGAGTTGGCAAAGGTCGAGAAGCAGATTGCCGAGTATGACAATCGCTTCGCTACAGCTACGGAGTACAACGCCGAGGAGTATACAAAGTATAACGCCCTCAAGGAGGAGTACGACCGCTTGATGCACGAGTGGGAGAAAGCCTCGTATGAATTGGAAATAACTGAACAAAACTAAGAATATGGAGAATATTATCTTTGGTATCCGCCCCGTGGCCGAGGCTGTCGAGGCACGCAAGCAGATTGAGCGCATCTACATCCGTAAGGGTGCTGAGGGTCAGCTCATGGGCGACTTGAAGGATCTTCTCACACGCCACCACCTACATTGGCAGGAGGTACCCGTGGAGAAGCTCAACCGCCTCACAAAGGGTAACCACCAGGGCGTAGTAGCACAGATGGCAGCTATCGAGTATGTAGAGCTAAACGACATCTTGGAGCGTGTTCCCGAGGACGAGACACCACTCATCGTAGTATTCGACGGTGTGACCGACGTACGCAACTTCGGTGGTATCGCTCGTTCGGCAGAGTGTGCTGGTGCTCACGGACTTATCACACCTTTGAAGAACTCCGCACCCGTAAATGGCGATGCTATACGCTCGTCGGCAGGTGCTCTCCACAGCATCCCCGTATGCCGCGTAGGCTCTATCCGCAATACGCTTAAGACACTGCAAGCTGAGGGCTTCCAGATTGTAGCCGCTACGGAGAAGAGTCGCAAGCTCCTCTACGATGCCGACCTTCGCAAGCCTACGGCTATTGTCATGGGTGCTGAGGATAAGGGTATCTCGAAGGAGGTTTTGAAGCTATGCGATGAGCAGCTTGCAATTCCACTTATCGGACATACCGAGTCGTTGAACGTGGCAGCCGCTGCGGCTATCATGCTCTTCGAGGTGGTACGTCAGCGCATTGGCGAGGCTGAGTAGTCGGCCTATGGCTAAGGTTACGCATCCCGAATTGGGCGTTATCGAGTGTGTGCGATCGCTTCGTTCACGCTCCATACGCCTCAGTATGCGTCGCGACCTAACGCTACGTCTTAGCTACCCTCTGTTTTGCTCACAACGCGAGGCCATAGCCTTTGCTGAGAGTCGCAGAGAGTGGATAGAGCGAACCAAAGAGCGCATAGCCAATCGAAGCGAGAAATGTCCGTCACTCACACGCGAGATACTGGCACAGCTTCGCAAGGATGCACGCACCGATTTGAGTGAGCGCATAGCGCGATTAGCCACGGAGCATGGCTTTAGTTACACATCGCTACGCTTCAGCTCGGCACGCACTCGCTGGGGATCGTGCAGTGCACGTAACGGCATATCATTATCCATATATATAATGACTCTACCCGAGCATCTGCGCGATTTTATCATTCTCCACGAGCTATGCCATACGCGCCACCACAACCACTCCGAAGCGTTTCACGCGCTGCTCAATAGTTGTGTCGGCGGTCGTGAGAGGGAGCTTAACCGCGAATTGCGCAAATGGCCAATACCAAACATTGAATAAACTAACTAACAACGAATAACTATGAAACGATTTTTTGTTTTTCTACTTGCTATCGCTACATCAACAGTAGCATTTGCACAGCAGGATAAGGGTGGTATCACCGAGGCTATGATGGAGCAAATCCGCACAGGCTACACTGCATCTTCAGCCGACAAGGCAGCACGCAACGCCTTGAGCAGCACGCCTATCAATACATTGGCAATGAATGGCGAGAACCTCGCCATGATCGACACCCACTTCTCGCACCGCGTGCGCACTAAGGGTATCACAAACCAGTATCAATCTGGTCGTTGCTGGCTATTCACAGGTCTTAACGTTCTTCGCGCTAAGATGATCGACGATTTGGAGCTCCCAGGCTTGGTTTTCTCGCACAACTATCTCTTCTTCTACGACCAGTTGGAGAAGTGTAACCTCTTCCTTCAGGGCGTTATCGACACTCGCAACCTTCCTATGGAGGATCGTCAGGTGGAGTGGTTGTTCAAGAATCCACTTAACGATGGCGGTCAGTTTACAGGCGTATCAAACCTCGTTATGAAGTATGGCGTGGTGCCCGCAGAGGTTATGCCCGAGAGCTACCAGAGCAACTATACCGACAAGATGAGCGAGTTGCTCAAGCTCAAGCTTCGCGAGTTTGGCCTCAAGCTTCGCGAGCAGAAGGATCGTCGCTCAACAGTCGCCCTCAAGACCGAGATGCTTACCGAGATTTACACAATCTTGGCTCGTTGTTTGGGCGTTCCTCCTACAGAGTTCGATTGGACACGCAAGGATAAGGATGGCAAGCCAGTAGAGGTTAAGCACTACACTCCTAAGTCGTTCTACAAGGAGTTCTTCGGCGATATCGACTTGGAGAATGACTTTGTGATGGTTATGAACAATCCTACACGCGAGTATTATAAGGTATACGAGATTGAGTACGACCGTCACGTATACGATGGCGACAACTGGGTATATCTCAACTTGCCTATCGAGGAGGTTAAGGCATTGGCTATCGCTTCGCTCAAGGATAATACTGCGATGTACTTCTCATGCGACGTTGGCAAGTTCCTTGATAGCAAGCGCGGTATGCTCGACGTAAACAACTACGACTACGAGTCGTTGATGGGCGTTGAGTTCCCCATGAATAAGGAGCAGCGAGTACGCACCTTCGCAAGCGGCTCGTCACACGCCATGACACTCATCGCTGTAGATCTTGACGAGGAGGGTAACTCTAAGAAGTGGATGGTAGAGAATAGCTGGGGTTCAACATCTGGCTGGCAGGGCAACCTTATCATGACCGACGAGTGGTTCGAGGAGTATATGTTCCGCGTTGTTGTGAACAAGAAGTACTTCCCCGAAGCTACCCTCAAGCTCCTCGAGCAGAAGGCTGTGATGCTTCCTTCGTGGGATCCTATGTTTGCCCCCGAGATGTAGTGTATGGCACAAGAGATAGAACGTAAGTTTTTGGTTGCGGGCGAGTTCATCGAACTTGCCCGCAGCTCTATGCACCTTGTTCAAGGCTACATCGCAACGGGACACCGCACCGTGAGGGTACGCATCGGCGATGAGCGAGCATGGCTTACGATAAAAGGGCCATCGATGGATGGCGGCTTGTCGCGTTTCGAATGGGAGCACGAGATTAAGGCTTCGGAAGCCTTCGAACTTCTAAAGCTCCGCGAGGGCGCACTGATCGAGAAACGTCGCTACTGTGTAGATTTCGAGGGACACACCTTCGAGGTTGACATCTTCGAGGGCGAGAACGCCGGCCTCGTACTTGCCGAAGTCGAGCTACAGAGTGTAGATGAGGAGTTTGTTCGTCCCGAGTGGCTTGGCAAGGAGGTTACGGGCATACGCCGCTACTACAACTCTCACCTACGCACCCACCCCTACCGCGAGTGGAGCGAGGAGGAGCGCGCAGGATTATAGCTAATAGAAAATAGACAAAGAGTAGATAGGATAGTCGAGTGTAACACACATCAAGAACTACCCTATCTACTCTTTTTATATGCTATAAAACCAGCTATGCGGATACTACTTCATCGACCTTAATATCGTGAGAATCAAACGGTAGCCCGTCGAAAATCTGGCACTCGAAAGCTACGCCCGTTTTATGCGCTCTAAAGCTCTGAAGCGACATATACTTATCATAAAATCCACCTCCACGACCGAGACGCACTCCCGACTGAGTAAAGGCACGCGCAGGGACAATAATGAGGTCGATATCCTCTTCCGAGCACTCCACATCACCCATCGGCTCATCTATACCCTGGTAGCCCGACTGCAGAGCTTCGGGAGCGTAGTCATAGAAACGCATAACATCACCTTCGACACGTGGGAGTACCACTCTGCGGCCTTCGGAATGCCAATGTGCAATAACCTCCGAGGTTGGAACCTCGTCTGGAAGAGCTGCATAGAGAGCTATACAACGTGCCTCGACAAAAGCCTCGAGTTGTTCCACATTCTCAAATATCTTGCGTGATGCCGACATCTTCTGCTCGGCGCTCAGCTGCTTGATACGGCTTCGCACCTCACGGCGCACCTCCTGTTTTACGATTTTACTATCCATCTACAATCGCATATTATTAGTTTTTCACCCAATTTGCATCTGCAAGTTACGAAGTTTACCCGAATTTTGCAAACATCGGTAGCAATAGGTCAAAAAAACGAAGTGTAACCACTGCGAAATTAGATAAATATCGACAATCGGGATAAAAAAGAGAGTTTTAGGTATTGTTATTTTATAAACAATTCTTATCTTTGCAGTAATAATCGAGGCTGTACTACGGGCTACAGCTGTGCATAGAAGATAAATACGAAAGCTAAACTATTTACAAATCATACTTAAATTTTTACACTATGAGCTGTTTTTTAACTAATTCATCAGTGGGAAAGAAGCTTGTGATGAGCGTTACAGGATGCTTCCTCGTGCTCTTCATCCTTTTCCACATGTCAATGAACCTTACGGTACTTTTCAGCCGTGAGGCGTACAACATGGTTTGCGAGTTCCTCGGTGCTAACTGGTATGCACTCGCAGCTACTGTAGTTTTGGCTGGCGGTGTAGCAGTACACTTCCTCTATGCCTTCATCCTTACTCTCAACAACTACCGTGCTCGCGGTAAGCAGCGCTACGCTGTAACTGTTCAGGAGAAGGGCGTATCTTGGGCTTCTAAGAATATGCTCGTGTTGGGTATCATCGTAGTTCTCGGTCTTGGTCTTCACCTTGTACACTTTTGGTCAAAGATGCAGCTTGTTGAGGTTCTTCACTCACAGTTCGCAACAGATGGCGCAGAGCTTACATTCCACCCAGCAAACGGTGCTTTGCTTATGGCATTCACTTTCTCTAAGTGGTACAACGTAGTTCTCTACCTTGTTTGGTTTGCCGCTTTGTGGTTCCACCTCACACACGGTGTTTGGTCTATGTTCCAGACTGCAGGTTTTGCTAACGACACATGGTATCCACGCCTCAAGTGCGTTGCTAACGTTGTTGCAACCCTTATCTTCCTCGGCTTCGCTGTTGTAGCAGTTGTTTGCTTCCTCAAGAGCGGCGACTTCATCGCAGAGATGGTTAACTGGACACCCGGTTTGTAATCACACATTAACTCGACAAACAATAAAAATTATATATTATGGCTTATAAATTAGATGCAAAAACCCCCGCTGGTGAGTTGGCTCAGAAGTGGAGCAATCACAAGGCGGCTATTAAGGTAGTGAGCCCTGCTAATAAGCGTAAGTTGGATATCATCGTTGTAGGTACCGGTCTTGGTGGTGCTTCTGCAGCTGCTTCACTCGGTGAGTTGGGCTACAACGTAAAGATTTTCTGCATCTCGGATTCACCACGTCGTGCTCACTCTATCGCAGCACAGGGTGGTATCAACGCAGCAAAGAACTATCAGAACGATCACGACTCTGTATATCGTCTATTCTACGACACAATCAAGGGTGGTGACTACCGTGCACGCGAGGCTAACGTATATCGTCTCGCAGAGGTATCTAACC